>NZ_DAMANB010000016.1:0-101442 GCF_032073645.1 Myroides sp.
ACCCACGACCTGCTGATTACAAATCAGCTGCTCTAGCCAGCTGAGCTACACCGGCGACTCAATATTATTGTAATACTAATCTCTTTTAAAACTTTTGAGCCGATGGAGGGACTCGAACCCACGACCTGCTGATTACAAATCAGCTGCTCTAGCCAGCTGAGCTACACCGGCGACTCAATATTATTGTAATACTAATCTCTTTTAAAACTTTTGAGCCGATGGAGGGACTCGAACCCACGACCTGCTGATTACAAATCAGCTGCTCTAGCCAGCTGAGCTACACCGGCGACTCATTTTGCGAGTGCAAAGATAGCATGGTTTTTCAATCTTGCAACACAAAATGTATCTTTTTTAAATCTTTTTTTCGATTACATTGCGTTGATTTTTTCAACTAATTGACCTGCAACATCTTCTAGTTTTTTATAAACTCCTTTAAAATGTGCTTTTTTATTCTCAACGTTTTTTGCATTCACTGCTCCGATTAATTCATCGAAAGAAACAAACGCTTCTTCAAGTAATGCGTTAGTCTCTGCAGTTGGTCCTCCAGTTGTCATTTCTTGAATATAAATTGCTTGGATGATATCACCTAATACATAGTGAATATCTTTTTTTAGGTTTCTTACGCTTGCCATAATTTCCTTTATTTAGTATTAATTTTACGCAAATCTACAATATAAAAATGGGGTATACTACTCTTTTAAGAAACAAATATCTCTAAGATTGTAGCCTCACCACTTAAACTTATTTGTGTTACTGCTGCTGGTATTAGCACAGTTTGTCCACATCGTATAGAATACACTTCGTCACCTAATGTGATCTCTCCTTCTCCTTCTGTACACACATATAGATAGAATCTAGAAGCATCCTTCTCTTTGTGATAACTTCCTTTTAGAGGTATATAATTCACTGAGAAGAATGGACACGCTACTATTTCGTTAGATACATTCGCATCTTTAGTATAAGTCAACTCTACTTCTTTCTTATCATAGTTGATAGCATCTAGTGCCATATCGATATGGAGTTCTCTAGAATTACCCGAAGCATCTAGTCTATCCCAGTCATATACTCTATAAGTAATATCTGAAGTCTGCTGAATCTCAGCTAATAATACACCAGCCCCAATAGCATGGATAGTACCTGTCTCGATGAAGAATACATCTCCTTTCTTTACAGGTATCTCTTTTAATATAGAAGGCAATGTCTTAGCCTCTAAATGATGTAGATAGTCCTCTTGAGTCACTCCATCTTTAAAGTCTACTACTATTCTTGCATTTTCATCCGTTTGCATCACATACCACATCTCAGTCTTTCCAAAAGACCCATGGCGCTTCTGAGCTAAATCATCATTCGGATGTAACTGTATAGATAAATCTTCTTTTGCGTCTAGAAACTTAAACAAAAGAGGAAACTTCTTATCAAAACGGTTTATAATATAATCACCTAAGATTTCTTCAGGAAACTTCTGAATTAAATCATTTAAACTTAATCCTTCATATACCCCATTTGCGACAACGCTTACATCAGAAGATACACCAGAAATCTCCCAGCTCTCTCCTACCTCATTTGAATCAATATCTTTACCAAGTATTGATTTTAACTTCGTTCCTCCCCAAATTCTGTCTTTCAGAATCGGTTGAAATAGTATCGGATATTGTTTAAAACCCATATATTAATCACTTCTATTAAAAATAAGCTATTGCTTATCTATCTTTCCCAATCGCTATAAAAAACGAGGGTGCAAGTTACAACTTTTCCCATTAGCATACCCTATAATTAATAATCTCCTTTAAAAGAAACAAAGTTTCTAGCAGTTTCATACAATATCACTTCTAACTCTTTATCATTATTAATAAAAGGTCTTAATTTTTGCCATATCACTACTGCGATATTTTCTGCCGTAGGGATCAACTCTAAAAACTCTGGTACATCTAAATTCAAGTTTTTATGATCAAAGTTCTCTTCTATCTCCGATTTTATTAAATCTGATAGTTCTTTTAAATCCATCACAAATCCTGTCTCTGGATCTAGCTCTCCTGTTACCTGAACAATTAATTCATAATTGTGTCCATGGTAGTTAGGATTATTACATTTACCAAAAACAAGTTGGTTCTTCTCTTCTGACCATTCTTTTCTATGCAAGCGATGTGCTGCATTAAAGTGAGCTTTTCTACTAACAGTTAACCTCATACTATTATTTTTTTTGAGCTTCTATAAAATGATAAAACTTAGAAAAAATGATTTTAAACCAAGCTGTATATATATTAGGATTAGCCTCCATATCTTCCTTTATCCCTTCTATAGACATCCATTTCCATGCCTCTACTTCTTCTAGGTTGATATTTGGTTCATCATCGTAATATCCAATCATCACATGATCAAACTCATGCTCTGTCAGACCATTGTCAAATGGGGCTTTATAGATAAAACTAAAAACATCTTTTAGGGGCACTTCGAACCCCATTTCTTCCATTAATCTACGTCTACCAGCCTCTATATTTGTTTCGCCTACACGTTGATGACTACAACAAGTATTAGTCCACAATAAAGGCGAGTGATACTTTTCTAAAGCACGTTGTTGTAACATTACTTCATTATTTTTATTCAAAATAAAAACAGAAAATGCACGATGTAACAAAGCTTTTTCATGAGCTTCTATCTTTTCCATTACTCCTACTTGTTCATCTTGTTCATTTACTAATACCACTAACTCTTCTTTCATACCTAATAATTTATATCAACCTCAAAAATACAAAAAAGATACGGTTAAACTAATCTCTTTATCAGATAGCATCGTTATAAACCTGTCTTTATACTATAATATTCATTTATAAACGACTACACTGCCTCTTTTGTTATCTACTCCCTCGTTTTACCTTTCAATACTATTCATATGCAGTGCTTTTCCTTCTAGCTACTTCTACTGATTCTTCAACTATTTCTACTTATTTTTTGACTACTTTTGTACAAATGACAATTAGAAAATGGAAAGACAAATCAAACTTATTTGGGATTTTAAAGGGCCTGCTGGAGAAAAAACAGCCGAACATCACGTAATACATCTTAAAGAGTATGTCGCTATAGAACAACTACCTATCTTTATCATAGACTATACAGTACTAGCACCAGAGCATACTATCGCGTATATGGTAGTCAATGATGAGCAAATGAGACAACTAAGAGATATCCTAAAACCACATCGAGGAGAGCTATACGAATAGACCGCATCTGTGAATACATATATCAAGAGGTAACTTATTACATAGGTTACCTCTTTCTTTTTTACAACTCAGTACATCTTTTAACTATTAAGAAAAAGGACACTATTTTTTTTAATATTCGAATCTATATTTCACTTTTATAAGTACTTTTTCATGTTCTGAAAGGTCTTTTTTTCTATTCTATCTCCTCAATAAGAGCAAAGATCTGTCTTATAAAAAAAAAGATGTACTTTTTTTTAGCCCTTAAAACAACACAAAACACTAACAAACAACAAGTTAAACAAAAAATATCCTTTATAAACACAAACACCCTCTATAGCATATCCCCTTATAATACAGGTGTTATAAGCAATTCGCTCGACAATTCATGGACAATTACTCGAGATTGGTGGAGCTAGAGGTGACTTTGTCGAACAATCCTCCATTTACTCATCACCTATTCTCCTTCTATCTAAACTGTATGATTACTAAATACCTACCTAAACAAAGTGTCTAATATCCACAAAAAAAGGTGCTCTATAAGAACACCTTTTATCTATATATCTTTTGTTAAGCTAAAGCGACCAAAGTTTCTTTTAGCACTACATAGTTTTTATAATAACTTTCTATAATCTTGATTTTTTTCTTTCCACTATTCACTTCTATATAGCCATCTTGGTTAGTCCACCGCATATATAATGTATCTATATGTATCTGCACATCTTCTGCAGCTATATCTATAACTCTCTCCTGTCCCAATACTTTCTTATAATATATCTTTTCTCCATCAATCGTTATTTTGTTGAGATAAGGATATATTTTAACTACATAGTAGACTAATATAGAAGCCGTCACTACTCCACTTGCTATAGCACTCTCGATATTACTCACCCCGATATCGCCTTTCTTTGCTTTTAATATTAAGATTACAAATAAAATATTTATCATTAAAAGCACCATAGTAACGATACTAATCTTGACTAACGAAGATCGTCTAAAACACGATTTAAATATTTTTTCCATATTTTTAAAAAGAGTATATAAAAAAACCCTCAGTAGTCACCTACTGAAGATTTTAATTGTTCTATTTCTACTATGAACTAGTTCGCTTCTTTACTAATAAACTGAATACGCATTAATCGCAACTCTTCAGTATCATAATCTCCGTCAAACTCAGTCATCGCAGCCTTAATATTATCTGTCTCTGATTCCATAAAGTAATCATAGATTTCTTCTTGCTGATCTTCGTCTAAGACATCATCTATCCAATATGATATATTCAACTTCGTACCAGAATATACGATCTGCTCCATCTCTTTTAGCAGACCATCCATATCTAATCCTTTAGCACTCGCTATATCCGATAAAGATAACTTTCTATCTACATTCTGAATAATATAAAGTTTTAATGCGGAATTAGCACCTGTAGATTTAACAACTAAATCATCAGGTCTGATGATATCATTATCTTCTACATACTTACTAATCACATCTACGAACTCCTTACCATATTTCTTAGCCTTACCTTCACTTACTCCTATAATATTAGACATCTCCTCTAGAGTAACTGGATACTTAAGCCCCATCTCCTCTAATGAAGGGTCTTGGAATACTACGAATGGAGGTACACCATATTTCTTCGCTACTTTCTTACGCAGATCTTTTAGGATACCGATCAGAGCCTCGTCTATCACTAGACTAGCTTTACTAGCGATCACATCCAAATCATTTTCAGCATCAGAATATTCGTGATCTTCAGTCATCATAAATGACTTAGGATTATCTATAAACTGTAGCCCAGCTTCTGTCAGTTTTAACACTCCATAAGCTTCAATATCTTTGCGCAATAAGTCTGCTACTAATACTTGTCTAATAAGAGCTATCCAGTACTTCTCATCGTGATCCTTACCACAACCGAAAAAGTCTAATGTATCTGTCTTATTTACTTTTAACAATGCATTGATTTTCCCAAGTAGAGTGAATACTATTTCTTTCGTCTTATAAGATTGTTTCGTGTCTCTAATTACTTTCAATAATTGAACTACACTATCTTTAGCTTCTACTTTAGTCTTAGGATTACGGATATTATCATCCATATCAGCCCCTTCGCCATTGACTTCGTCAAATTCTTCTCCGAAATAATGCAGGATAAATTTTCTTCTAGACATCGATGTTTCAGCATACGCTACTACTTCTTGTAATAATGCATACCCTATCTCTTGCTCAGCGACAGGCTTACCAGCCATAAACTTCTCAAGCTTCTCTATATCTTTATATGAGTAATAGGCTAGACAGTGTCCTTCACCTCCATCACGTCCAGCTCTACCCGTCTCTTGATAATAACTTTCTAATGATTTAGGAATATCATGGTGTATTACATAGCGTACATCTGGCTTATCTATCCCCATACCGAATGCGATAGTAGCTACTACTACATCTACATCCTCCATTAAGAACATATCTTGATGTTTAGCACGGGTCTTGGCATCTAGTCCTGCGTGATAAGGCACAGCACTGATCCCATTTACCTGAAGTACATTTGCGATTTCTTCTACTTTCTTTCTACTTAGACAGTAGATCACTCCTGACTTTCCTTGGTGTTGTTTAATAAAGCGAATAATATCCGTCTCTACATTTTTCGTTTTAGGACGTATCTCATAGAATAAGTTAGGTCTATTAAACGATGCTTTGAAGGTATTCGCGTTTGGAATTTCTAAGTTTTTTAAGATATCCTCTTGTACTTTAGGAGTGGCTGTTGCAGTCAGTCCTATAATAGGTATATCACCAAGACTTCTAATAATGTTGCGCAGATTTCTATACTCTGGTCTAAAGTCATGTCCCCATTCAGAAATACAATGGGCCTCGTCAATAGCTACAAAAGATAATTTTTCCCCTTGTAAAAAGCTAACATACTCTTCCTTAGTTAAAGATTCAGGTGCTACGTATAGCAACTTTGTAATCCCACTTTTAATGTCTTCCTTTACCTGAGCTATCTCAGTCTTCGTAAGAGATGAATTAAGCACATGAGCCACACCATGCTCTGAAGATAAACTTCTAATAGCATCTACTTGATTCTTCATCAAAGCAATTAACGGTGAAACAACAATAGCAGTTCCCTCTAACACCAATGCAGGTAATTGATAACAAAGAGACTTCCCTCCTCCAGTCGGCATAATCACAAAAGTATTGTGTCCAGAAATAATACTTTTGACCACATCTTCCTGAAGACCTTTGAATTGAGAAAATCCAAAAAATCTCTTTAACTCTTTGTGCAAGTCAATTTCAGTTGATTTCATTATTTTTGTATGGTATTTTACATAAATTTGCAGTACCTAAAGGTACAAAATTTCTTTAGTTCAATCATAATATTTAACATTCGCTCATTTTGAATACATCAATTAACATATTAAACACCGCCAAGAATACTTTACTTTCTGAGAGTGAAAGCATTAAAAAACTAATCGATTATCTAACGGACGATTTTGAAAAAACTGTTAAAGCGATTTTCAACTGCAAGGGGCGAATAATTGTGACAGGAATAGGCAAAAGTTCACTAATTGGAGCAAAAATAGTAGCAACATTCAATTCTACTGGAACGCCATCTATCCATATGCATGCTGCAGAGGCAATGCATGGAGATCTAGGTCTAATCCAACCAGGAGACTGTATCATCTGTATCTCTAATAGTGGTAATAGCCCAGAAATAAAAGTATTAGCACCTATCCTTAAAAGACACAACAATACGCTTATTGCTATCACAGCTAATGAGAACTCGTTTTTAGCAAAAAGTGCTGACTATATCCTATTATCTAAAATAGACCATGAGGCAGAACAGAATAATCTAGCGCCTATGAACAGTACCACTGCTCAGCTAGTTTTAGGAGATGCCTTAGCAGCTTGTCTTATAGAATTGAGAAACTTCACTGCAGAAGACTTCGCAATGTACCATCCAGGTGGAGCATTAGGTAAAAAATTGTTACTTTTGGTGCAAAACATACTAAAAAGCGAAAACAAACCTGCGGTATCTCCAGACTCTTCTATCCAAGAAGTAATCGTAGAGATATCAGAGAAACGCTTAGGAGTAACTGCAGTAGTAGATAATGAGCAAATCATAGGAATCATAACAGATGGAGACTTGCGCCGTATGCTACAAAAAAGTAGTAATCTAAACGATTATAAGGCAAAAGACATTATGTCTATCAACCCTAAATCAATAGAGAGTTCTGAGCACGTATCTAAGGCACTGTCTATATTAGAGGACAACTCTATCACGCAATTACTAGTGACACAAAACAACAAATACGTAGGCGTAATCCACCTACATGATATATTAAAAGAAGGGATCGTATAAATATGGCAAACTCAGATAAATCAAAAAAGGAAATGTCTTTCCTAGACCACTTAGAAGAACTAAGATGGTTATTAGTTAGATCTTCAGCATTTATACTAGGAGGAGGGGCAGTCGCTTTTATTTTTAGTGATTTTATTTTTGACAAAATCATCTTCGCACCAAAAAGAAGTGATTTCGTTACCTATCAATTCTTTTGTAAAATAGCACAACGTTTTGATTTCGATAGAAGTTTTTGTTTACAAGACTTACCCTTCGAGATTCAGAATAGAACGATGGATGGACAATTCTCTGTATTAATTTGGACTTGTATTTCTGCAGGTTTTATTATTGCAGTTCCTTTCATTCTTTGGGAAATATGGAAATTCATCAGCCCAGCACTTTATACAAAAGAAAAGAAATACGCTAAACTATTTATCGTTGTATCTTCTTTATTATTCTTTATGGGAGTAGTATTTGGATACTACGTTATCACTCCACTATCTATTAATTTCCTTGCGAATTTACAGGTAAGTGATATCGTTAAAAACCAGATAGATATCAACTCTTATATAGGTCTTGTAAAAACGACATCTATAGCATGTGGTTTAGTATTCGAATTACCGATTATTATTTACTTCCTATCTGTGTTAGACTTAGTTACACCACAGTTCTTAAGAGACTATAGAAAGTACGCTATCGTATTAATATTAATCATCGCAGCTGTAATAACTCCACCAGATGTAGTAAGCCAGATTATAGTATCTATTCCATTACTTATTCTATACGAAGTGAGTATTTATATCTCTCTCTTCGTACACAAAAAGAATAAGAAGATAGAAGCAAGTAAAACAAAACAAATTGACTAATCTCATATTTTAAAATCATGAAATTAAGAGCTGATAATTTAATTAAGATGTACAAAAAACGCAAAGTTGTTAAAGGTATATCAGTAGAGGTTAATCAAGGAGAGATCGTAGGACTACTAGGGCCAAATGGTGCTGGTAAAACTACATCATTCTATATGATCGTAGGATTAGTAAAACCTAACAGTGGAAATATATATTTAGATAATACGGATATAACAGACTTCCCGATGTATAAACGTGCACAACATGGTATCGGGTACTTAGCACAAGAGGCTTCTATCTTTAGAAAACTAAGTATAGAGGACAACATCCTAAGTGTACTACAACTAACGAAACTCTCTAAAAAAGAACAAGAGGCGAAAATGGAATCTCTAATAGAAGAGTTCAACTTAAACCATGTACGTACTAACCGAGGAGATGTACTATCTGGAGGAGAAAGAAGACGTACAGAAATCGCTAGAGCATTAGCTACTGATCCTAAGTTTATTCTTCTAGATGAACCCTTCGCGGGAGTTGACCCTGTGGCAGTAGAAGATATCCAAAAAATCGTTGCGAACTTAAAAAACAAAAACATTGGTATCCTTATTACAGATCACAACGTTCAAGAGACTCTTGCTATTACAGACAAAACGTATCTTATGTTCGAAGGAGGTATCTTAAAAGCAGGTGTTCCAGAAGAGCTAGCAGAAGACGAAATGGTACGAAAAGTCTACTTAGGTCAGAACTTCGAGCTACGTAAAAAGAAACTAACGTTCTAAATAAGAATCAAAAGCCACTTTTACATATTTAACAGTTATTATTTATAGTTCTTTTAATTTCTGAGATTATTGTGTTTTTTATAATTAGAAAAAACGTGAATTATCCTAAAAACACTATACTTTTTATGAAAGTAACATTTTGTCTCTACTCAGAAAAAACTATATTTGACACTTTAAATAGTAAAACTCTTTTTTTTGACTATTTAGAAACTATATATTTGCAAAAAAATAACAATGAAAAATATAATTGCGCTAAAACTATCACTTTTCTTCTGCACTATGCTATTGCTAGGTTCGTGTGCATCTAGAGAGAGTGTTGTATACTACCAAAACGTTGAGGATGTATTACTAAAAGAGTCTAATGATAATAAATTTGAGACTCGTTTAAGAGCAGATGATTTGCTAATGATCATTGTATCTGCTGAAGATCCTGAAGCAGCTGCTCCGTTTAACTTAGCTAATACAATGACTACAAACCCTAACAATCCTGCTGGTAGTGGTACTATGACTCAACACTTATACTTAGTAGATAGTGATGGGAATATAGAATTCCCTGTATTAGGAACTATTAAAGTAGGTGGTAAAAGCAAAAAAGAAGCTGTAGAAATACTGTCAAAACAAATAAGCCAATATATCAATAACCCTATTGTCAACATGAGAATCATGAACTACAAAGTGACAGTACAAGGGGAGGTAAATAAGCCAGGTGTACACACTATCAATAGTGAGAGACTTACATTAGCTGAAGCAATAGCATTATCTGGTGACCTAACAGTATATGGAAAAAGAGACAATATATTACTGATAAGAGAAATAGATGGAAGAAGAGTTCCTATCCGTGTAGACATGACTAAAGCGGACTTTATGGTATCTCCATACTATTATTTAAATCAAAACGATATTGTATATGTAGAGCCTAACAAAACAAGAGTAAACTCTTCTGTAGTAGGACCTAACTTAAGTTTAGGATTATCTGCATTATCACTTTTAGTAACTGTAATAGCACTTGCTACAAAATAGAAAAATGGAAAACAAATTTGACAATCAAGAAAACTCTAATATAAACATACGAGAAGAACTAGAGAAATATTTAGTTCACTGGAGATGGTTTGTATTAAGTGTTTTTATTACTGTAGCTTTAGCTTTCGTTTATTTACGTTATAGCCAGAAGATATATTCTATCAATACTTCTATCATTGTAAAAGATGAAAAAAGAGGTGGTGGAATAGCGTCTGAAATGGCAGCATTCGCTGACTTAGGGATGTTCTCTGGTGGTAAAAGTAATGTAGAAAACGAGACACAAGTACTACAATCAAGAAGTCTTGCAGAAAGAACAGTTAGAAGATTACAATTAAATATAGCTTTAATCAATAACGATAGATTTGTAAAAAAGGATTTATATGGTAATAGTCCTGTTTCTATCAACTTTGTAGAGCGTGTTTTTGACTTTGATGATATCGAGTATTCATTTATTGTTAAAGATAGAACTGAATCGTCTTTCTTGTTATTAAATGATGAGGAAGAAGAATTAGGTACTTTTAAATATGATGAACCTATTTCTACTATATTAGGTAAACTTATCGTAACTAAGAATGTTCCTAAAAAAACAGGAACACTAGATGCTCTTAAAAAAGAAGGTGGTGAAGAAACTGTAAATGAAATACTAGTACAAGTAAAACCTATCCAAAAAGTCGTTGATTATTACGTAAAAGAGGTAAAAATAGCTCCTACTGATAAGTTCTCTACTGTGCTTGAATTATCATTGTTAAACGCTACGCCAGCGAAAGCAAAAGATTATTTAAACACATTGATTACTTTGTACAATGATGGTGCTATAGCTGATAAACGTTTTATCTCAGAGAAAACTTCAGAGTTCATCGACTCTCGTCTAGTCCTGATTACTGATGAACTAGGTGATGTAGAAAAGAACGTAGAGGGATATAAAGCTAGAAATAGCATTACTGATATTCCTACAGAATTAAAAATTCACTTAGAGAATGCTAATGTTTATGAAAAACAAATCATTAGTAATGAAACCGAATTAAAAGTTATCTCTTCTCTAATAGAGTTCTTAAAAAGCAGCAAACCAAACGAATTACTTCCTGGTAATATAGTATCGACAGATGTTAGCTCTAACAGCTTAATTGATCAATATAATAAATTAGTATTAGAAAGAAATAAGTTAAGTACTAGTACAACTAAGCTTAACCCGGCTATCGTTAAATTAGACGATCAAATCAACTCTATGAAAGCTTCTGTATTAGAAAGCCTTCTAAGAGCCGAGAGCAATCTAAAAATTACACGTAGAGAGTTAGCGTCTAAAGAATCTGAATTAAAATCTAAACTATCTCTTGTACCAAAACAAGAAAGAGAGTTCAGAATCATCGATAGACAGCAAAAGGTAAAAGAGGCTATCTATTTATACTTATTCCAAAAAAGAGAGGAAACTGCAATCGCTTTAGCAGCAACAGAACAAAATGCTAAAATAATCGATGTAGCTAAGAGTAGTGATAAACCAGTAGCTCCTAAAAAAGCAATTATCTTATTAGCCGCTCTTATCATGGGAGGATTAATACCATTTGCTTTAATCTACTTACGTAGCTTATTAGATACTAAGGTTAAGACTAGATTAGACATTGAAGAAAATACTCAAGTTCCATTCTTAGGTGATATACCACACTCTAACGATAATTCCAAAATCGTTAATATTGCGAGTAGAACGAGTACTGCTGAAGCTCTTCGTATCGTTAGAACGAACCTTGAGTTTATGCTAAGTGATGTACAGGAAGGTAATGCTAAGATGATATTCTTAACTTCTACATTCCCTAAAGAAGGTAAAACATTTACATCTGTAAATATTGCAGCTACAATTGCATTATCAGGTAAACGAACTCTTCTTATCGGATTAGATATTCGTAACCCTAGATTAGATGATTATATCATGCTTCCTACTAAAGGCGTATCTGACTACTTATTAAGAAAAGAGGACGATATCAACCAGTATGTTGTAAAAATAGATGGTTATGAAAATATGTATGCTTTACCAGCAGGTACTATTCCACCTAACCCAGCAGAACTATTAATGGGAGATAGAATAGGAGATATGTTTGAGACTCTTAAAAAACAATATGACTATATCATCGTAGATACAGCCCCAGTTAGTTTAGTTACAGATACCTTGTTAATCGCGAAATATGCTGATACGTTCATCTACGTAGCGAGAGCAAACTACCTAGACAAACGTATGCTTAAATTACCTAATGACTTACACAAAGAAGGTAAACTTCCGAATATGTCAATTATCTTAAATGATACTGAGACAAACAAAGGATATGGTTATGGATACGGATATGGTTATGGATATGGCCAAGATCTAGAAGTAGACAAACGCCCTTGGTGGAAAAAACTAATAAATCTAAAATAAGAACAAAGGTCACTCTTTTATAGGGTGACCTTTTTCATTAATATGATAAAATATTATATCAAAATGTACTAAAACAGAAATATAAAAAGTCTGAATTATCAAATTCGTAATTCAACTCTAAAAAGGGTATTAAGCCTAAACAATAACATACATATTTAGTATATTTGCTATATAAATTTCAAGTTTTAAACAAAATATATTTAACGATAATATTGTTTTCATTTAAAGTAAATAAAAAATGACACAAAAATCTAAAATCCTTTACACGTTTACAGACGAGGCTCCAATGTTAGCTACGTATTCGTTCTTACCTATTGTACAAGCATTTGCTAAAACAGCAAGTATAGATGTTGAAACAAGAGATATATCTTTAGCAGGACGTATTCTTGCAACTTTCTCTGAGTTCTTAAAAGAAGAGCAAAGAATCGGTGATGCATTAGCAGAATTAGGAGAATTAGCGAAGACTCCAGAAGCTAATATCATTAAACTTCCAAACATCTCTGCTTCTATTCCTCAGTTAAATGCTGCTATTAAAGAATTGCAAGTTCATGGTTATGCTGTGCCTAACTATACTGCAGATGCTAAGACTGAAGAAGAAAAAGAGATTAAAGCTAGATATGCTAAAATCTTAGGTTCTGCTGTAAACCCTGTGTTACGTGAAGGAAATTCAGATCGTAGAGCTCCTAAAGCAGTTAAAAACTATGCTAAAAAACACCCACACTCAATGGGAGCATGGTCAGCTGATTCTAAAACAAGAGTAGCTTCTATGTCTGAAGGTGATTTTTATGGTAGTGAAAAATCAGTAACTATAGCTGATAACTGTAAATATAAAATCGAATTTGTAGGTACTGATGGTGCTATTAAATTATTAAAAGATTACGCTCCTTTATTAAAAGGTGAAATCATTGACTCATCTGTACTAAACGTAAATAAATTAAAAGCGTTCGTTTCTGAATGTAAAGAAGAAGCTAAGGCAAAAGGTATCTTATTCTCTACTCACTTAAAAGCGACAATGATGAAGGTTTCTGACCCTATCATCTTCGGTGCTGTAGTAGAAGTTTACTTCAAAGAAGTATATGCTAAATATGCTACTTTATTTGCAGAATTAGGTATTATCCCAAATAATGGATTAGGTGATTTATACGCTAAATTAGCTGGACATGCTCAAGAAGCTGAAGTAAAAGCTGCTATTGATGCTGCTATTGCTAATGGTCCTGCTATCGCAATGGTGAACTCTGATAAAGGTATCACTAACTTACACGTTCCTTCTGACGTTATCGTAGATGCTTCTATGCCAGCTATGATCCGTACTTCAGGACAAATGTGGAATGCTGAAGGAAAATCACAAGATACTTTAGCTATCATTCCAGACCGTTGTTACGCTGGTGTATACCAAACTGTAATCGAAGACTGTAAAGCTAATGGTGCTTATAACCCTACTACTATGGGATCTGTTCCTAACGTAGGTCTTATGGCTCAAAAAGCGGAAGAATATGGTTCTCATGACAAAACATTCCAAGCTGATACAAATGGAGTAATCCGCGTATCTGATGATAAAGGAAATATCTTCTTCGAACAAAATGTAGAAGCTGGAGATATATTCAGAATGTGTCAAACTAAAGACGCTCCTATCCAAGACTGGGTTAAACTAGCTGTTAACCGTTCTCGTTTATCTGATACTCCTGCTATCTTCTGGTTAGATGAGAATAGAGCTCATGATAGAGAAATCATCGCTAAAGTAAATACATACTTAAAAGATCACGATACTACTGGATTAGATATCAGAATCTTAAACCCAGTAGAAGCTACTAAAGTATCTGTAGAAAGAATCCGTCAAGGTCTAGATACAATCTCTGTAACAGGAAATGTATTACGTGATTACTTAACAGATTTATTCCCAATCTTAGAAGTAGGTACTTCAGCTAAGATGTTATCTATCGTTCCATTAATGAATGGTGGTGGATTATTCGAAACTGGAGCAGGAGGTTCTGCACCTAAACATATCGAACAATTCATTGAAGAAGGATATTTACGTTGGGATTCTTTAGGAGAGTTCTTAGCTCTAGGTGCTTCATTCGAACACTTAAGCCAAACTCAAAACAACCCTAAAGCGATGGTATTAGCTGAGACATTAGACGAAGCTACTGCTAAGTTCTTAGACAATGATAAATCACCTGCTCGTAGAGTTGGATCTATCGATAATCGTGGTTCTCACTTCTACTTAGCAATGTATTGGGCAGAAGCATTAGCTAACCAATCTAAAGATGCTGAGTTACAAGCTAAATTTGCTCCTATCGCAAAAGCAATGACTGAAGCTGAAGCTAAAATCAACGAAGAGTTAATCGCTTCTCAAGGTAAAGCTCAAAACATCGGTGGTTATTACCAATCAAATGTAGCTGACACAGCTAAAGCTATGCGTCCAAGTGCTACTTTAAACCAAATTATTGACACTATCTAATATAGCATCGATATACTAAAAAAGGTCATCAGTTAACTGATGACCTTTTTTTATACTCTCTTTTATTGATCTAATAAAATTTGATACTTACGCCCAATAGGCACTTCATCGCCATTCATTAAAATGACTTTACTCATAAATCGCTCTTTTATACACTCTTTATTAATAATAAAAGAACGATGTACCTGAACAAAGTTATCTCCTATTAATTCTGTTTTAAACCCTACTAGCGACCCATATACAAAGTAACTCTTACGCCTACTTTTAGTAAATATCTTGATATAATTACCTGCACTTTCAACATACATGATATCTGACATTTCTATAAAATAATCAAAGCCATCTTCTTTTATTAATACTTTTTGAAGTTCGCTCTTGCGATTATTTTCTTTTCTATCCTTACAGAATACCTTTGCTTTTACAACTGCTTTAAGGAACTTACTAAAAGCTATTGGTTTTAATAAATAGTCGACTGCATCATTCTGATAAGATTCTAATGCAAATTCTGAATACGCTGTAGTCACAATCGTAGTAGGCTTAATAGGTAACATTTCTAGCAACTCTAATCCTGATACTAAAGGCATATTAATATCTAAGAATAATATATCTACTTCATTACTTTGTAAAAAAGTTAAAGCTTCTTTTCCACTATAAGCATGCCCTATACATTCTAAATCATCGCATTGCTTAATATGACTTAAAAGCACCTGATGTGCAGGTTTCTCATCATCTACTATTAAACACTGGTAGGTAATTCCCATAATTCTAAAGTGGTTTTATAATAATACTTTGATTTGTTCTTTGTAAATTTATATCTCAACTGGGAGACTTCTAGTCTTCTTTCTAGATTTAAAAGCCCAACACCTGTTCCTTTTTGCAACATTTCGTCAGGCAAACAACTGTTTTCTAATTCGAACAGCAAATGATTATCTCTAGCATATCCTCTTAATTTTATAAAAGGAAATTCAGTTTGTAAAGCAAATTTTATCGCATTTTCAACCAAACTAAAATACAAAAGTGGAGGCACTTGAAACTTCTCAATATCCCCTTCATATTTTATATCTACGACTAAATCGTTTGTCCTAAACTTATAGTAATTAAAATATTCTTTTAAAAATTCTATTTCTTGATCTAAAGAAACAAATTCTCTTTTGGTTGCTTCTAATTGATATCTCAATAAATGTGATAATTGCAAAATCCGCTCAGGCGTTTCCCTTGGATTCGTTAAAGCCTCCCCATATAAATTATTCATTGCGTTTAAAAGGAAATGTGGGTTTAACTGCATCTTGAGGAAGTCTAACTCAGCTACAGTATTTACCAAACGCTTTTCACGAACTGTAATATCATTAAACACCCATAAATGAATAAAATAAGTTCCAGAGCCTAAAAACATTAAAAATATAGTATTGAGAATTTCACTTAACCAAGAATCAAATCCATCTATAAGCATATTTAACAACCCAGTACCAATTAGAACAACAATCCAATAGATAGTAAATAATGGTAAAAAAATATTGTATCGTTTGGTAATCATATATCTCTTAATCAGCAAAATATTACTAATTAAAATACAACCATATACTATAAAGAAAGAAGGCACTAACTCTTCCCAAATCTCAGATAATGAGCGATCACTCTTATCTACAGAAGCGACGAATGTAAATACACTAAGAAGTAGAATGATAACCGACACATTCCTCAACCAAAAATTAGAATAAAATTTCCATAGTGACTTCATACAAACAAATGTAAAGAATCATTAATAATATCATTATCCTTTCATTACTATTTATTTGAAAGCCATTAAAATAATAGCTACTTCATCAGCGTTTAATTAAACAAATAGCAATAATTACTTATCTATTTTTGCATTGAAACATAATAAGATAAACGAATGATTAATCACAAAAAGTTTACCAATTATTTATTGGGACTGAGTTTCTACGTATCTACAATTCCTTTTCATGTACAGCATACGATGGCTAATGTCATAAATGAACAAGTACAAACAATATTAAAAGGAAAGGTACTAGATAAAAACTCTCCCCTTATAGGAGCTACTGTCTATATAAAAGAATTAGATCTAGCTACTACCACTAATGAGTTAGGAGAGTTTAGTATCTCTATTCCATCAGGACAGTATAATATTCTAGTATCATACTTAGGTTACACTAATCATCATGCTAATATAGACACAACTAAAGATAATACAGTAAAAATCATCCTAAAACCTGACACTGCACAATTAGACGAAGTAGTCATAGTAAAGAACTCTACAAAAGCAGACATTAGAACACCAGAGATGAGTGTCAATAAATTATCTATAGAGGAAGTTAAAAAAATGCCTGTTGTACTAGGCGAAACAGATGTTTTAAAGTCTATCTTACAACTCCCTGGTGTAACAAATGCGGGTGAAGGAGCGTCAGGATTTAATGTGCGAGGCGGAAGTGCAGGACAGAACTTAGTACTTTTAGATGATGCAAATGTTTTTAGCTCTTCTCACCTATTTGGTTTCTTCTCAGTGTTTAATTCAGACGCACTTCAAGACATCAAGCTATACAAAGGAGGAATACCAGCTAGATTTGGAGGACGAGCTTCTTCTGTATTAGAAGTATTCCAAAAAAATGGTAATACTGAGGAGTTTCATGGCACAGGAGGTATAGGAGTTATCTCTAGTAGATTAATGGCAGAAGGCCCTATGCAGAAAGGAAAATCTTCCTTCTTAGTAGCAGGAAGAGCCTCGTATGCACATTTATTCCTAAAGTTAACAGACAATAAGAACTCTGCTTATTTTTATGATTTAAACACTAAATTAAACTTTGATTTAAACGAAAACAATAAACTAACCTTATCTGGTTATTTCGGACGAGATGTATTTAGTTTTAGTCAGTTATTAAAGAACACCTTTGGAAACTCAATTTTAAATCTTCAATGGCATCATTTATTCTCAGATAATCTAAGTAGTAAACTTACCACTTCATACAGTGACTATGTATATGGTCTAGATATGGAAATAACTGGCTTTAAATGGGATTCTGATATTAAAAGTTACTCATTAAAATATGATCTAACTCATGACATCCATAGTAATCTTCAATTAAAATATGGAGTAAGTGGTCTTTACTATGATTTTTCTCCAGGAGTAATTAAGCCAACAAAACCAGACTCATCTATTATCTATAAGAAGATAGATTCTAAATACGCTTTTGAAGGAGGTGTTTATTTAGAAGCAGAACAGAGTATTGGTCAACATTTCAATTTAAACTATGGGGCTAGGTTTTCTACATTTACTAATCTAGGAAAAGAAAATATCAATCTATATCAAAACAATCAACCTGTAAGATATGACTCTGAACTAGGTTTATACAAGATGGCAGATATCATAGGGACTGAATCTTATAATAGAGGTAAGAGTATTCAAAACTACAATAATTTTGAACCACGCTTCGGCATTGCTTATATTATTAATGATGATCAATCTATTAAAGCTAGTTATAATAGAATGGCTCAGTATCTTCATTTAATGTCTAATACGGCAGCACCAACTCCATTAGATATCTGGACACCAAGTAGTAAATATATCAAGCCAGAACTCGTTGATCAAGTTGCATTAGGATACTTCAGAAACTTTAAAGAAGGAAAATATAGTTTAGAAACAGAGGTTTACTATAAAAAAGGAGATAACAGAGTAGATTATATAGATGGTGCACAACTGATAGGTAATGATGCTTTAGAACGCGTAATACTTAGTGGTGAATCTAGAGCATACGGACTAGAGCTATTGGTGCGTAAGAATCTAGGTAGACTTACAGGATGGGTATCCTACACCTTAGCAAAATCAGAGCAGAGAACACCTGGTAGAACACCAGATGAGCCAGGAATAAATAATGGTCAATGGTATAGAACTGCTTATGATAAAACACATGACTTTTCTGTTACGGCTATGTACCAATTAAACAAGAAGTGGGATCTTAGCGCTAGCTTTACCTTACAATCAGGACGACCAACATCTTACCCAGAAGGAAGATATGACTATTTAGGTCAGAGTGTTCCTAATTTTGGGAAAAGAGGTGCTTACAGCCTACCTGCTTATCATCACTTAGACGTATCAGCAACTTATACCCCTACAAAAAACACAAGTAGAAAGTGGCAAAGTGAATGGGTATTCGGCATATATAATCTTTATGGAAGAGCCAATGCCGCTTCTATATCATTCCGTGAACACAAAGATCACAGAGGACAGAATGAAGCTGTTAAAATGTCTATTTTCGGAATGGTTCCAAGTGTAACCTATAACTTTAAATTCTAATCAAATGAATATTCTCAAATATATAAGTATACTCTCTATTCTATTATACCTTACTTCTTGTGAGCATGTAATAGATATAGACTTACCAACAGCACCTCCAAGATTAGTTGTTGAAGGTAATCTCGATTTTGATGCAGAGAACAAACAAGATACCCTAAGTATCAATCTATCTTTGACTACAGATTTTTATAATCCACAAGCACCTAAAGTCCATAATGCAACAGTATGGGTAGAAGACGAAAAAGGAACTAAACATCAGTTCAAAGAACTCAATAAGACTGGAAGATATATCTCTACTTCTATTAAAAAAGACTTTGTGAAAAATAAATATAAATTACACATAGAGTATGATAATGATATTTATGAAGCAACCGAAAGGTTAGTTGAAACTCCTAAAATAGAAAGGTTAGAACAAAGAAGAGAAAAGTTCTTTAATGATTACTATTATACGATTAGAATTTACTTTCAAGATACAGATAAAGGTGATAATAAATTAAATTATTATTACACTAATTTACTTTGGGAAAATAAAAGACCTGCCTTAAGTGTTCGTTCTAACGAGTTCTCTAAAGGTAAACTAATAGAAGACATATCAACAGACAAAGATTATGAACCTGGTGACAAGATACAAATAGATCTACATCAAATCTCTAGAAACTATTATGATTATATGTGGCTTATAACTGATGCTTTAAACAATGGAGGAGGTCCTTTTCAGACACCTATTTCTAAAATAAAGGGGAATGTCAAAAACCTTACTACACCTGATAAAGAAGCACTAGGATACTTTAGAGTAACTGAGAAGCAAACTATATATCACACTATTTTTGAACAACCTAAACCGTAAATAAAAAAGCCATCATGTGATGGCTTTTTCTATTTTGATAATAACTCTTTAGCATGAACTAAAGCAGAATCACTAATATCTTTCCCTGATAACATCTGTGCTATCTCTTTCACTCTACTCTCATAATCTAATAATGTCAATTGTGAAGTAGTCGTTTCGTCATCAGATGTTTTGTACACTTTATAATGTTGCTTCCCTTTTGCTGCTATCTGAGGTAAATGCGTAATAGCAAACACCTGCATATGAGTACTCATATCTTTCATAATCACTCCCATCTTATCAGCTACTTCTCCAGAAACCCCAGTATCTATCTCATCAAAGATAATAGTAGGCAAATTAGAATACCTAGCTAATATTGCTTTTATCGCTAACATAATTCTAGACAATTCTCCTCCTGAAGCAACTTTCTTTAGCACACCGAAATCCATTCCTTTATTAGCAGAAAACAACAGTTGTAACTCATCTTTCCCATTAGCTAAAAAATTCTTGGATACAGTGAAGTCAAACTTGAAGTTGGCATTAGGTATTCCTACTAATGACAATATCTCTAATAGTTGTTTGACTAAAACAGGAACAGCCTTTATTCTCGATTCTGAGAGCTTATCTCCTACTTCGTGTAAAACAACACTTAACTTATCAATTTCTCTTTCTAATGAGCTTATTTTATCGTCTATTCCACTAGCTAGATCTACTTTCTCTTCCAGTTCACTTCTAATAGCTAATAATTCTTCTACAGTAGCTACTTGATGTTTTCTCTGTAGATTATATAGTAATTGTAAGCGATCATTAATTAAATCTAATTGTTCAGAATCTGCAGACACATTATCTAATTGGCGTTCTATCTCATCAGACAGATCTTTCAGCTCTATTTCTACACTACTAATACGAGTATATAACTCTTCATAATCTTTAGAAATGGTACTCGTTTTCTGTAATAATTGCTTTACCTCCTTCAATCTATAAACCGCCCCTACTTCATCGTCTGCCAAAAGATTAATTGATTGTCCAAAGCTTTCTCTTACAAACTCAACATTATTCAGTTTTTCGTACTCTTGCTCTAATTCTTGTTGATCTAATCCATCAAGGTTACCTTGAATCAACTCTTCTAAAAGAAAAGCATTATAATCTTGTTCTTTGATTAAATCAGCCTGTTGTTGTTGTAAACTTCTTAATTGTGTTTGGGCTTTCTTGTATAATACTAAATGTCCTTTATACTCCTCTAAAATATTGCTATTACTTGCAACTGCATCAACAATTTGCATTTGGTAATTTTCATCAGACAATTCCATTGTTTGATGTTGGGAATGTATATCTATTAAGTGTTCTGTTAATTGTTGCAAATCAGATAAATTAACAGGGCTATCATTTACAAAGGCTCTAGATTTACCAGAAGGAGAAATCTCCCTTCTTATAATCGTCACATCTTCATATTCTAATTCTAACTCATTGAATAAATCCTTCAATCCATATTTACCAATACTAAAATGACCTTCTATAACACACTTCACTTCTTTATCCTTTAGAGAAGATAAATCAGCACGTTTTCCTTGTAACAAACCTAATGCACCTAACACAATAGACTTACCAGCTCCTGTTTCACCTGTAATAATAGAAAAGCCATCAGAAAAATCTATTTCTAATGTATCAATAAGTGCAAAGTTTTTGATTGTTAATGATATAAGCATATAACTTAATTTTAGAACTAAAGACTATTCCATTTTAATCCATTTAATGGAGCTAATTTATTCAATAATTCCACTACACGTTTCTTATTTTTATCTGTCACTCCACCATAAACACCTATCAACTCATCTGTTTTAGAATCAAAGAAAACACGTGTCAGAAAAGAATTTGGTCGAGTAGAATTAAAACCTTCTAAAGCTGTTAAAGCTTGCAGAATACCATCTCTTCCATCCGCTACATTATCACTCATACGATCTAATCCTAAACGGTGATATTTATATAAAGCATCTTTATAAGCCTCTCCAACTCCCGAAGCTAAATCACTAATAAAAGAATATCTTGTATTACTACCATCCCCTTGCTTCCATCCTCTATAATTTCCTTGCTGAGCAATAGAAGCTATACCATTTGCTGTTTGCAAATAAGTACTCCCTCCACCTTTACTAAACGTTTCTGCGTCCAATCCTATAATTAGATTCGCATAAAATCCTATCAAAGAAGTCAAATTAGAGTCGTATGAATTGGGATTGTAATAAAGAGATTCAAACTCAATATAATTAAAAACAATATCCTTATCGTTGAACAATAATACTTGTGTAGAATATCCAGATCCATAAACAGGTCTAGATGATTTGACCTGAAGGGTTCCAGATACTGTATTATTACCGTAAGTAGTTACATTCAGAAAGAACATACAATCTATCCTCTCCACTGGAGAAAACTTCTTAGATGTCCAACTGGTATTGTTTATAAAATCTTTAAGTGATTTCTCTAGTGATTTGAAATAAGCTTGATTACTATTTCCTACTTGGCTATGGTTAACCGTTACTATTGCATTAAGCTCCTGAGCATAACTGTTTAGAACTATAAAAAGCGAACCAAAAAGCCAAATAAGTTTATTCATAATGTTTAATTATCTTATATATAATATCCTGAGCTACTTCTTCTTTAGATTTTAATTCCTTAGGTTCTATATTAAAATCTTTATCTATAAAGGTAACCTTATTCGTTGGTTTTCCAAAACCTGCTCCTTCATCTTTTAAAGAATTTAAAACAATTAAATCTAAATTCTTCTTCTTGATTTTAGCTTTTGCGTGTTCTATCTCATTTTGAGTTTCTAGTGCAAAACCTATCAGAAACTGTTCTTTCTTTATAGCACCTAGTGAAGCTAATATATCAGGATTCTTATCCATTTCTATTATAAACTCTTCACTGTTCTTTTTAATCTTTTCAGTAGCTACTTCTTTAGGTCGATAATCTGCTACTGCAGCAGCGGCAACCACAGCATCCACATCAGCATAATACTGATGACACGCCTCATACATCTCCATAGCAGACATAACCGAGATAACCTTTACTCGTTCATGCGCTATTTTCTGATTGCTAGGACCTGATACTAATACTACATCAGCACCTTGCTTAGCAGCCTCTAGAGCGATATCATACCCCATTTTTCCAGAAGAATGATTACCTATAAAACGCACAGGATCTATAGGTTCGTATGTAGGCCCCGCAGTTATTAATAATTTTCTTCCTTTTAGGGGCAAATTATTTAACAACACATCTTTTACAGCCTGCAAGATTGTCTCAGGTTCAGCCATACGACCTTTCCCAACTAAACCACTTGCTAATTCACCTTCCTCAGCAGGAATGATAAGATTACCATAACCTTCTAACAAGGCTAAATTACGGTCTGTAGTAGGGTGCACATACATATCTAAGTCCATCGCAGGTGCTACCATAACAGGGCACTTAGCAGATAGATAGATTGCCATTAAGAGATTATCGCAATATCCATTAGCCATCTTCGCTAATGTATTGGCAGTCGCAGGAGCTATAACCATTAGGTCAGCCCAGAGTGCTAAATCAACATGATTATTCCATGTCCCTCCTTCACCAGCATCATTGAAGAAATTTGTATATGCTGGATTCTTTGATAAAGTAGATAAAGTATAAGGAGTTACAAATTGATGAGAAGCAGGTGTCATGATCACTTGGACCTCGGCACCTGCTTTTATAAGTAAACGTACTAAGTGTGCCGTCTTATACGCGGCAATTCCACCAGTTACACCTAGTATTATTTTTTTACCGCCTAAACTTGACATCACTAAGTATTATTTATGTTCTATTGTTCTTTGTATGAAACTTTACCTTCTAACCACTCTTCTACAGCTAATGCTTGAGCTTTAGGCAATTTTTCATAAAATTTAGATACTTCTATTTGTTCTTTATTTTCAAATACTTCATCTAAACTATCATTGTAAGTAGCGAACTCTTCCAACTTGTCAACCAACTCATTCTTGATTTCTGTGTTGATTTGGTTTGCTCTCTTAGCAATTATAGTAATAGCCTCATAAATATTTCCTGTAGGCTCTTCAATCTTACTTTTGTTATAAGTAATTGTGTTTACTGGAGCATTTGTTTTCTTTAAATCCATCTCTTTCGCTTAAGTTATTTTGAAAATTTTGCTAATTCTTCTTGTATATTTTCAAGCATACCATCTGCTTGCTTTTTGTATTTTGTTTCTGCATTAAAACGAACTAATACGTCGTACATTGACTTTGCTGTATTCAGACGTTCTTCCATTTTATAATGCACACTGTTCATTGCTAATTTATAAGCTGAATCAAACTTATAGAACAAGGCATCTTCCTTATATTTCGTACCTGGATAATCATAGATAAAGTTATCTAATGCTACGATAGCAGCATTGTAATTTCTAGTCCAATCTCCAATCGTATTTAACTGCTTTGCATTCTCATAAGTCTTTCTCTCGATCTTCTCATTCATCTCTTGCATAATTGAATTAGCTTCAAATACAAAATTAGAACCAGGATATTGATCAATAAACTTTTGTAATTTATCTATTACATCATAAGTCACTCTTTGATCTAAAGAGTACACAGGTGATAATGCGACACCAGACTTAATCTCTTTTAAAAGAGCTTCTTCACGCTTATCACTTCTTGGATATGTAGCCGCAAAGTTTTTAAAACGAAACCCTGATAATTCATAGTCTTTTGTCAAATAAGTCGCCTCAGCGAAGTTAAAAAACATATCTTCTGCTTTAGGATTCGCTCTATAAACAGTCTCTAATTGTTCATAAAGACGAATAGCATTTCTATATTTCCCTTTCTCAAAAAACTGATTTGCTACTTCTTTTTTATATTCATAATCCTCTGATTTCAAAGCCTTTTGCATTGGTCCACAGCTCGCTATTGAAAGCATAAGAATAGATAAACCGATATATTTTTTCATAAATGTTTTTCGTTGTTTTTGACAAAAGCATTTCCAAGATAGTCCTGTAAAAGCAAATGCAAATTTAAATTAATAATTGCATTATACAAAAAGCTTTTTATATTAAAAAGAAAAGATGTCTAAAATGACATCTTTTCATATAAATCATTATTCCTTAAACGATTAAACTGCTGGGTTATTATTCGCTTGTTGGTTAAAGTTTTTAATATCATTATCGAATAAATATAAACCTCCTTTATCATCTCCAATAAGGTTTATCTTATCAAGAATTGTACGTGCTGTAGCTTCTTCTTCTATTTGTTCTGACACATACCACTGTAAGAAATTATGAGTTGCATAATCTCTCTCTTCTAAAGCTATATGTACTAATTCATTAATGCTTTTTGAAACAAACACCTCATGATCAAACAATTGCTTAAACAACGCTTTAAATGATGTGTGATCCAACTCTGGCTTTGTCACAGCAGGGATAACAGCTTGTCCTCCTCTTTGGTTTACATATTTAACTAATTTAAGCATATGTTGACGTTCTTCATCTGATTGTGCGAACATAAAAGTAGCAATCCCTTCGAATCCTTGAATCTCTGCCCAAGAAGCCATCTCTAAATAAATCTGAGAAGAATCCCCCTCTATTTTAATCTGCTCATTAAGTGCTTTTTCTAATTTTTCTGATAACATAACTTTCTTTTTTTAATTCAGTATTTTAATTTCTTTTTCGATTCTTGAAGCTAAGTCTGTATCTACATTAACCAATGGCAAACGAAGCGTATTTTGCATCACTCCTTCTAACTTTAATATCTCTTTGATTCCAGCAGGGTTTCCTTGTTCAAAGATCATATCGATAATAGGCATTAATTCATATTGTAATTTAAATGCCTCTTTGATATCTCCTTTTAATCCTAGGCGAATCATATCTGTAAACTTTTGAGGAACACCTTGTCCTATTACTGAAATAACTCCAGCTCCTCCTGCTAACACCAAAGGCAATGCGATCGCATCATCTCCTGATATTACTAAAAAGTCTTTGCGAGTACTTTGACGGATTAACTCCATCCCTTGTACCATACTTCCCGCTGCCTCTTTTATACCAATGATATTCTTAAACTCATTCGCTAAACGAACTACAGTCCCTACTGCCATATTACTTCCTGTTCTACCAGGTACATTGTATAAAATAATAGGTAATGGACTATTCTCAGCAATCATTTTGAAGTGCTGATAAATTCCTTCTTGTGTAGGTTTATTATAATAAGGTGATACTGATAATATAGCATCAAACCCTTCTAAGTTCTCCTGTGTTAATTCATCTAATACAGCATGTGTATTATTTCCTCCTACTCCTAATACTAATGGCAATCTTTTCTTATTAGCCTTTATTACGGTACGTTTGACTAACTGTTTTTCTTCCTTACTAAGAGTTGCTGACTCCCCAGTAGTTCCTAATACTACTAGATACTCTACCCCTCCTGCTATTGTAAATTCTACCAAATTCTGTAATGCTTCTACATCTACAGAAAAATCGCTGTTAAATGGCGTTACTAATGCCACTCCCGTACCAATAAGTGATTGCATAGTTCTTCTAATTATTAATTTTTAAAAACGTTAATATATTTAAATAAATTGTCTACAAAATTCTCTACATCTAATCGCTCTAAAGCTAAACTAAAATGATTCAATTGTGTATTTTCTGAGGAAACTCCCACTTTAAAAATAGCATTAGACTTTGATGTCACCCATAATAAAGGCAAAGCCTGATTTGTATAATAACTAATCAACAAATCACATTTCTTTTCAATAAACTCAAGGACTTCTTTATTCTCTATACCTCCTGTTAATGTGAACTCACTCATCCCAAACAGGTGCTCCTCATTATTCTTCTTGCTATCTTTTGCATAAACCAAGAAATGTATTTTTGTACTAGGTATTCCTTTTCTTTCTAAACTTTTAATTAAATCTGGAATAACCTTAGCTTCTGCTTTATCTACTACAATACCGATTTCTTTAAAATCATATTTAAAATCGACCGGTACTGCTTTTAATGTTGACTTTTCTACTACTTTTTGAAGTGATCTTTTCTTTAAAGTATTAAACCACATATAAGTTACTGTTTTTGTAAAGATAAACAAATAGCTAATTAGGTAATACTACATTTAACATCGAATTATTGAATTAACGCAATAAACTCCGCTTCTGTTAATATTTTAATACCTAGTTTATTTGCTTTTTCTAGCTTAGATGGTCCCATTTTATCTCCTGCCACGACATAATTAGTCTTAGAGGTAATAGAACTTCCTACTTTTCCTCCATGATCTTCGATAGCTTGTTTAATCTCATCGCGAGACATTTGTTCAAACACCCCAGATACCACTAATGTCTGTCCTAGAAGAACATCTGACACTACCGTAGATTCCTTTTCTTCTAACACAAATTGCACACCATATCCCTTTAGTCTAGCAATTATTTCTTTATTAATATCACTACTAAAGAAGTCTATTACACTTTGTGCTATTCTTTCTCCAATTTCATCTACTGTTATCAACTCCATTAACGGAGCTTCTGCCAGAGCATCTATTGTCTTATAATGATTTGCTAACTTTTTAGCCACAGTCTCTCCTACATAACGGATCCCTAATGCGTATAATACACGTTCAAAAGGAACCTGTTTAGAAGCTTCTATACCTTTTATCAGATTATCTGCAGACTTCTCTCCCATGCGTTCTAAACCTAGAACATCTTCTTTCTTTAACTCGTATAAGTCAGCGTAATTCTCTACTAATTCATTTTTGTACAACAGTACTACAGTTTCTTCTCCCAGCCCCTCTATATCCATCGCCTTACGAGAGATAAAGTGCTGTATCCTACCCGCTATTTGAGGTGGACATCCATACACATTTGAACAATAGTGTTGTGCCTCCCCGACACTTCTCTTTAACTTAGTACCACATTCAGGGCATTCCTTAATGTATACTGTACGTTCAGAGTCAGCTGGTCTAGCCTCTAAATTCACACCTACTATTTTCGGGATAATCTCTCCTCCTTTTTCCACATATACAGAGTCATTTACACGAATATCTAACTTCGCTATCTGATCTGCATTGTGTAAAGAAGCACGTTTTACTATCGTTCCTGCCAACTGTACAGGTTCCAAGTTTGCTACAGGAGTTATAGCACCTGTTCTACCTACTTGATATGATATAGAGTTTAATACAGTCTCTGCTTGTTCAGCTTTAAATTTATATGCTATAGCCCATCTCGGTGCTTTAGAAGTATACCCTAATTCATCTTGATAATGCAATGAATTGACCTTAACCACCACTCCATCTGTCTCATAAGGTAGCTCATGTCTATGAATATCCCAATAATTTATAAACTCTAATACTTCATCAATATTCTTAGCTAACTTAGAGATAGTAGGAACTTTAAATCCCCATGCTCTAGCTTTGTCTAAACTTTCATATTGTGTTGTTACCCCTAGATCACTTCCTACTATATTATAAAGTAGACAATCTAAAGGACGTTTTGCAACCTCGGCACTATCTTGTAATTTCAAACTACCAGAAGCTGTATTTCTTGGATTAGAATAAGGCGTCTCTCCGATTTCTATCAAATCTTGATTCATCTTTTCAAACCCTGCCAATGGCAATACAATCTCTCCACGAATATCAAAACTCTGAGGATAATCTCCGTTTAATCGAATAGGAACTGATCTAATTGTTCTAATATTATTAGTCACATCATCCCCTTGCACTCCATCACCTCGTGTCACTGCTCTTACCAGCACTCCATCTTCATACGTAATCGTAATAGATGCACCATCATACTTTAATTCACATGTAAACTCTACTGGCACATCACCTAATACTTTCTGTACACGTTGTTCCCAGTCTAATAAATCTTCCTTAGAATAAGAGTTATCTAAAGAATACATTCTATAACGGTGTACTATAGTATCAAAGTTCTTAGTCACCGTACCTCCTACTCTTTGTGTTGGAGAATTTATATCAAAATATTCTGGGTGAGCTAATTCTAACTTCTCTAATTCTTTTAATTTCTGATCAAAATCGAAATCTGAAATCGTTGGATTATCCAACACATAATAATTATAATTATGTTCATTTAATTCTTTGCGAAGTAAATCTAATTGTGCTTTAATATCCATTTTTTAAAACGATTACAGTTTCAACATTTCTTTAAATTGACCATATAAATGACCATCACTCAGAATAGCTCCTTGTTGGATTAAACTAAAGATTTCTTCATTGCGATTCTCTCCAAAGCTTTTTCCTCCATGTCTCACTTCCACATCTTCTGTAAACACTGCATCTGATAACCATTGCAGTCCTTCTTTACTTAAAAGATCTATATCTGATTGTTTACTCTTAATTACGATAGTCTTGATTTCTTTATCGTCGAAACCAAACAAAAATATATGGCTCTTAGAATAATGTTCTAAATATTTAGCATTCGTCAGTACTCCTTCCCAAATTAAATCTGAGAAAATATCTAACTCTTGTTCTGCTACTTCTGGCTTTTCTTCTTTTATCTTATCCCATTCATTCTTATCTATCTGCTGTGCAGCTAAGAAGTTAATAAACTCTGGGTGTAATTCTTCAAACTGCTCTTTCGTAAGCCTACTGTATTTCATAATATAAATTGCATTTGAAACAAAGATAATACCTTCATTTCAATTCGTATAATGTGATAAATTAATTCTGTACTATCTCTGCTAAAGACTTCTTCATAGACACTGCATACTTTAATGGCACATAATCTGCCTCCACAATATCCATTTCATAAAATGACAACGTTCTTACATCAAAAATGAATGTACCCACCGTCACTATTCTATCTTCATAATTTTCATAAATAGTGAATTGATAGTAATTTCCTCTTTTATTAGAACCATCATTCTTTGCATTCGGAGACACATCTACTCTCACCACTACTCCCGTACCACCATTAGCTATTACAGCCTTATTGAAGTCTTCACCTAAATAGTCTTTAGCCGCAGTAGTCTTTAACGCAGCTAATACTGTCTCAAGCCCATCTTTACTCACAGATATCTTATTCGACTCATCCATTAGCGTAACAGCTTTCTTATTGTCGATCTTAAATATCTTTTCAGTACTCTTTAGAATAGCAGGTTCTTGCTCGTATAAGTTCTGCCATGGTGTAGTTGTATCTTCTTCTTCTACCTTATTTTTATTAGTACTTTCATCTGTCACCACTGTTTCTATCACCTCTCCTTCTGCACCAGAAGTATCTTTGTCATCCTTACAAGCAAATAAAGACACCCCAATAACAACTATACCTAAAACTCTCACTAATCTATTCATAACTACTTTTTGTTTTTAAACACTACTAAATCGACTACTTACTTCCTATAAATGAAGTATTAAGCTATTTTTCACAGCTTAGTTTTATACACTTCCAAGATACAAAAAAACACTAGTAATCAACCAACCTCCCTTACATAATTTAGCTAAATTATATAGCAAAAAAAAAGGCCTTCCAAATGGAAGGCCTTTTCTATATATAATCTTTTAAGACTATTCTTGCTCAGCGATTACTTCGTAATCAACTTCAACGATTACATCACGGTGTAAACGAACGTTAGCAGTATATTTACCTAAACGTTTGATAACTCCTGAAGTGATGTATTTTCTGTCAACTTCTTGACCATTTTTAGCGAAAACCTCAGCGATATCTGCATTAGTTACAGATCCGAATAATTTTTCACCACCAGCTTTAACAGCAATCTTGATTTCTAAAGCTTTTAACGCCTCAGCGATAACTTTAGCATCAGCTACTAATTTAGCTTCTTTGTGCGCTCTTTGTTTTAAGTTCTCAGCTAATACTTTTTTAGCAGATGGAGTAGCTAATACAGCCATCCCTTGAGGGATTAAATAGTTACGTCCGTATCCTGGTTTAACAGTTACTACGTCATCTTTAAATCCTAACTTTTGAACGTCTTGTTTTAAGATAATTTCCATTGTTGATGTCCTTTTTATAAGAAGTTAGGTTTCACGAATGAAAACCAACAACTTTATGATTTGTTATTATTTTAATAAATCAGCTACGTATGGCATTAAAGCTAAGTGACGTGCTCTTTTGATCGCTACAGATACTTTTCTTTGGTATTTTAAAGAAGTTCCTGTTAAACGACGTGGTAAAATTTTACCTTGCTCGTTAACGAATTTTAATAAGAAATCAGCATCTTTATAGTCGATGTATTTGATTCCTGATTTTTTGAAACGACAATACTTTTTAGTTTTGTTTGTTTCAATGTTTAAAGGCGTTAAATATCTGATATCTCCGTCTTTTTTTCCTTTTGCAGATTGCTCTATACTTGACATAACAATTAAGCTTTTTTAGATTTTAATTTCTCTCTTCTTCTCTCAGCCCAAGATACAGCGTGTTTGTCTAAAGCTACAGTTAAGAAACGCATAACTCTTTCGTCACGTCTGAATTCAGTCTCTAAGTTGATGATGATATCAGCAGGTGCTGTGAATTGGAATAAGTGATAAAAACCACTTTTCTTGTGTTGGATTTCATAAGCTAATTTTTTTAAGCCCCAGTCCTCTTTAGCTACCATCTCAGCTCCTCTAGAAGTAAGAAATTCTTCGAATTTCACTACTGTTTCCTTTATCTGAGTTTCAGATAAAACGGGATTCAAGATGAAAACAGTTTCATAATGATTCATAAATACTAAATTTTATTTGTTACAAAATTGGGTGCAAAAATACAACTTTATACATACTATCCAAAACTAATTTCTTATTTTTTAAAAAACGGATAATAAAACATTCTCTTTGTTTCTTTATTCATTTTATATAAAGCATAAACACTAACCCCATAATTAGCAAATGACAAACAAAGAAAAAACATTAAAACATAGTTGATTCCTGCTACATGATTAATTTTCCCTATTGTCCAGATAATAATGATAAAAGCCGACAACAACGCATAAACTATTTGATTATAAATAATATGCTTCCCTTCTTTCTTAAACTCCTCTCTATTATTGCTAATACAAACTATAAAAGGACCTAAAACATTTCCCAAAGGAATAATAAGCCCTACTAATATTGACAAATAATACTTTCTACTTACAATTAGTTCTATCTTCTCAACAGAAATAATATCTTTAATATCTTGCCCTAAAGCACCACATAACAATTGTAAAGTCGTTCCTCGTGGTTCACTATCTCCTTTTTCGATTCGTTGAATTGTCCTAATACTAATACCTGACCTTTCACTTAACTCTTCTTGAGAAAACCCCTTTATCACTCTTAGTTCTTTCAATTTTTGACTTAATACATTCATAGCTTTCTTTATTATATTTTAAACAATTCAAAACTACATCAGATGTATAATATTCCTTATGACATAACTATGACATATCTAAGACACTTCAGTAAATCTAAGCTTTTTCACTCCCTCTTATTTATCTTTCTATTTTCTTGTCTAATAATGCCTCTGCTCTCTGATACATTCCTTCTATAGATAATACATCTAGATCAGGGTGATTTCTCAACCACTTCGCATTTAACTCTACGATATCCTCTTCTAGATTATAGAAATCATCATTCTTCAACAGATCTCTTGTAGGATTCGTACCAAAGTAATCCGACTCACAGAATGCCTCTAATACAGTTTCGTCAATATTATTTAAAACTTCAAGTTGCTTCTTTAAAAGAGCTAAGTTTTGTGTAGCTCCTATTTTCTCTAGCCCATCAGCTATAATAGCAAAAAACTCATAATCAGCCTGAGTATTCCAAACAATCTGAGAGAAGTTTCCATTCTTATATTGAGCTAAATAATAATCAAGATAATAACTTAGGATTGCATCTGGGTGAACTGTCTCTTCCATTAATCCTCCTTCTTCTCTTACCAAGTTAATAAACGTGATATTTGAATAAACGATATCATAAGCCTCTTGACTATTAAATGAATCTTGTGATACTACAATTTTTAATTCCATACTATTATTTCTTTTTTATAACACTTCTTTTACCTTCTAAAAAAATCGCTAATAGAAATCTACATTAGCGACTACTTTCACAGAGCGATACTGTCCTATCGCTTCAAAACTTTTCAATATTTTTCGAACATTCTCTTTTGTCTTTATCAGAGGTACATTCTGAGGAATTTTAATTAAAATCACTCGTATATATTGATTGCGTATCCTATTAATCGCAGGCTCTTCTGGTCCTAAAACAGGTACACCTAGTTGCTCCTTCAGGTTGTTATACAACCAAAATGAAGCCTCTTTTAACTTCTCGAACTCTTTATGTCTTAGTGTCAGCTTAACTAATCTATAGAAAGGAGGATACTTAAAGTTATATCGCTCATACATCTGCTCTTTATACATTCCCATATAATCATAATGAGTCACTTGCTGTATGATATTGTGATACGGATTAAATGTCTGAATAATCACTTTACCCTTTTTATCCTTTCTCCCTGCCCTACCTGCTACCTGTGTCATCATCTGATATGCCCGCTCATGCGCTCTAAAGTCAGGATGATACAAACTGTTGTCCGCATTCATTATTCCGACCAAATTCACATTGTCAAAATCAAATCCCTTCGCCAACATCTGCGTTCCTACTAGAATATCGATTTGTCTCGCTTGAAAGGACTCTACTAATTTCTCAAAGCCATACTTTCCTCTAGTTGTATCTTGATCCATACGCGCAATACGCTTATTCGGAAACAACTCTTTTAATTCTTCCTCTACTTGCTCTGTACCAAATCCTTTTGTATTCAGATCCACACTGTGACATCTAAAACACTGTTTGGGCATCGGTAGCGTAAAACCACAATAGTGACACCTCAACTCATTTTTATACTTGTGATATGTCAAACTCACATCACAATGAGGACATTCTGGTACAGCTCCACAAGTCATACACTCTACGACAGGAGAGAAACCTCTTCGGTTCTGAAACAGAATAACCTGTTCTTCTAACGACAACGCCATATTTATCTCATCGATCAACTGATCTGAGAAATGCCCTGTCATCTGTTTTCGTTTATATTTATCTTTTACATCTACTAAAACAATCTCTGGCAAGACTACATTGGTATAGCGCTTCTTTAATTCCACTAAACCATACTTGCCTTGTGTAGCATTGTAATACGTTTCTAAGCTCGGTGTTGCAGATCCTAAGACTACTTTAGCATTGTGCTGTTTTGCCAATACGATAGCTGCATCCCTTCCGTGATATCGAGGAGCTGGATCGTGTTGCTTATAGTTTCCTTCTTGTTCTTCATCTACTACTATCAACTGTAAATCCTGAAAAGGCAAGAAGACAGATAACCTTGTACCGATAACCACTTTTGCTTTTTCAGACTTATTCAATACCTGATCCCAGACTTCTAATCGTTCATTGTGAGAATACTTTGAGTTATACACTGCTACTTCGTTTCCAAAATAGCTAGTCAACCTCATCACTAATTGTGTTGTAAGCCCTATCTCTGGCAATAGAAATAATACCTGTCCTTCATTTGCCAAGTATTTCTCTATAAGTTTGATATATACTTCTGTTTTACCAGACGCAGTTACACCGTGTAGTAAGACGACATCCTTCGTTTCTAATGACTGCCCGATCTCCCAAAGAGCTTTACTCTGCTCATCACTTAACTCGATAATATCTTGTACTGCATCCCCGAAGATCACACGATCTTGGTTTAAATAGTAATCTTCAAATATGCCTTTATTAATAAGTGCCTTAACTACTGCAGATGTAGATTCTGATTCTTCTACTAACTGTTTGACTGTAATCGGCTTTTTGTGCACAGCCTGCAATTGAAAATATTTTAAGATCATCTCTCTTTGCTTTTCAGCACGAGAGACTACTTCCATCAAATCTGCCAAACCATTCTCAGCCAAGTATTGCTCCGCTAGTTTGACATATCTAATCTGTTTCGGCTTATACTTCTCCACCATCTCTTCTTGTAAGAATATCATCTTCTTTTCTAGAAGAGAGTTAATCACAGGGAAGACCTTCTTTCGGTTCAGTACTGCTATAATCTCTTCTACTTTAAGAATAGACTGTACTTGAAGTGCCTCATATATTAAATATTCTGCATCATCTAATTCTTCTGCTTTAATAGTACTATCCGGATTATACTGTATAAGTGTCTCACTTTCTAAAAGTAACTGTGATGGCATAGCACTCTTATACACATCCCCTATCGTACACATATAGTAGTCTGCTATCCACTTCCATAAGCTGATCTGTTTCTCAGTGACAACAGGAGTCAGATCTATAATCTCATTGATTTCTTTTGCCTCATAGTACTGAGGTACTCTATTGTGTTTTTCGATTACCACAGCCGTATATACTTTAGAACGACCAAAAGGAACAGCTACGCGCATCCCTACTTGGATAAACTCGTATTCTGCCTCACTTACAGCATAAGTAAACGTAGGGTCTAAAGCTAATGGAACAATAACCTCAACAAAGTAATTCATACTAATAGTACTATTTTTTAGAAATCAATAATTACAAAGATAATCGCTTTATTTTTATCTCATCCCATCAGTACTATATTCGCTCTTATTTATCGCAAGGTTATATATATTCTGTAATATATAACATCTCATTACTTCTAGTAGATGCACGCGATACACCTCTACTCGCGTTGTTGAAGGTTTCTAATCTGTGATGTATAACACCTAAATACCACATAAAAAAAGCATCACTTTTTTCACTCCCTAAAAACGACACAAAACACTACTAATCAATAACATAAATCAAAAACAAACATTTCTATCCTAATTGCCCAACAGCTCCTAACAGCAGTGTATATAAGCAGTTATAGCATTTCCTTCAACACTTCTTCAACAATACCCCAAGATTGCTCTACTAGAAGGCTTGTTTCTTGAAGCAATGTTGAAGAAGTGTTGTAGGGGTGTTGAAGAAATAGAACCTATGAATAATGATTTGCTTGATAACTATTAGGTAGCCATAATTACAGGCTTCACTCCCTCTTCTCTCTCCGATTATATACCACACAAGACTTCTACCCAAAAGAAAAGGTCATTAGCGCGTGCTAATGACCTTTATATCTTTTAAAATTATTTTAGATAATCTATCTCTGTATTATAAAATAACTATTATAAATACTTCACTTATCTTTAATCTGCTTTTTTCCACGTCTGTGTTCTTCCTATCAGAGATAATCCGATATATCCACGCACATCTAGCTTATCCTTCCCATTTAGTTTCACAGTACATTTATACTGTTTACCACTTTCAGGATCAGTGATTTTACCACCTGTATATTCATTTCCTTTTTTCTGTAAGTCTTTAATGATAACAAGCCCTTCGATAGGTTTTCCCTTCTCATCTCCTTCACAGTTATCACATTTTGGGTTAGGTTTAGATGGGTTTAAAAGTTTCTTTACCTGTCCGTAATATTTACCGTCTTTCTCGTAAATTTCAACAATAGACTTCTCTTTTCCTGTACTATCGTCTATCGTTTTCCACTTACCTACTATACTCTGTGCATGTGCTGATAAAGACACAGCTAACACCAACACAATTGTCGTTAAAAAATTTCTCATAGTTCAGCGTTTAATTTTAAGGTTATAACCCAAATATAGCTATTTTTTTGACTTTAATTTATTTATAGCTAAATTTAATTCAAAACCTAACAATAGAATCATACAGTTAATCCACAAATAGAACATCACTACTAACAACGTCCCAATAGAGCCATATAACTCATTATAGCGAGCAAATCTCAATACATATACCCCAAAGAGATAAGAAGTAAGTATGTAAAGAATAGTCGTAAATACAGACCCTATAGAGATGAAGGATACTTGCTTGGTCTGCTTGGCTCCGAACTTGTATAAGATAGAGGTAGTCATCAGTACTACTAACAATAAGAATATGCTTCTAGACCACTGTATCAACATAGAATCTAGGTTAAACTTATACATCACCACCTCTAGTGTCACAAAGAATGCAACAGAGAAAATGACTAGTATCGCTAGACATACAGATAAGACTAATGCGACAAGATACTGTCTAATCAGATTGCGAGAAACAATAATGTGATACGAAGACTCAAATCCTCCTATAATCGCAAAGACTCCATTAGTCATTAAGAATATAGATAGCAAGAATCCGGATGATAGTAACGAGCGATAACTGTTATTCATAATATCGCTCAGAATAGACTCTATCGCACCAAAGGTATTCGGAGGGACAGAACTCTCGATAAACTGCATAAAGTCTACCTGAAAATTGTCTATCGGGATATAGGGAATCAAGTTCAGTATAAAAAGTGCAAACGGAAATAACGCCATAAAGAAACTGAAGGCGATAGATCCTGCCCTATAGGAGAATGCTCCTTTTATAATCCCTAAGACATATAATTCTATTAAATCATAAAGAGAATACCCTTCTAACACCTTAAAACGAATACATTTTAAAGTCCGGACTATCGTACGTATGACAGGTATTCTGTCTAATCTTTCTTCTATTTCCTGCGACATTTAATCTCTTTTCTTTTTATCAAGCTATTTTTTAGGATGTGCTATATTTCCCTTAGTCGTATCATAACCTTTATGATCACGCTTAAAGAAAAAGCTCACTGCCATAATCAAAAATAAGGCTACTACTATTACTATTCCGATGGTCTTATAGGTATTGACTAGATGTTCTGAATCAAACATGGCTATTCCCCAAAAACCTAAAATAACATATAATGCTGTTATTAATACTAAGATACAAACTATAAAACCGATAATATACTTCATACGCTATAGTTTTGATAATATTTCTTTCTTTTTTTGATCGTAATCTTCTTGTGTAATGATTCCTTCTTGTAATAATAAATTTAATTTCTTTAAAACTTGAAGCCCATCATCTCCAGACTGCTCCAGCACTTGATTAGAAGCGATACCCAGCTGCTTACCTAACTCTAGTCCTGCTCCCATCTGCACTCCTGCCCCTGCTAGTCCACCTTCATTACGAGCAGCATCTCTCAGAGCTTTCAACTTCTCTAACTCTGCATACGTCATTCCTGCTGCTTCTGCTGCTTTTACATCAGAAGTTATATTAGACACAGTGGCAATACGCTGTTGGGTCTTGGTATCGAATACTGTTCCTAGTACTTTAAAGTCTGTCAATGCAAGTCCTAAAGCAGCAAACTCTTCATTTAGTTTATTCTTGATTTCGGTAGAGATTACTTCTAGCTGCGCATCTATCTCCGTATAGCCAAATGAGGCTCCTGATAGATAAGTAGTGATAGCCTGAGGAATGCGTTGAATAAGGATATCTTTTAAGTCCATCGCTGTATATACATTCGCATTGCTAATAACCTCTCTATAAAGAAAGTTAATATCCTGTATCTTAAACGAGAATGTCCCATTCACTCCTAGTTCTATCGGAATATCATAATGCTTATCTACATACTTAATCGCACTAGGAGTACCCCAAGACTGATTAATAATCTGAGATTGTCTAAAGAAGAACACTTTTAACTTATGCTCACTTTCAAAATTCTGACGAATATTAATCAATGTCGTAATAAAAGGATGATTAGCTGTACTCAGACTAAAGGTTCCTTCTTCTAGGAGTATATCTTGTACTTTTCCATCGTATACTAATACGCATCCTTGACTCGGTGCTACGATTAACTTAGATGCATTCTTGATCTCATCTGTTGGCGACGGAAATTGATACCATACGACATCTTGTGGTTGATCCTTCCATTCTATAACAGAAGCTAGCTGTTTCTTAAAAATATTGAATAATCCCATAGTTATATCTCTTTTCCTACTGTCTTTAGTTCATAAAAGTCTGAAGTCATCTTGATCTCTCCATCCTTATTTATTATAGCAATATTAGTACTGTCTAACCTTACTAATATATAATCTCCTTCTACATCAATACTACGGATCTCTTTCCAGTCCGTTTTCTTAGTCCATAACACACTACCATCTACCCCACTTATCTTCTGCAGTGTTATAGTCTCGTTCTCCAATACAGACATCTTGATAGCAATGATAACAGACTCTGCGTCTCCTACTAGTACACGTGCTCCATCTACATAAGTATGATTAGGAGTAAGGTCTTTAATAGAAACTATCTTCGCTCTAGATTTAGTATACGGCATCACTAAAACTTTCTTATAAGGAGACTTCTCTGTGAATATACCCGATCTACCGTAATCTTTGCTCCAGTTAAAACTTACATTGTATTGTGGAAAACCTTTTTGAGTCCAATGTTCGTATTGTATCAACTGTATTTCTTCTTCTGGAAAATCAAAACCTATACGCGTAAATTTATAGGATGTAGTCTTAACTGGATCCGTTAATTTCTTATCGTATATATTAGAGATTTTATCTATAGGTAATACAACACCTATATCTGCAAATAAGGCATATTGTTTTCCTTTATTATTCGTAACTGTCAGACATTGATCAAAAGTTCTAGATTCTATCGCTGCTACTCCTCCTGCAAACTCAGGATACTTAACAAAGAAAGATTCTGTCACATTCTCAAACACTTTCTGAGAAGGGTTATACAAGAATAAATAGTAACTATTCACAATAAGGAATAGCTCGTCATTAGCCCCTCTATAATAATCTAATTTACTGCTATGCGTACCTGCTCCTTTTATAGATAGGTCTACTTCTAGAAGTGTTCTACTGATTTCTTCTCCTGTAGTCGCGTCTAGTAAGATGGTGTATACCTCATTTTCCTTACCTTTCTCAGCAAAGATATCATTAAACCACCCTGTAAAGACGATGGTATTCTTCCCTTTTGGGTCGATCATTAAGGCTGTTTCTGAATAACTAGCATTGACATATCTCACATCTCGCTTAGGAGGTGGGGTGGTGTTATACTCTGTGGTAGTAACAGGGGCTGGTGTAGAATCTGCAAATATGAATCTACTGATCTGGTAAGCGAAATAGATAAAGATAACAGCAGAGAAGCCTATAATGGCTTTTTTAGCAATCTGCACTCCTTGTTCATTATTCAGTTTACCCGTATTATAATTATGGTTAATAGTAATATCATCATTATCTAGAAAGAACTGTGTATTACAGCTTCTACAGATATAGTGGTCTTTCTTAGTCTCATCAACCTGATTACTCCCACACTGAGGACATACTATTTTCTTTATTGTTTTTGCCATATTTCTCTTTTACTACAATACTGCTTTAAGGCTTAAGTCCATATTGTACACTGAGTGTGTTAATGCTCCTGAAGAAACATAGTTAACTCCACATAATGCATACTCTCTAACTGTGCTTTCATCGATATTACCTGACGACTCCGTTTGACATTGATCACCTATCAATGCAACAGCCTCACGTGTCATCGCATAGTCAAAATTGTCTAACAAGATACGGTGAACATTATCACAAGCTAAGATTTGCTTCACCTCATCGATGCTTCTAGCTTCTACGATGATCTTTAGCTCTTTATTATTGTCTTTTAAATATTGGTTTGTCTTTTCAATCGCTTCTTTGATACCTCCTGCGAAGTCAATATGATTATCTTTCAACATAATCATATCATAAAGAGCAAAACGGTGGTTCTCTCCTCCAGCTATCTTTACTGCCCACTTCTCTATCGCACGTATACCTGGTGTAGTCTTACGTGTATCTAATATCTTAGTACCCGTACCTTCTAATAAGTTTACGAATACACGAGTCTTCGTAGCGATAGCACTCATACGCTGCATGGCATTAAGCATTAGTCGCTCAGCCTTTAGAATAGACTGAGAAGACCCTGAGATATATAAGACTATATCTCCTACTTCTACTTTCGCTCCATCCTGAATACACACTTCTACTTCTAGAGTAGGGTCAACATAGTTCAATACTTGTTGTGCGAACTCTACTCCTGCTATATACCCTGCTTCTTTTACTAGTAATTTTGCCTTACCTGTAGCTGTAGAAGGAATACAAGCTAATGAGCTATGGTCTCCATCTCCTACATCTTCACGTATAGCGTTCTTAATAATTATATCTAATTCTGCTTGAAATTGTGCTTCTGAAATCATATTTAAAAAAAATTTGCGATGCTAAAATAAGAAATGTTTTAGCAAATCTTATTATAGAACATCGCAAACTATGAGTTATAATAACAAGCTTATCCTATCACTACACCTAACATTTTATAGAATTCTCTAAGGATATCAGGGTGTCCAGGCCATGCAGGAGAAGTAACTAAATTACCGTCTACCACAGCTTTATCTACTCCTACTTCTTTATAATGACCACCCGCTAAAGTGATATCTGGTCCTACTGCTGGATAAGCAGTCAGTGTTCTTCCATTTAATACACCTGCTGGAGTTAATACCTGAATACCGTGACAGATAGCCGCTACTGGTAAATTCTTTTCAAAGAAGTACTTCACAAAGTCAATTACCTTACTATTTAGACGGATATATTCTGAAGAACGCCCTCCACAGATATACAGTCCATTATAATCTGCTACATTCACTTCATCAAATGACTTATTGATTACAAAATTATGTCCTCTTAGTTCTGCATAAGTTTGATACCCTACAAAGTCGTGTACAGCAGTTGCAATCACTTCATTCTTCTTCTTTCCAGGACATACCACATCTACTTGTACTCCAATTGATAATAGTGCTTGATAAGGAACCATTACTTCATAATCTTCTACGAAGTCACCTGCTAACATTAAAACTGATTTTGCCATATTGTTTTTATTTAAGTTAATACCCTTCTAAGGTAAACAATTATGAGTAGTCCAAAAACTGTATCTTAAAAAATAACCATAAAATAACATCTGCTCCGAATACTTTTTAGTAACTTTAAAAATCTAATTAATCCTATTTATTTTGACTATGAGAACAAAAATCGCCTTAGTAGCTGCTACATTCTTTACACTAATCAGCTGTAACCAAAAAGTAGCCCCAACACAAGATGTCAAAGTCTTAGATCTATATACAATAGAAGTACCTGGTACATTCGCACCGATGCAAGAATTATACCCTGATGCTGATATTCAATATGGAAATACGTTTAAACAGATGTATTTAGTCACTGTACATCAAGACAAAAATAAGACGGCAAACTTCGAAGAATACGTTAAACAATCTCTAGCTAGCTATAACAAAAGAGAGAACTATGAGATAATAGTACAAGAAGATGTCCGAATAAACGGAATACCAGGGAAGAAGTATGAACTACTGATGTCTCAAGATAAAGATATGATGTATATGATACAAGTAATATTAGATGGAAAAAAAGCTAACTATCAATACATTACATGGACAACAGGGCAGAATAAAGAAGCGCAAAAAGACAACTTCTTAAACACTTTAGCTTCTTTTAAAGAACAGTAGTTTTTTTAACAAATTTTAAACATTAAAAAGTGAGCAATAATGTTATTTATCGTACCTTTATAGTACTCAAAATGAGCGCTTAAAAGCGCTTAACAAATAAATAATATTATATAAAATAATTATGAAAAAATTAAACTTAGCTCTAGCTGTTTTAGCAACAAGTACTATGTTATTCTCATGTGGTGAGAAAAAAGTAGATACAACAACTACTCCAACTGAAACGCCTGCTGAAACAACAGCAGCACCAGAAGAAGTAACAGGTGTACAAATCACGTTAAATGCAGATGATCAAATGAAATTTGACCAAACTGAAATTCGTGTTCCTGTAGGAGAGAAAGTTACATTGACTTTAAAACATACTGGTAAAATGGATAAAGCAATTATGGGGCATAACTGGGTATTATTAAAACCAGGTACAGACATGACTGCTTTTGCTACTGAAGCTGCTCAAGCAACAGAAACTGACTATATTCATCCAAGTGGTTTAGAAAATGTAGTAGCACATACTAAAACTTTAGGAGGTGGACAATCTGATACTATTGAATTCACAATTACTGAAGCAGGTACTTATGACTTCTTATGTACATTCCCTGCTCACTTCGCTTTAATGCAAGGTAAATTAATTGCTGAATAGTAATATATTTTTAATGCAAATCTTTAAATGGGGTGTTTAATTAAAACATCCCATTTTTTATTACTCTATTCTAAAGTAGTTTGTACTCTACTCTTGTAAAAGAAAACATTGTCATTTAATTTCATCAATAAACCCAAATAAAAAGCACAAAAAATGTTAAATATGACACTTTTAAAGCTTTTTAGCTCAAAATTAGTAGTCATTTTTTTCTGACTGATTGTTTATTCTTATTTAAGCATGTATATTTGTATCAACAAATTAGCATATAAAATGAAAAAAATTGTATTATCGTTAGCTGTAATCGCTACGTTAACTCTTGCATCTTGTGGAAACAAAAATGCAGATAAAGCAACAACTACAACAGAACAAGAAGTAGCTGTAGAACAAGGAGACAAATATTCAGTAAACTTGACTGAGAGTAATGTAACTTGGAAAGTAGGTCACAAAGGAGGAGTTAACCCTCGTTATGGTACTTTAACTTTAAAAGCTGGTGATATCGCTATCGATGCAAATGGGTTAAACGCAGGTTCTTATACTATCGATATGAACTCTATCAAAGTTGATCGTGCTTCTGTAAGTGCTGATGAAGATATCGCTAAATTAGAAGGTCACTTAAAAAGTGCTGACTTCTTTAACGTAGAAGCTAATTCGACTGTTGATTTCAAAATCACTAATGTAGAAGATTTCGACGCTGCTAAACACACTAGTAAAATAGAAGGAGCTAATAAAGTAGTAAGTGGAAACTTAACTATCTTAGGAAAAACTGTAAACATCACTTTCCCTGCTAAAGTAACTGTAGAGAATGGTAAAGCTGTTATGGATGCTGCATTCGTAGCTGACCGTACAGAATGGGGATTAGTATTCGGTACTACTGATAAAGATTCAGGTGCTGCTCTTAACCCTGCTGACTGGGCTATTAGTCAAGATATGGAAATAGGAATTCATTTAGTAGCTGATAAAGTAACTGAATAATTTCATTCACAATATATCCTGTAAGGGCTACTCTAACGAGTAGCTCTTATTTTTTTACCCGCTTTCTAAAAGAGGAACAAGAATAAAGCCGTAACTTTGAGTTTTGCGAATAGAAAATAGATACAATGAAGCATTTTGACATTATAATTATAGGAGGTGGCCCTATAGGTATAGCCTGTGGACTAGAAGCTAAGAAGAACGGACTTTCTTATCTAATCATAGAAAAAGGTTGTTTAGTTAATTCCTTATATCACTATCCTGTTAATATGCAGTTCTTTTCTTCTTCTGAATTATTAGAGTTAGACAAGATTCCTTTTATTAGTAAAGAAAACAAACCTCGTCGTAGTGAAGCTTTAGAATACTACCGTAGAGTGGTAACGACTAATGAACTTACGATAAACTTATTCGAAACTGTCTTAGAAGCGACTAAAAATGAAGAAGGATCATTTGATATAAAGACTTCTAAGGATAACTATACAGCTAAGGACATTATCGTAGCGACTGGTTTTTATGATATTCCAAATCCATTAAACATTCCAGGAGAACACTTACCTAAAGTTTCTCATTACTACACAGATCCTCATTATTATGCAGGTATGGATGTAGTGGTGGTAGGTGCAAGTAATTCTTCTGTAGATGCAGCATTAGAATGCTATCGCAAAGGAGCAAATGTCACTATGGTTGTAAGAGATAAAGAAATTAGTTCTCATGTAAAATATTGGGTAAAACCGGATATTGAAAATAGAATTAAAGAAGGAAGTATCACTGCCCTATTCAACAGTAACATCAAAGAAATAACTGATAATACAGTTATAATCAACACAAATAACGAAGAACTAGCAATAAAAAACGACTTTGTCCTTGCACTTACAGGATATCGTCCTAACTTTGCCTTTTTAAAACAATTAGGAGTTACAATATCTAATGATGCTAATCAGACTCCTACTTACAATACAGAAACTATGGAAACAAATGTGACGAACTTATATTTAGCAGGTGTAGTATGCGGTGGTTTAAACACGCACACTTGGTTTATTGAGAACTCTAGAATTCACGCTGTTACCATTCTTACCCACATCATCTCTAAGTATCGATATCGTCGATTTTAGGGCTTGCACTCCTTACACACCCCTTTAGCTACTACGTCTATATCATCTAGCTGAAAACCAGCTGGTACTTCTATTTTAGGGATAGACACTTGTGTTAAACAGATTGTCTTTTTACAATTATTACACACGAAATGTAGATGAGTATCGTGATGATTCTTTTCGTCACACCCCTGAGCACATAGCGCATAATGAGTAATATTATTAGTCGTAATACTATGAAGTAATCCTTTGCTTTCAAAAGTCTTTACGGTTCTATATAATGTCACTCGATCAGATTGTTCAAAGCTTGCCTCTATATCAGCAAGTGATACTGCACCTTTTTGTTGCTTCAAGAATTTTAGAACCAATAAACGCATTGCAGTAGGATTAATCTTTTTAGCTTTTAATTCTTGCTCTAAATTTAGGGTACTCATAGTCTCTCATTTTGTGTATAAACAAAGATAAACAATGTTTGTTTATCAACTCGTTTTTACGTAATCAGATTCCATTTAACAACTCTTTAGCTTAAAAACAATCAAAATATTTTAATATAAATAAACATATTTGAGTGTTGTAGTAAATAATAAAAACATATATTTATTTTTTTTACAACAATCAAACTAAAAACACAAACTCAAAGTGAATAGTAAACTTATAGGTAGTTCCCTTATTATAGCGGGTACAGCAATCGGAGGTGGAATGTTAGCCATGCCGATTATTTCGTCTGGAGTAGGATTTACAGGCATTACGATAGTAATGATCTTGATATGGTTAACGATGTGTTATACCGCTATTCTATTAGTAGAGACATATAAAGATAATAATCCTGAAGATGGGTTGAGCACGATGACTTATAAATACTTAGGTAAGGCAGGCTCTATCGTCACTGGAATAAGTATGCTAACCCTGATGTACGCTCTAGTAAGTGCTTATATCGCAGGAGGAAGTGATATCCTAAGACTGAACTTAAGTAATTGGTTAGAGACTGATATCAGTCCACAAGTGACTGCTTTTATCTTTACAATTTTATTTGGAGGTATAGTTGGTTTAGGTGCTCGAGTGGTAGATATCGCTACGAGATGGATATTTATTATCAAACTAATCTTTCTATTGATTGTTATCATTGTGATGTTTGGCTATGTCAGAATAGACAATCTCTTACAGATGCCTATAGAGAGTAAACTATTCTTCTCCTCTATTCCTGTTATTTTTACTTCATTTGGTTTTCATATTGTGGTACCAAGTATGGTAAAGTACTTAGATGGAGATATTAAGCTACTTAAAAAAGCGTTTATCTACGGTAGTCTATTACCTCTAATTGTGTATATCATCTGGCAACTATCTATCTTAGGAAGTATAGACTCTAATACTTTCTTTACAATCATAAAAGAAACACAAGGTCTAGAAGCTGTTATCATAGCTGTAAATGGTGTATCTGAGTCTAAGTGGATGAATATTCCTTTAAACATTTTCTTTGCTGCAGCTATCCTTACTTCTTTCTTAGGAGTGGCATTAGCCCTATTTGACTATGTAAAGGATTTAAGTAAAAAGAAAGCTTTTGGAAAAAACAGTGTAATTATTTACCTAATTACTTTTATACCTCCATTATTATTCGCACTTTACTATCCTAAAGGTTTTGTGATAGCACTAAGCTATGCAGCTATCTCTGTAGTGATAACCTCTTTGTTTATTCCTGTACTGATGTACATCAAAGTCAAAAAAGAAAGACAAGAGACCATATCTTTTTTACAAAAGATAGCTTTTAGCTTGATTTTTGCTTTTGGAACAAGCATCTTAGTAATACAAGTTTTAATGACAGCGGGAGTACTCCCTATTTTAGACTAATGAAACAAAAAATAAATTCGAAGAATTAAATAAATTTAAACAAATAGAAATGCAAAAAATTATCGGAAGTATCCTTATTGTCGCAGGAACGACAATCGGAGCAGGAATGTTAGCAATGCCCATTATATCAGCAAGTGTAGGCTTTACCTTTATGGCCTTTATCTTGTTCTGTATCTGGTTTGCTATGTATTATACTGCTATACTTCTGGTGGATGTCTATAAATACAACCCTCCTACAGATGGATTAAATACTTTAACAGTAAAATATCTAGGTAACTCTGGGGCTGTTGCTACAGCGCTAAGTATGCTGATACTAATGTATGCCTTAGTAAGTGCTTATATCACAGGAGGAGGTGAAATATTCAGAACTAACTTAGAGAAGTGGCTACAAGTAGAAATATCATCTCATACTTCTGCTTTTCTATTTACAGCATTATTTGGAAGTATCATCGCATTCGGCACACGTGTTGTTGACTTTAGTAATAAAATTGTATTTACAACGAAGCTAATCTTCTTGTGTATTGTAATGGCGTTATTATTACCTAAAGTAGAAATGATCCACTTACAACATTTACCTTCTTCTAGTATTCCTGTATTAGCCACTATTCCTGTAATCTTTACTAGCTTTGGGTTCTATGTAGTTATTCCAACATTGGTAAAATACTTAGACGGAAATATTAAACAATTAAAACTCGTATTTTTAATCGGAAGTATCACTCCTCTTCTATTATACTTAGTATGGGAACTTACATTCTTAGGAAACTTAGATAGCAATACCTTTACTGCTATACTACAAGAGAACTCTAAAATGGAAGGCTTATTAAAAGCAGTAAAACAAGTACACAATTCAAAAATGATTGGTATTTCTTTTACACTATTTGCTTCTGCAGCATTACTTACTTCTTTCTGGGGAGTAGCCATGGCTTTAAAAGATTATATCCAAGACTTAGGAAAGAACAAACCGCTAATCAAGAATAATATGTCGGCAATGCTATTGACCTTTATTCCTCCATTAGTATTTGCTATCTTTTATCCTGATGGATTCGTAATAGCACTAGGATATGCTTCTATCCCATTAGTAGTTCTTGCTTTAATCATGCCGATGTTAATGTTACAAAAAGCACAAAAGCAAGCAGGAGTTAAACAACCCTTTTTACAGAAACTCGCTTTCGTATTTTTATGGGGACTTTCTCTTTTGATTTTTATACTTCAAGGCCTTATGGTTGCTGAAGTTATACCAGCTTACTAAACAAGAAACAACCTTTATACAATATTAGCCGACTTAACCTAGATTAAGAAATTTCTAGATTAAGTCGGCTTTCTATTTTTAAACCACTACTCCTCAGTACCTTTGTCCTAATAAAATAACACCGTATGAAAAATATAGTTTTGATAGGAGCGTCTGGATATGTAGGTAGTGCTATATTAAACGAATTGATACATCGTCAATACAACGTTACAGCAATCGCTAGAAATACCTCAACAATATCTAATAGCGCTTTAGTAAAAAAAGTAGCGCTAGATATAACAGATCAAAAAGAACTCGTAAAGATGATAACAGGCGCAGATGTAGTCATCAGTGCATTCAATGCAGGATGGTCAAATCCTAATCTTTACGAAGACTTCACAACAGGAATACAGACTATACACAATGCTGTAAAAGAAGCTAAAGTAGAGCGCTTAATTGTAATCGGTGGAGCAGGTACACTGTATATTAAACCAGGGCTACAGTTAGTAGACACAGTAGATTTTCCTGACTTTATTAAACCAGGTGCTACAGCAGTAAGAGACTATTTTGAGCAGGTATTAAGTAAAGAAAACGGTTTTATCTGGACATACTTTAGCCCTGCGATAGAAATGAACCCACAAAACCCTGGAAAGCGCACAGGACACTTTAGACTAAGTAATAATACTCCTGTCTATGATAGCGAATGTAGAAGTAGAATATCTGTAGAGGATGTAGCTGTCGCTATAGTAGATGAAGTAGAGAACGAACAGTTTAAAAACACACAATTTACAATAGGTTACTAAAATTCATAATAAGTCCCCATAAGGGAAACAACAGTTCAACAACAAAATAATAGCAATTCTTCCCTTACTAAAAAAGGCTGTAAATCTAATTGATTTACAGCCTTTTTACTTTACTATTTCGATAAGATATATCTTACTACATGTTCTGCTGAGTTTAAACCAAACAAGGCTGGCATCCAACTATTCGTCCCAAAAAATGACTTTTTAAAGTTACTACCATCTGTCATCTTTAAGCTACTCTCGTCAGGTTTTTCTGTAGAGAAGATTGCTTTTACCCCAGAAGATATTCCTTCTTTCTTTAGGCGCTTTCTGATCTGCTTCGCTAGTGGACATACATCTGTCTTACTGATATCTTTAATCACAATCTTATTTGCCATCATCTTTCCTCCTGCTCCCATCGCACTGATTACTTTTACCTTCTTGCGTTTAGCTGCCAAAATAAGGTTAATCTTAGGTGTAATACTATCAATACAATCTAATACATAATCAAAGTCCTCTGTCACAATCTCATGAGCACGCTCTGGAGAAATAAACTCTTCTATACGAATCAAGTTAAGCTCTGGGTTAATATCCATCAATCTATCTCCTACAACTTTCACTTTTGGCATACCGATCGTAGAGTGTAAAGCGGGTAACTGTCTATTGATATTCGTAATATCTACAGTATCTCCATCTACGATAGTCATATTTCCTACTCCTGCTCTAGCTAAAAACTCAGCTGCAAATGATCCAACTCCTCCTAATCCTACTACTAATACTTTCGCATCTTTTAGTTTTTGCAATCCTTCTTCCTTAAAAAGTAATTCTGCTCTTTCTTGCCAAATTGCCATTTATTCTACTTATTATATCAATCTAAGACTGATGTTATCTATTAAAAACTGTTTTATAATTCTGTTCTATGATCGCTTCTATATTCATATCTAATGCGCTTGCCACAGTATATACGTCCTCTATGGTTATCTCCTTAGCATCATCTGTTTCTAAAAACAACTGCTCTCTTGGTACTTTCAAGAAGGTACTTCTCAATGCCTCGTTATAAATAAGGTGTTTACCAAAAGACAAATAAAACCCATTCTTCCACAGACTCTCTGCTACTTGCTCTTTTTTATTGAAGCCATGTATAATCAGAGGAACCGTAATCTGTAACTCTTTCTTAATCTGTATAACTTCTTGATAAGCTGAAACGACGTGCAAAATTACTGCTTTTTTATACTTTTCTGCAAGTAGTAATTGCTTCTTAAATACTTCTATCTGTAGATTTAACGAAATATTGATCTTCTTATCTAATCCACACTCTCCTATCGCTAAACAATTTGGCTGTTGTAGCTGCTCTTCTAACAAGGCTAACTCTTCCTCTAAACGCTCTTCCTGGATATACCATGGATGTATACCAACAGTATAGGTAGGAAGGGTATTATCCACTGTCAGAGGATACTGATTGATGATTTCTATTATCCCCTGCTGTGCTGTAATATGATGAGTGTGTGTATTGATTTTCATACATACGAAGATAAAAAAAAGCCTCTAATTAGTAAACTAACTAGAGGCTTCTATATCTAAGAGATACTACACTATTTTAATCCAGCTAAGCTGTGTTCGATAGTTGCTATTTTAGCTAAAGCATCTGCTTCTTTCTTTCTTTCGTTCTCGATAACCTGAGCAGGTGCACCACCAACGAACTTCTCGTTAGATAGTTTTCCTTGTACAGATTTCAAGAATCCTTTTAAATATTTCAACTCTTCTTCTAACTTAGCGATTTCTTCTTCTAAGTTCACACTTCCTGTTACAGGAATGAAGTACTCATTAGATTTCACACGGTAAGATAGTGCACCACTTACTTGCTCTGTTACATACTCTATAGCAACTACGTTACCTAATTTAGAGATGATACTGTCGAAGTATGTAGATGTTTTCTCGTTGTTGATTACTTTTAAATCTATCGTTTCTTTAAACGAAATATTCTTGTCTTTTCTGATTGTACGGATACCAGCGATAACTTCAGTAGCGAATTCAAACTCTTTAATCAAGTTCTCATCAAATGATTTCATCTCTGGCCATGAAGATACTACTAATGCTGCAGCAGCAGTACGCTCATTAATATGTTGCCAAATCTCTTCTGATAAGAATGGCATAAATGGATGTAACAACTTCAAGTTCGCTTCTAATAACTCGATAGTCTTGTCAAAAGTAGCTTTGTCTATTGGCTGTTGGTATCCTGGTTTAATCATTTCTAAGAACCAAGAACAAAAGTCATCCCATACTAATTTATAGATCGTCATTAACGCATCCGAAATTCTGTATTTAGAGAAGTGATCTTCTATCTCTACTAATGCACTCTGTAACTTCGCTTCGTACCACGCTAATGATACTTTAGCAGATTCTGGTTGTGCTAATGTCTCAGACACTTCCCATCCTTTGATTAGACGGAATGCATTCCATACCTTATTTGTGAAAGCTTTACCTTGAGCACATAACTCCTCGTCAAACATAATATCGTTACCAGCAGACGCAGATAATAATAATCCTACACGTACACCATCAGCACCGAACTTATCGATTAATCCTAGTGCATCAGGAGAGTTTCCTAATGACTTAGACATCTTACGACGTTGTTTATCTCTTACGATACCTGTGAAGTAAACATTCGTAAATGGTTTCTTACCAGTGTACTCATATCCAGACATAATCATACGTGCTACCCAGAAGAAGATAATATCTGGACCAGTCACTAAGTCATTCGTTGGATAATAGTAGTTATACTCTTCATTCTCTGGCTGTGTAATTCCGTTAAATACAGACATTGGCCAAATCCAAGAAGAGAACCATGTATCTAGTGCATCTTCATCTTGTTTTAAATCAGCAGCAGTCAAAGCAGCATTACCTGATTTTACTTTAGCTAATTCTACAGCAGCTTCGATATTCTCAGCTACTACGAAGTCTTCTTTACCAGCTCCATAGTAGAATGCAGGTATCTGGTGTCCCCACCATAACTGACGAGAGATATTCCAATCGCGGATATTCTCTAACCAGCTTCTATAAGTATTGTTATATCTACTTGGGTATAACTTTACATCTTCTGTTTCTAATACCGCATCTAAAGCAGGCTTAGCTAACTCTTCCATCTTAAGGAACCACTGATCAGAAAGTCTTGGTTCTATAACAGCTTTTGTACGCTCAGAAGTACCTACATTGTTAATATAGTTCTCTACTTTGTCTAAAGCTCCGATAGATTTTAACTCTGCCTCTATCTCTTTACGAACTACAAAACGGTCTTTACCAGCGTAGTGTAATCCTAATTCATTCAGTGTAGCATCAGCATTAAAGATATCTATAATCTCTAAGTTATGTCTCTCTCCTAGATCCTTATCATTCACATCGTGAGCAGGAGTCACTTTAAGACATCCTGTACCGAACTCCATATCTACATATTCGTCGAAGATGATAGGCACCACTCTATTACAGATTGGTACGATAGCCTTTTTACCTTTTAGGTGTGTATAGCGTTCATCATTAGGGTTAATACAGATAGCAGAATCTCCTAAGATAGTCTCTGGACGTGTAGTCGCAATTACTAGATAGTCATTAGATCCTTCTATTTGATATTTTAGATGGTATAACTTCCCTTGGCGCTCTTCATAGATTACTTCCTCATCAGATAAAGTAGTCTTCGCTTCAGGATCCCAGTTTACCATGCGGTACCCTCTATAGATTAATCCTTTGTTATATAGGTCAACAAATACTTTTATCACTTGCTCAGACATCTCTGGGTCCATAGTGAACTTCGTACGATCCCAATCACAAGAACAACCTAATTTTTTAAGTTGATCTAAGATTACTCCTCCGTACTCTTCTTTCCACTCCCAAGCATGTGCTAAGAACTCTTCGCGTGTTAAATCGTTTTTATTGATACCCTGCTCTCTCAATTTTGCGACGACTTTAGCTTCAGTAGCGATAGAGGCGTGATCCGTTCCAGGAACCCAACAAGCGTTAAGCCCTTTTAAACGAGCACGACGTATTAATACATCTTGAATCGTATTGTTCAACATATGTCCCATGTGTAATACACCCGTCACGTTCGGTGGTGGTATTACAATCGTGTAAGGCTCTCTGTGGTCAGGAGTTGAGTGGAAGAAATTATTCTCCATCCAGTACTCATACCATTTTTGCTCTACTTGCTTCGCGTCAAATTGTGCAGGAATTGTCATTTACTTATTAATTTTACTTGTTTTTAACATTTTTTAAAGACACATCCAAAGATAACAATACTTTAATCAAATTTTAATCTAAGCACTCTTTCTTTTTACGTACCTTTGTATCATGCAAAAATATGGATTACTATGTAATTACAAAAGATAACACATTACTTTAAATGTTTATTTTTATTTGCGAGTATTCCTAAAGTTTTTAATTTTACAAAACAACAAATAGAAAAATAATGAAAAACATTTTAGCATTATTAGTTTTGGTTTTGACAAGTGCAGTAACATTCGCACAAAAAGGACCAAAAATCGAGTTTAAAGCAGAGAACAATACTATCGATTACGGTACTGTTGTAAGAGGGAAAGATAATGGAGTTAGAACTTTTGAGTTTACTAACGTTGGTGATGAGCCATTAATCATTACAGCTGTAAGATCTACATGTGGATGTACAGTACCTTCTAAACCTGAAGAACCTATTTTACCAGGTCAAAAAAGTAAAATAGACGTACAGTATAATATGGCTCCTGGTAAAATCAGTAGAACTATCACTGTAGAATCTAATGCTGTGAACTATACTAACGGTGTAGTAGCACTACGCATCAAAGGTGAAGTTGTAAACAACTAATCAGAAAATAGACAGAAAAACAAAAGGGATCGCTCACGCGATCCCTTTCTTATTTTATACGATAAGTAATTCTTTATTTCTTAAAGAAGATATTATTAGCAATTGCTTTCTCGAAGTTCTTCACTTCTTTAATTTGTATTTTAGCATCAAAGCCCTTGATATGTTTGGTATGGTGGATATCAGATCCTACGAAGTCTATCATATCATTGTTCAACAGATAGTTTGCAGCCTCTAATACATGACTTCCATAGTATCCTGTAGTAGACAATAAGTTCATCTGAAACTTACACCCTGATTTTTTAAGCTTCTTATACATTTCTGTATTCTTGTGATAGAAGTTATAACGCTCTGGATGCGCTAAGATAATCTCATACCCATTCGATTTTAAATGGAATAAAATATCCATTAATTGTATAGGTGGGTTGATATAAGACATCTCTACTAATACATAGTTATCTTTTAATGTCAATAGCTTCTCTGAATGAATGCGCTGTAAGAAACTCTCATCCATCATATACTCAGAAGCCACTCTCAGCTGAAGAGACTCCGCCTCTGTAGGTAGTACCTCTAATACCTCATCATACTTAGCTAAGATTCCTTCTTTAGTATTATCCCATACTAGTGGTGTAGTATGTGGAGTGGTAATCGCTTGGTCAAAGCCCATCGCTTTCATCGACTCTATAATAGTCTTTGTATCCTCTTTAGTCTGCGCCCCATCATCAATACCAAACATTAAATGAGAGTGAATATCTACATAATTATTTGGAATTAATGTTTTAAGCTCTGGTTTAGATTTAAATAATCCGAACATATCTTTATATTATTTTTTCTGATTAGGTCTACTTGTTATACTTCTTAGCTATACGCATTTCTATAGCCAAACTCACAAGAGTCAACAATACTAATGGCAAGGTCACTAATAACTTTTCGCTAGTAATATTCAATACGATATACAAAATTACACAAACTAAAGTTAACAACTGAAGTAACTTAGCTATCTTGACATTCTTTCTTATAAAAGGTAAGATTAAGAATATAGGACTACACAGTAGCACTGTATTATTACTTAACAGTTCGCCATGAAGAGAGTAAAACCCTACGACAAAGAAGAAAATACCTAACAGCCCTAAGATGACAAAATACACACTTCTAACGCCTCTCTGAGTCATTAGTCCTGCTAACACTAAAACGACAAGACTAAAGAACCACATAGAGTTCACACTTATACCTGATTTCTCCGTAGATACTTCTGGCTCAAAAACAGTCACTGTCTCAGGAACCAAAGGTTTTCCGTTGACTTTAGTCTCTGCTAACCCTTGCATAAACTTATCTGGTAAGAACAGTAAAGTAGAATGAGCATCTACCTTAGAACCGAATATTAAATTAATTCCTAGCATCTCGAAGTATCTCTTGTTCAGATACGAGTTTAAGATGGTTCTATAAGTAGCTGTATTTCCTTCTACATCTACTTTCACAGGTGTAGCTATACTATTATTAATAATATCTACCGCCTTAGTAGTACAGTTCTGATCTATAAACTTATATACATAGAATTTATTCTCTTCTTCTAAGGATTCGTTCAGTTTTTGCCATATCTCTTCTTTCTGAGTTGGCGTCAAGTCTAGTACTTGTTCATACACTGCTCTATTATCATATACATAACTCCCAATGAAGTTTCTATACGTAGAATAATCTGCGTAGTATAAAAGATCTCCCTTTACGAACTTTCCATAAAAATTAGGTGTTCTAAAATCAAACATTCCATAATTATATACCCTATCTATCCCCTCAAAAGGATCACTTACGCGTATCGCTGTATGCCCGAATAGTGAATACAACTCATCTCCCGTACCACAAGTAAGTACACTTATCTCTGCTCTATCAGAGAGTGGTCGTTCTTTAGAGAAAGCCATCTGCACTACAAAAAGGCAGAAAAGCAGATATATAATTTTCTTTGTCATCTATTCTTCTTGATTTATAACTAAGCGTTCTATTTGCTCTTTACAAAAATACTTTACTAATCTTTGATTTACAATAAAAACATACACTCTAAACTATTTATGAATAACCTTCTTGTACCACAGTTAAAACGTAGCTTCTCATCTGCTACTGCTCCTATCTTCTTCGCAAGAACTAAATTATATCAACACAACACCTCCATGATAACTCCGTTAAAACTAACTATAAAACGGAGTCACTACGGACTCACTACGGACTCAATGCAACTAAAACCATGTTAATCTGGCTATAAGTACAATACTAGGTATAACCTCTTCTATCCTTTAATTAACTTGATCCAATGTAGTCTGTTCTCTACTTATCAAATATATTAATTATCTAATAAACGTTTAGTTACCTAAATAGAGTACATCAAATAATAAAACATCTATAAAGATAAATGGCATTATCTAAAGTAATCCTTATAAACACTATAAAAATTAGTAACTTTATGATACATTTGTATCAATAAATACAAGTAAACCGTTATAGAGTTTATATAAACAAACAAATTTCAGTTATGAAAAAACACATTCCTAATGCTATCACTTTATTAAACTTACTTTCAGGATTAATTGCGTTAGTGTATGCATTTGATGATAATATACACATGGCTTTCTTATGGGTATGTATAGGAATCTTTTTTGACTATTGGGACGGCTTTGTAGCACGTATCCTTAATGTAAAAAGTGAAATGGGATTACAGTTAGACTCACTAGCCGATATGGTGACTAGTGGAGTAGTTCCAGGATTAGTAGTTTATAAAATGCTAGCTAATATTCAAGAAAACCAAGAGATCTATAACCTTACCCCTGAGACCTACTATATGGGAGTAGTTCCATACTTAGGGTTTATCATCACATTAGGAGCTGCGTATAGATTAGCCAAATTTAATATCGATACTAGACAGACTGATTCGTTTATCGGATTACCTACACCAGGTAATGCTCTATTCATCTTAAGTATCCCGATGATTATCTCTACGACTAAATCAGAAGAGATTATCTCCTTATTAAGCAATCCTTACTTATTAGTGGTGATCAGTATCTTAAGTGCTATTATCATGAATGCAGAACTTCCATTGTTCTCATTAAAAATCAAGCCTAATAATCTAGGAGCTTATAAACTTCAGATAGGATTTATGCTACTATCATTAGTACTACTAGCTACTCTATTATATCTAGCTATACCTATTATTATACTAGTATATATCTTACTATCTATCATCATGAATATGACAAAAAAGCAAACTACTAACTAAAAATAAGAAACGCTATCTCTCCAGATAGCGTTTTTCATTTGGTCTATATCTAAAAAGTGTACTATTTCATCCTTATGACTATGTTGCCCCTTTTTTATGCCAATTCTTTATTGAATAATTATTATTCTCATTTATACAACTATCCAAAACAGCAATAATCACAATATGAGCAATTGACTATAAAACAATCACTTTACCTCTAAAACACTAGTCATTGGCACACTTATTGAAAACTTTATTACAAACTTTTTTTTCATACTACTTTTTTGCCCTATACACCTTACCCCCTTTGTATAGGGCTTTTTTTATTGTTTTTTTTACACCATAGAACCAAGGTTAGCATCATCATGTTTTCCTTCTTCATGAAGCGTTAACTCATCACAGAATACTATTTTCTCATTTTCTATTACAAAAGTTGCAATTACTTTTACCTTACTCACAGAGCCATCATTTCTATATACTGAAACACTGTGATTAGTAAAAACAAGATTTCCCTCTTCTGCCATATAATTAAAGGTAATAGACAGTCTCTCGGTTACTTCTTTTAATTTTTTAATATGATTACTAAAAATGGTGTAGTCTAGTTTCTTTCCATCAACACATTGGATATAATCAGTAGAAAAATAGGTAGCTATCACTTCTGGACGATACTGAGGACTCTCTAATAGATTTACAAAACAGTCTTTTATCAATTCTTTATTGGTCATATTTCATTTCTTAAATTACAAATACGAAAGTAAAACACTGTCTAAAGAAGCGCGATAACAATTGTTATCAAATAAAACTTTTATAAAGACACTATACCTAAAGTGACAACTAACACATATGGAGTGTTGTCCTATAGCTAACTTCTTTATAATACTATCCATATAAAAGTCTATTCTCTCAGAATATAGCAAAGAAAAAGTATAATGTCTTACATTATCAATATTGATGAACGAGACATAACCACTTCTTGTAATTTATCTTCTTTAAAAAAAGAATATTATAATAGATGAAGTTCTCTATAATGTGTAATTATTTCATTTTTAAATAATTATTATATAAAAAATCAAATCAAAAAAGAAGAATACTAAAATACACTATTCGTAATTAAACTAAATAATCTGGTCATTCATTGTATTATTTAAAATAATTAAATAAATTTAGCAAAAAAATAACAACAATATGTTTGAAAATATAGATCCAACTATTATAACATTTTCCATTTATTTAGTGGTTGTGTTAGGAATAGGTGTAATTGCGTATTTACGCACAAAGGACTTTTCTGACTACATCTTAGGAGGACGTAGTTTTGGTCCAGTAGTAACAGCTTTATCAGCAGGAGCATCAGATATGTCTGGATGGCTACTAATGGGATTGCCAGGTGCTATTTTTGGTAAAGGTTTATCTCAGAGCTGGATTGCGATCGGTTTAATTATCGGTGCATACTACAACTGGAAGTTAGTAGCTGGTCGTCTGCGTGTACACACAGAAATCAATAATAATGCACTGACATTACCAGACTTCTTCCACAACAGATTTGGAAAAGATGGTCAATTAGTAAAAACAGTATCTGCTGTAACTATCCTAATCTTCTTCACGATATACTGTGCGTCTGGTATGGTAGCTGGTGCTAGATTATTCGAAACGCTATTCCACATGGAGTATATCAATGCGTTATATCTAGGGGCTTTAGCTACGATAGCGTATACCTTCATCGGTGGATTCTTAGCAGTAAGCTGGAGTGATACGATTCAGGCTACTTTAATGCTATTTGCGTTAATCTTGACTCCTGTGATGATTATCCTATATATGGGAGGATGGGATGCTATCACTACTTATACGAACGAAGCTGCTATTGCTACTAATATTTCGTATTCAAGTCTAACACATAATGTAAGCTTTATCGCTATTATTAGTGCTGCTGCATGGGGACTTGGGTACTTCGGACAGCCACATATCTTAGCACGCTTTATGGCTGCTGATAGCGTGAAGACAATGAAGAATGCTAGACGTATAGGAATGTCATGGATGACATTATGTCTAGGAGGAGCTGTAACGATAGGTTATCTAGGAATTAGCTACTACTATAAACATCCAGAAATAGCTAGTGTAGTAAACAAAGACAATGAAATGATCTTCATAGAGCTAATCAAACAATTATTTAACCCTTGGGTAGTAGGTGTCTTACTTTCGGCTATTCTAGCTGCAGTAATGAGTACATTAAGTGCGCAGCTATTAATGTCTTCTAGTACACTTACACAAGACTTCTACAAAGCTTACTTCAGAAGAAGTGCTAGCCAAAAAGAGCTAGTGTGGACAGGAAGGTTTGCTGTACTACTAATCTCTTTAATCGCAATCATAATCGCATACGATCCAGATAGTAAAATTCTTGCTTTGGTAGCACATGCTTGGGCTGGTTTTGGAGCTGCATTTGGTCCTGCTATCTTATTCACTCTATTCTGGAGAAAAACAACAGGTATGGGAACTTTCGCAGGAGTATTAGTAGGAGCGGTAACTGTAATCGTATGGCCTATTCTATTCGGAGATACGGTATACGAAATCATTCCAGGATTCTTATTTAGTTCGATTGCGATCTACTTAGTATCTAACTATGGAAAACAAGCGTCTACTGAAATGATAGAGAAGTTTGACACTGCTGATGCTTTATATCACAAAGAAAAGTAATTAGATAAAATATATTTATTACAACCTAAACTCTAGGTATATAACACGGTGAAAAATGTTATATACCTAGAGTTTTTTCATTTATATGAACAACATAAGATTAACATTGTACAAGAAAATGTAAACCAATAACTTTGCACCTCATAAAAACGATAATACGTGTCTAGATTTAATTCACACCCTATATACAATACTCAGTTTATACTAGTATGTTTAAGTTCTTTACTATTCTCTGCTAGTTTTAATATGCTTATACCTGAGCTACCTGATTACCTATCAGGACTAGGTGGAGCAGAATACAAAGGGCTAATCATCGGTCTATTTACAATCACTGCAGGTATCTCTAGACCCTTTAGTGGTAAACTAACAGATAAAATAGGTCGTGTGCCTATCATGGCTATAGGCTCGATAGTATGTTTTGTGTGTAGTTTATTATACCCTATTCTTACTACAGTATCCGGCTTTTTATTCTTGCGATTATTACACGGATTCTCTACAGGGTTCAAGCCAACAGCTACAGCAGCCTATGTAGCTGATATCGTACCTAGAGAGCGATGGGGTGAAGCATTAGGACTACACGGCATTAGCTTTAGTACAGGTATGGCTATAGGTCCAGCCATCGGTAGTACCATAAAGATGTACACCTCTATAGACTTTCTATTCTATACTTCATCTGCTTTTGCTCTATTGTCTATTGTGATCTTGATGAATATGAAAGAGACCTTACAAGTAAAAGAAAAGTTCTCTTTTAAATTACTAAAAATATCAGGCAAGGACATCTTTGACTTAGGGGTATTCCCTGCAGCCTTTGTTACTTTTATGTCTTACATCGCTTATGGAGTTATTCTTACGCTAATCCCTGACTGGACTGGACATTTAGGCTTAGAGAATAAAGGGATTTTCTTTATGATTTTTACTATTTCTTCTCTACTAGTAAGATTTGTCGCAGGTAAAGTATCTGACAAATATGGACGTGTCTTAATCATCAATATTGGATTAGTACTTCTGATTATCTCACTAGCTATTATAGCATTCTACGAATCTACTAATGGGCTATACCTAGGTGCATTTATATACGGTATCTCTTTAGGTATCTTATCTCCAGCATTAAATGCCTGGACGATAGACTTCAGTCAACCTGATCAGAGAGGGCGTGCTGTATCTACTATGTACATCGCTCTAGAGGCTGGTGTCGGTGGAGGTGCTTTCTTAGCAGGGTGGTATTATAAAGATAATATCACTAATATCCCTACCATTATGTATGCTAGTGCAGTAGTTATTATCTTAAGTTTAGTCTATATGATGTTTAGAAAACAACTTTCCTTTACAAGAAAAATATAGCGCAATATTACTTCTTTAAGATTAATTTGACTTGGTGTTGTAACACAGGTATAACCTCCTGTTCAAACCATCTATTCTTTGCTTTCCAGATATTATTTCTCGGAGAAGGATGAGGTAATGGAAAATAAGTAGGTAAATACTCGTGGAAGTTATTTACATTCTCTGTCAGTGAATCATTAGTCTTTAAATAATAATCTTGAGCGTATTTTCCGATTAACAAAATAAGCTTCACAGAAGTTAATTGGTCTAACAACTGAGCATGCCATGTGGGAGCACATATTTTCTTAGGAGGTAAGTCACCATTCTTTCCTTTGCCTGGATAACAAAACCCCATAGGAATAATAGAAAAGTTAGCCGTATCGTAGAACTCCTCTTCTGTCACTCCTAGCCATTGACGCAGTTGTTCGCCACTTTTATCTTTAAAAGGAATACCTGATAGATGTACTTTTAATCCAGGTGCTTGACCTATAATAATGATTTTTGACTGTACACTAGATAATACCACAGGATTCGCTCCTAGAGATAGTTCTTCTTCACATATCTTACAAGCCTTAATATCACTTAATAACTCATCAAAACAATCCATACCTTCTTCTATTTACTGTCCTATTAAATATCGATGTGGGGTAATACCTGCGTGCTTTTTAAAAAACTCTATAAACGCACTATCTGACGAAAACTCCAATACATCTGCTACCTCTGAGATAGTCATATCCTCAGCCAACAACTCCAGAGAGCGGTAATACTTCCATTGCAATCTCCAATCTTGATAAACCATCCCTGTTTCTTTCTTAAAGATACGAGAAATCGTCTTCTCGCTAGCCCCTACCTCTTGGGTTAAGTCCTTGAGAAATGGAGGAACTCTTTTCTCCATAATAAACTGTCGAATAGTATCTTTTAGTCTCGTATCTTCGGGTATCTTCAGATGATAATCTTCTATATGGGCTGCGTTTAATTCATTGCTAAACACCTTAACTATAGCGAGCTGCTCATCAGTATAAGCCTTCCAGTCCCAAAAACATATTCGTTCTATCAACTGCTCTAATAGAGGGTTGACCTCTAATACTTTGATTGTATCAGCTGTCCACAACTGCTCTTTCGCAGTAAAGTAGATAGAACGATAAGCAACTACATTTCTAAAGAACACGCGATGAGATAACCTTGCAGGTATAATCAACATACGTGTAGGTGGTAGAATCACCTGTGTATCATCAGTCAATAGAGTCATACATCCACTAGGTGCATAGAGAAGTTGCTGGTGCTCATTATGCTGATGAAAACCAGAATCATGCTGAACTAAATCAGATGCTAAACCTATAACAGGTAAGTCTATTTGTTCTGGATGAAATTCTTGTTCTGAATGCAGATATGCCATTTGTCTTTAAACCGGTATTTAATGAGTTTATAGTATTATAAAGGTACTACAAATTCTAAAGACCTTTGTCAAAAATTAAAAACAATGAAAACAAAAAACAGTTTAGCGCTAATGATTGTACTGATGATGTTCCCCCAATTCGTGGAGACCATCTACAGTCCTGCCTTAACGCATTTAGCTAAAGCATTTGATGTAACGAAGGAGACTACATTACTAACAATAAGTATATACTTTATAGCCTTTGCACTTGGAGTTATCTTTTGGGGAATATTAAGTGATTATATCGGTAGAAGAAAAGCGATGCTAAGCGGACTAGTAACGTATACACTCGCTTCTGTACTAGCCTTGCTTGCCACTAATTTTGAAACAATACTTATCGCAAGGTTTATTGCTGCCTTTGGTATAGCTGTAGGATCAGTGATTACACAAACGATGATGAGAGACAGTTATACTGGAGTAGAACTAGCTAAAGTATTTTCTATTATGGGAATCGCCTTATCAGTAAGCCCTGTTATAGGATTACTAATGGGAGGAATTCTATCCAATCAATTTGGCTATTGGGGAGTATTCACAGTACTAGCAACGTTGGCAATACTACTATTCAGCACATCCTTCTTCTCCTTAAAAGAAACTAAACAACATACTGACAAGATCACATTAGATAAAATAATAGCCTTAGCTAAGACGATGTACACTGACTCTCTATTGTGGAAATATGCTTTGTTAGTCATGGTTTACAATGTTCTTCTTTTTAGTTATTATTCATTTGCCCCATTTATATTTGAACAAGAAGGATTGAGTCCAACAGTATATGGATATAGTGGTATTGTACTAGCGGCAGGTTCTTTTATAGGAAGCTCTCTAAACAAGAAATTACTAGAGAGAGGATATTTCCCCATTACCTTAATGAAGATTGCAGCAACTATAGCTATTGTGAATGCTTTAGTGTTAATTCTAATAGGCAATACGCTTTACTTTCTAATCCCGATGGTATTTATTGTAACTGCATTCGGGATAGCGATTCCTAATATCCTTAGTCAAGCCTTACTACAATACAAATCGTCCATAGGTACAGCTAGTGCTTTATTCGGGTTATTGTATTATATCTTGATTGGTACAGGTTTATACATTAGTAGTACTATGTCTAATATCACTGTCGTAATGATTAGTTTTGCTGCTATAGCGATCTTAGTTTCATTACTTATTAAAAACAAAAAGACGACTTTATAGCCTTGCTATAAAGTCGTCTTTCACTTTCTTAATTCTTCTTGACATACCCCATTCCTCTAGAGACAGGCCATACTTCTTTAAAACCATAATGCTCATATAACTTATAAGCTTCACCATCTGCTATTAAGTTTACATAGCATGACTCTGGTAGATTATCATTAATAAATTCTGTCAATGTAGTCATTACTAACTTACCTAACCCTTGTCCTTGGTACTCTGGTAATACACAAATATCCACTACCTGACAATGACACCCTCCATCACCTACTAATCTTCCCATCCCTACGAACTTATCATTATTCTCTGTATCTAGTATCGACACACAGCATAGAGAATTAGCAAGACCAATCACAGCTGCCATAATTCTCTTTTCAGATAAACCACAGGTTGTACGCATATTAATATAATCCTCTGGTTCTATTATATCATAACAAATCTTATATCTCATATCTTCTTTAATCTTTTTAGATAAACAAATATATAATTGCTGTTATTCTCTTCCTAATCGTTTGATTAGAATGTGATAAATTGTAGCAATACAATGACTAAATGAATTACTCAAATGATAATCTACAAAAAAAGGACAGTACGAATACTGTCCTTTATAATTATTTATCTTCTGATTGTTCTTCCTTCTGTTCTTTAGTTAAAAGGCTTAACTCCACTTGCTCTACTGAATTGCGATACATCTTAAGTATTTTTCCTTCGTAGTCATCAAGTCTTATAATATCTCCTACTTTAAACTCGTCATCAGGACACTCTTCACTGATTAAACCTGCAAGTGTATCATAGTGTTCACTTTCTTCAAACTTAACAGGTACTAGTCTATTAATATCTGATAAATTATAATGTGCACTAACTACATATCTACCTTCTCCCATACTCTGTACTACAGGTTCTTCATTGTCATATTCATCTTGGATCTCTCCTACCAATTCCTCTAGAATATCTTCCATAGTCACAATACCTGTAAACTCTCCTACTTCATTGGTAGCAATAGCCATCTGTAGGTGTTTTGCTTGGAATTGTTTTAATACATTTTTAATAAGTGCATTCTCAGAGATATAAATAGGTTCACGTAGTAATGAAGCTAGATCAGTGTTACTCTTATCTTGAATCATTGCTTTCATCAAGTCTTTTGTATAAATAACACCTTTAATATTATCTAAGTTATCTTCATATACTGGAAAACGAGAATATCCTTCATTGATTGCATAATCGATAGCCTCTATTACACTTGTATTAATCTCGATAGCTGAGACATTTTTACGTAGGCTTTGAATATTATTTACACGTCTGTCATCAAAGTCGAATACATTCTGAATCAGAACACGCTCTGTTTCTTCAATAGCTCCTCCTTCTTGACTCTCAGTAATAATCATCTTAAGCTCTTCTTCTGTATGAATATCAGCTCCGTGAATTGGGCTAATACCTACAATACGCAATATACCATTAGCTAAACCGTTCATCAACCAAATAATAGGTCTAAATACGAAATAGAATATACGCAATGGAAGTGCTATAGTAAATGTCGTCTTCGTTGGGAAGTGAATAGCTAGTGATTTAGGTGCTAATTCACCAAAAACAATATGTAATATTGTGATAATAGCAAAGGCTACTGGAAAAGAAACACTTTTAGCTACACCATACCATTCAGGTCCAGTGAAACCAAAGATTTCAAACAAATACATAATAACAGGTGTTAATGAGCTTTCTCCAACCCATCCTAACCCTAGTGAAGCAAGGGTAATACCTAATTGTGTAGCTGCTAAATATGCATCAAGATTAGAAACAATATTCTTAGCAATACCTGCTACTTTAGAATTTAGTTCTTGATGAACTTCTATTTGAGAAGTACGAACTTTCACAATTGCAAACTCTGCTGCAACGAAAAAACCGTTTAAGAAAACTAAAAATAAAGTAAGTAATAATTTACCTACTGAAATCTCTTCGTGTACAATGTTAGAACCAGCCAACATTGTAATGATCTGGGCGTATGTATCCATTTTAAGAATTAAAAAAAGCCAATGGTTAAATATTTTTTAATGGCTTAAGGTTTATATCATTGTGATATAAATCTCGTATCAAAATTAATAATTTAATTGACACAGTATCTATCAATATTTACTAATTTTTAAAAAATATCACAATGCTTATAAATATAGTCAACTTTGCACTAATGTTATAGTACAAATCGAAACTCACTTAACAAAATAAATGCGATTAGCTCTTTTTTTACATCTTTTACATCGAGTCTTTATCAAAATGAAAAGGCAAGATATTTACTAACGAAGGAGAGTAACACACTTTACCTTCTGCTCCCATAAAGAACATTTCTATAGCAGAGTCTTGTTTTGTCTCATATTCTAAAATACTTTGTCTACACGCTCCACATGGAGGGATTGGAGTACTCGTAACTTTTAAATCTGATGATGCAGAAATAGCTATCTTTAAGATTCTCTGATCTGGATAATTAGCCCCAACATAAAAGATAGCTGTACGCTCAGCGCATAATCCTGATGGGAAAGCCGCATTCTCTTGATTAGACCCCACTACGATAGTTCCGTCTTCTAATAAGATAGCTGCACCTACTCTAAACTTAGAATAAGGAGCATAAGCCTTCTTTCTCACTTCTACAGCCCTATTCATTAACTCTTGATCTTTTTGTTCTAATTCTGCTATTGAATCATATTCTAAGAACGTTGTTACGATTTCAATTTTTTTCATAATCCTTGACTATTAGAGATAAAAAATCCAAACGCATCTTATTGGGGATGGTTTGGATTCAATACAAATATACTATTTTTTTAACCTCTTCGATAAGTTTTTCTACCTAAATCGAATGTTAATGAGAATCGCAGTGTATTCTCCATTGGGTTATTTATTTTTGATGTTGAAAATAAATACGATAGGTCTATAGCCATCATATTATATTTAAAACCTGCTCCTAAAGTTGCATACTGTCTAGCTCCTTTTTCTGGACTTTCGTGGAAGTATCCTGTTCTAAAAGCAAATTTATTGTCATACCAATATTCTGCTCCTAGAGACCACGCTACTTCTTTCAGTTCTTCACTAAATCCATTAGGCGCATCTCCAAATGATTTAAACACTCCTTTAAGCCATCCAGTATCGTTATACTCGATTAACGCTTCTGGATCGTTTCTATATTCTGGTGGTGTCGGAACTAATAACTTATTAAGTTCTCCTGAGATAGTTAATGTATTCTGTTGATCAATAATAAAATCAAAACTACCTCCTAACTTTAAGTTTGCAGGAAGAAAAGAACCATACTGCTCATCTTCATATTTTATCTTAGGACCTAGATTCTGAATATTAAACCCAGCTCTCCATCTTCCATCGAAAGTACTAAATCTAATTACATCTGATTCATAGAAACCTGCTATATCTACAGCTACTTGACTCGCCATAGAGTTAGATCCATCTAGTTCCGGCATTCTAAGATTAGAGTTGATGAAACGTCCGACTACTGCCATACCAAAACGATCACTTAATTTCAATGAATAAGAAACATCAACAGCAAATTCATTTGGCTTTTTTATAATTGAACTCGATTGATAACTATCTCTAAACTCCATTTCACCCATTCCAAAATAACGTAAACTTGCTCCAATAGCACTACGTTCATTGAATTTATTAAAATAGGTTAATTGACCTAAAGCCATATCGCTACTAATTTTAGACATATAAGGGCTATAGTTTACAGAAAATCCTTGTGCTTGCGTAGCAAATGCATACTTCGCGGCATTGTGTTGTTGAGAAAACACATCACTAGAAGTCGCAACCCCGATATCCCCCATCCCTGATGATCTCGCATCTCCAGATATTAATAAGAAAGGTACTCCAGTAGTTATAGGTCTTACTACTTTCTGAGCGTATATAAACTGCCCCGCTAAAACAGTAAGAAATAAGGCTGTAACTTTTTTCATCTTTATTTTTTTAAGATTCACAAATATAATCTTTTTAACATTACTAAAATCTGAGTCTAGCTATTATTATAACTTATAAAAACAACAATTATTATTTTGATCTTCATTATAAACGAAATATATACCTCACTCTACAAGAAACTTTGACCATCAACATTTTAATTCTTTTTTACGTATCTTATACAAAGTAAACTTAATACTATTTTTACTCAATCTAAGGGCTATTCATTGTATAATTCAAAGATATTCATACCCTTTTTATACTATTAAAAGAATCTACTTCTAATTTTTAGTATTAATCTTATTACAGTACATTTTTGCATTATAATTTCTTAATTAAACATAGAAACAAAAGCAAATTCACAAGAGAGAACAAGCAATCTTCTCCTTATATTGTCAATTATTTTGTATGGCATTTAAGTAATTCGAACTACATTTGCACTGCGTATAGAGTATGACTTTATACAAAACAATTATTTTTTTGTTAAGCAATACAAAATACTTTTAGACGTTATAAGTGTAATTGCTTATTAAAAAATAAAAATTATTGATACTTTTTCGATTAAATGAAAGTATTCACATTGCTAATTAAACGTTAATTATTAAATTGCGTACAATTTTATATCCATTTATAACGAGATGAAGATTAAAGAACTTTTAAACTTTCGATTACTGGCAGGTATATTAGTTGCTGCTAGTATTACGAGTTGTGGAAATTCAAACAGCAACGTATCAACGGCTACTGGTTGGAAAATCAATGATAGTAAAGGTGGTTTTCAATACAACACCAAATACGAACAACGTACTCCTAAAGGAATGGTTGCTGTAGAAGGAGGTACATTTACAATGGGACGTATACAAGAGGATATCCTTGCTGATTGGAATAACAATCCTAAAGAAATGTACGTACAATCGTTTTATATGGATGAAACAGAAACTACCAATATCATGTATAATGAATACTTATATTGGTTGCGTACTGTATATCCTCAAAACAATGAATTATATCAAGAGATTTATAAAAGTGCTATTCCTGATACGACAGTATGGAGAGGCCCTTCTGGGTTCAACGAATCACTTATCACTAGCTACTTAAGACACCCTGCTTATGCTAACTATCCTGTAGTGGGTGTTACTTGGGTACAAGCAAATGATTATGCTAAATGGAGAACTGATCGTGTTAACGAATTAGCACTAGAAAAAGCAGGTTATTTAAAGAAAGATGCTAAAATTCTTGAAGCTGGATCTGACGCTCACTTTAGCACAGATACTTACCTTATCTCTCCAGAATCTGTTTATGGAGGAAATAGCGATATCGCTTATAAAGGAAAAGGAAACAAAGCACAAGAAGGTGATCGCAACTTATACGCTACTCAAAACTCTGGTTTGTTTACCTCACAGTTTAGACTTCCTACAGAAGCTGAATGGGAATACGCTGCTATAGGATTAGTAGGTAACAGAGAGTACAACAACTATAAAGGGCGTAAAAAATATCCTTGGGATAAAAGCAGCAAACGCAAAAAGGGAAAACCAATCGTTCAGAACACTAAGTACGCTAACTATAAACAAGGTCGTGGTGACTATGGTGGTATAGCGGGGTGGTCTACTGACAATGGTGATATCACTAATGCAGTAAAATCATACCCTCCTAATGATTTCGGTTTATACGACATGTCTGGTAACGTTGCTGAATGGGTAGCTGACGTTTATGACCCAACTATTGATCTAAACGACACTGACTTCAACTTCTATAAAGGAAATGTTTACTATAAAAACAAAATAGGTGCTGATGGTAAAATCGAAATCACAACAAATGAAACTGTGAAGTTCGATACATTAAGCACTGGTAAATTAAGAGTTCGCAATCTACCTGGACAAATTGCTCAAGAAGAATTAGATCCTTCTATATTTGATGACAATATCCAGACAGGTTTAGGTGGTAAAATAAAAGGAGAAGGTCCTAAACCACTTAAAAAGGTTACTCTTTATGATGAGAAATCTCGTGTGATTAAAGGAGGTTCTTGGAAAGATAGAGCATATTGGTTAGACCCAGCTACTAGAAGATTCTTCCCAGAAGACCAAGCTACAGATTATATTGGATTCAGATTAGCAATGACTAAAGTAGGTCCTAAATCAGATAAGCGAAAAACGAAGAATTAACATATTTTAAAATATTCTTTTTTCAAAAGCCCTAATTGTATTAGGGCTTTTTTTTATACTTTTGATTCATGGATATTACTGAAATTTACCAATGTTTTTTACAGTGTGATGGTGTATCTACTGATACTAGAAACATACATCCTAACTCTCTTTTTTTCGCATTAAAAGGAGATAACTTTGATGCTAACGAGTTTGCTCAAGACGCACTTAATAAAGGTGCTGCCTTTGTGATTATGGACAACAAAAAGCTGATTACTGATCCAGCTAAAATGCTTTATGTACCAGATGCCTTAGGAGCTTTACAACAGTTAGCTAAACACCATAGACAACAACTAGGCTTACCTATTATAGCGCTAACAGGTAGTAATGGAAAGACTACTTCTAAAGAACTTATCGCTACAGTACTAAGCAAAAAATATAAAGTAACAGCTACTAAAGGAAACCTAAACAACCATATTGGTGTTCCGCTTACATTACTTTCACTTACAGAAGAGACAGACTTAGGTATTATAGAAATGGGGGCTAACCACAAACAAGAAATAGCTTTCTTATGTGAATTAGCTGATCCTGACTTCGGGTACATTACTAACTTTGGAAAAGCACATTTAGATGGCTTTGGTGGGTTTGAAGGTGTTATTAAGGCTAAAAGTGAATTATACGACTATTTAGAAGATAACTATAAAACAGCTTTTGTCAACTTAGATGACCCTAGACAAGATGCAAAAACAATGACCTTCAGCCGTTATACTTTTGGTACAGATTCCTCTGCTGATATCGTTATTGAACAATTAGAAGCTCAACCTAACGCTACAGTATACTATAAAGGAGAGGTAATTAACTCTAACCTTACAGGAATCTATAACGCGACTAATATAGCTGCTGCATTAACTATCGGTCAATTCTTCAATGTGGATTTAAACGATATTAAAGAAGCCATAGAACACTATATCCCTACTAATAATAGATCACAGTGGATTACTAAAGATAACTCTATGATCTTATTAGATGCTTATAATGCTAATCCTAGCAGTATGGACGCTGTATTGACTAACTTTGATCAACTAAATGATCAACGCGATAAAGTATTCGTCTTAGGAGATATGCTTGAGCTAGGAAAAGAAGGTTATAAAGAGCACAAAGATATCGTGACTAGATTAAGTGATGTTAAAAATAAAACAGCATACTTTATAGGAAGAGAGTTCTTTAAAGCATCTATTAATGTCACACAAGAAGACATACACTTCTTCGAAACGTTTGACTTGTTTAAACAACATATTCTTGACCATTCTAACGAAGTATTTAAGAATAAGCTAATCTTGATTAAAGGATCAAGAGGGATAGCACTAGAAAGAACCTTAGACTTAATATAACAAAAAAGAGCTTAAATAATTATTTAAGCTCTTTTTTATTTATCGTCTTGGCTATCGATTTCCAATCTTGTAATTAACGGGAAGTGATCCGAATTTTTAAACTCTGGATAAGTCTTAAATGACTTGACATGAATACGAGGATCTACGAACACATAGTCAATACGCATCGGATAAGCGAAGTCATACGTCTTACCAAATCCTGTCCCCCCTTCTACGAATGCATCATTTAGATTCCCTCTAATATTCCTATACACATACGAGAATGCACTATTATTCATATCTCCACAGATAATCTTAGGGATAGACACATCATTCATATGAGATTCTATTAACTCGGATTGCATCTGCTGTTCTTTAAATGCCTTTGCTATACGATTAACGATTAGCTTAGACTTAGCCTCATCAATACTCTCGTGGATATCAGGGCTAATACTGATAGATTGTAAGTGAATACTATACACTCTTATTGTATCTTGATCTTTTAGAATATCTGCAAAAATCACATTGTTATTAGAACTAGGTAAGTTAATCTCTCCCTTATCTATAATTCTAAACTTAGAATAAATAGCCTGTCCCGTTTTTATCTTATTACCATGTGAGGTAATAAACTTATAAGGATATTGGCTGAACTTTATATTTGTATTCTTAGAATATTCTTGAAAGCACAACACATCAGGATCATGTAGATCTACAAACTCTTTAATCTTATCAGGAACATGCTCATCTGGGATCCAATTAAACAAGTTAAAAAGACGAACATTATAACTCATTAAAGTGAACTCCTTTTCTCCGACCTCCTCATTTCTACCTGAGAACTTATAAAACTTATTAGCAAAAGTAATCCCAAGTATTAGAATTAAAGAAGACAACCATATTTGCCTTTTTAATTGAATTAACCAATAGATAAAGAACGCTAGATTAATAATCAAAAAGAAAGGTAATATTAGCGTAAATACAGATAATAAAGGAAATAACTTAGGTGCTAAAAAAGGCAAAAAATACCCTACTAATGACATAATCGCCATTAGTATATTAGTCCCAAATACAAACTTGTTAAACCAAGATAGGTTCTTCATATTTTACTCTTTTCCAGCTCTAAACAGAAAGTCTTTCTCTTCTTTAGTAAGGCTTTCATATCCAGATTTACTGATTTTATCTAATATTTTATCTATTTTCTGTTGTCTCTCATCCTTGTTTTCACTGACTGTTGTTTCTCGGCGATTCTCTTTATTATTTACATATACCTTCTTAAAACGAGTTCCTTGATTTCGTTTAAATAGGTTACTTATTTTATCAAAGATAATGCTTAAATCGGTTCCTGCCTCTAACATTTTAATATAGATCAGTCCCATTAGCGCACCACCTAAGTGAGCCAGATGCCCTCCTACATTACTTGTATTCAACTGGATAACATCTAAAATAATGATAAAAGTAGCAATATGCCACATCTTTACATTTCCGATTAAAGCTAATCGCACTTGCATCATAGGAGCATGCACTGCCACTCCTACTAATGGAGCTATAGTAGCTGCTGAGGCTCCTACTAGTATAGACCCTGTCGACATAAACATTCCACCTAGCAAGAAGATCACACCACCTAATAAAGCACCTAATAGATACAAAGTTAAAAACTGCTTGTCTGTAAAAAAAGTAGCAAATAATCTTCCTACAAAAAACAAGACAATCATATTAAAAAGAAGGTGAATCACTCCTGCATGTACGAATGAATATGTCAATAACGTCCATGGTTTATACAATAGTGACATAGGGTTGCTCCCAAGAGCTAACCAAGATAATAAACTAGCGCTAAAGGAAGAAAAGAATACTTGCAACAACATAATGATTACTGAAATACCTACATTCCAGTAAATCAACTTTTGCACAATACCACCAGCTCTATACTGGAACTTCAAATCATCTAATAGCTTACTCATTATCTATCCCAACGGTTATTGTTAAACTGTGTCTTCTTATAATACATCATTAATAAATACCCCATTAATGCTCCCCCTATATGAGCGAAGTGAGCGATACCACCACCTCCACCGAATAGACTGAAGCTACCTGCTACACCTCCGTATAAATCTATCAATAAAATACCAGGTACAAAATATTTAGCTTTAATAGGCACAGGAATAAACATCATCATTAACTCTGCATTAGGGAACATAAACGCAAAGGCCACTAACAACCCATACACAGCACCTGATGCCCCTACGACAGGCGTATTATATGCAGATAGAAAATTATGCAACTGACCATCTCCTAATATACCTCCCCATCTTAGATCATACTTTCCTTCTTTTAGTAGCGCCATTACATCACTAGCATTATACCCATTATCTGTAAGAGTAGACACAGCAGAATGAACACTAAAATAATTCACTCCTGTATGTAATAGAGCCGCTCCAAATCCACATAGCAAGTAAAAAGTAAGAAACTTCTTACCTCCCCACATCATCTCTAACGTACTACCAAAAGAGAACAAAGCAAACATATTAAACAGAATATGCATGATACTCCCATGCATGAACATATGAGTTAAAGGTTGCCAAACATAGAATGATGGACTTTCAAAATAATACATTGCGAATAACTCTTTGATCGCTGGTATAAACATACTAGCTCCGAAGAAGATTACATTCACTATAATTAAATGTTTTACTGTCTCTGATATTCTCATTATAATGCGAATTTTTTTTCTATATCCTCTACTTTCATCGTTACAAAAGTAGGTTTCATAAAAGGTGATACACTTGGTTCTTGACAAGCGAATAATGAGTTCACAATATTCTCTTGTTCTTCATCATTTAGCACAGTTCCTGTCTTCACAGATAAACTATGTGCTAATGATTTGGCAATGCGGTCACTTTGTCCCATTGCTGTCTTAGGTACTCCATCTTGGAAGTCACTAATCAAATCTTCTAATACGATAGAAGCCTCACTCTCTGATATATTAACAGGCAATCCTGAGATAACCACATAATCTTGTGTCATGTGTTCAAACCCAAAACCAGTCTGTTGTAACATCGGGTATAACTCTCTTAGTATTTCTACCTCATAAGGAGAGTAATACAATGTCAATGGAAATAATAACTGTTGAGAAGAGGCTGTATGATTCTGTATACTCTCCATAAACTTCTCATACAATATACGCTGATGCGCTCTCCCCTGATCGATGATTACCATTCCTGACTTTATCGGACTGACAATGTACTTTCTATTAATCTGGAAGCGTTTCACTCCCATGATTTCTTCTTGTTTATTTTCGAACAGATTCCCTGTCACAAAATCACTCTCTAATTTTATGCCAGACACATCTAGATCTTCCCCAGAAGAACGAAGTCCTTCATAGAGATTCTCCCATCCTTCTATATTACTCTTAGAAGACAAGGCTCCTTTAGAGAATGAGGATGACGAACTCTTCTTCACAGAAGGTTTATTAAACTTAGATTCTATAACATCTGATTCTCTATTTACTTTAGATCCCAGTGTGATTTCCTCTTCATATCTATCCTCTACGGTACTATTTCCTTTGCTCTCTAGTACTTCACCTAGATCATCGGTATAACTTAAAGGGCTATGATTACTTTTACTCTCTAACGTCTCACCTAAAGAAATATTTTCTTCCGTATTACTTTTACTTTCTAGAACATCTATAAAGCGGTTATTCTCTATATCATTCCCCTTATTCGTCACCTTATCCCCGAACGGATTCATGGATACATACGTCTCATTATTCTCCAGATCATCTATAAAGCGAGTGTTCTCTATACTACTATCCGTAGCTCCGATAAACATAGCCGCATTATTATCAAATGGATTATACTCAAACTTATCTGACTCTGTAAGTAGCTCTCTGTGAAAAGGGTTAAAGTTTCTATCTACTTCTATAGTAGGAGTTGATGCTTCTTTTCCCTCGAAGTCATACGGAGTATCTAGACTAGCATCTCTCTGAAAGTCTAATACCGGCGCTACATTAAACTGTCCTAGACTATGCTTAATGATAGAGCGAAGAATACTGTATAAGGCCTGTTCATCGTCGAACTTTACCTCAGTCTTCGTTGGATGTATATTAATATCTATACTATCTGGTGGTACATTAAAGTAGATGAAATAGCTAGGGTGTGTTCCTTCTTTTAGAAGTCCTTCATAAGCCGCCATAATAGCATGGTGTAAATAACCACTTTTAACAAAGCGATCATTCACAAAGAAGAATTGCTCTCCTCTACTCTTTTTAGCAAACTCAGGTTTCCCCACAAATCCTGTTACCTCTACGATCTCTGTATTCTCTTTTATAGGTACTAACTTTTCGTTTGTTCTAGTACCGAACACATTGACTATACGCTGACGAGCATTCGTAGGCAATAGATTAAACACTTCGCTACCATTGTGTATTAAAGAGAAATGGATATTGTGATGCACTAATACGATTCTCTCAAACTCATCAATAATATTTCTAAACTCTACATTATCGGACTTTAAGAAATTGCGTCGTGCGGGTATATTAAAAAATAAATTCTTTACTGAAAATGAAGTCCCTGCAGGAGTAACAGCTACTTCCTGACTCACTAGTTTAGTCCCTTCTATAACGATATGGGTACCTAGCTCAGCCTCATGTGTACGAGTCTTTAACTCCACATGAGCAATCGCTGCGATAGAAGCCAAGGCCTCTCCTCTAAATCCTTTAGTACTTAACGCAAATAAATCCTCTGCTTTGGAAATCTTAGAAGTAGCATGACGCTCGAATGACATACGTGCATCGACATCACTCATACCCTTTCCATTATCAATAACCTGTATTAAAGTTTTACCAGCTTCTTTTAGAATCAACTTAATCTCTGTAGCTCCAGCATCGACAGAGTTCTCTATCAATTCCTTAACCACAGACGAAGGGCGTTGTACTACTTCCCCTGCTGCTATCTGATTCGCTACGTGATCTGGTAGTAAACGAATAATATCTGACATCTATTTGCTCCTCTATTATTAATCTAATTGTTTAGATAAATTCCACTTAAAGGACAAATTTAAAGAATTAAAAATTCCTTTACTATTTCTCTATTGTAATTTATTTCTAAAATATAGAGGACACTTTCTGAATTATAGAATTAAACCCTACTCACCTCATCCTATGACAACCTTTTTTTAAATACTTATCTAATAAATAACATTGCTGATAAGTTCTAGAATAATTATGATGATAATACATTTACTCCCATTGTCATTCTGAGCCTACGAAGAACCTCCATCCTATATGTTTGTGGAGTTACTAGTGAGATACTTCCTTTATCAGCATGACATTGTTGGTGGTTAGTACTTCCACTCTCCTTGCCATTCTGAGCCTGCGAAGAATCTCATCCTATATGTTTGTAGAATTACTAGTGAGATGCTTCCTTTGTCAGCATGACATTGTTGTGGTTAGTACTTCCACTCACACTCTCATTCTGAGCCTACGAAGAACCTCCATCCCATATATTTGTGGAGTTACTAGTGAGATGCTTCCTTTGTCAGCATGACATTGTTAGTGATTAGTACTTCTACTCTCCTTGTCCTTCTAAGCTTGCTAACAACCTCATCTTACACCTCCACTCCCTTTGTCCTTCTAAGCCTGCGAAGAATCTCATCCTAAAGCTGATGTAGTTGCTCCCTATTCTCCTATGCCGTAGGCACACAATCTTAATTATTAATTACTAATTCTTCATTAAAACACCTTACCTTATTCTTAGAGGAGAATGCTCTGAGAATAGAAGGAGCGTCCTTGGACAAACACACGCTCTCCTCCACTAAATACGGAGTATTGTCCATGTATTTTCGAAGGATTTCAACAGAACCCCCTATTTATATGGGCTCAAAGCCTATGCAAGTAAAACACAAATATGGCCTAAAAACAAATAAATAACTACAAATCAATAACTTAATAAAAAATAAATACTAAAAAAAAAAGCATATCCTTTTTTTAATTTGAAGTCTAAAAAGAAGAAAAATAGAGGGTAAAGAGTAAAAAAGTAGGATTAGTTCTCTTTAGATTACTAAAAAAGGTGATGAAATAGATCCATTTTTTAAAAAAAGAAAAAGGATAATTTTAGAAAAGAAAAAATATAGAGAAAGATAACACACGCTAAACACTATGAATAGTCTGACACCCCCTCTTACTGAAAAATATAAAACAAAAAAAGAGGATTTCTATTGCTAGAAATCCTCTATCTTATATATTATAAACAGATTGAGCTTATGCTTTTCTATTTAAATCTATCATTTTTAAAGCTGCGATAGCTGCTTCTGTACCTTTGTTTCCGTGTTCTCCACCACTACGAGCAATAGATTGTTCGATATGGTTATCTGTCAGTAGACAGAAGATCACAGGGATATCAGAGATTAGGTTAAGGTCTTTAATACCATGTGTCACTCCTTCGCATACGAAGTCGAAATGCATCGTCTCTCCCTTAATCACACACCCTACTACAATAACTGCATCTAAGGTCTCTTCTGCTTCTATCATTTTTTTTGCTCCGAAAATTAATTCAAAGCTACCTGGTACATTCCAGCGAACTATGTTTTCAGCTAACAGACCACAGTCTAATAAGGCTGCTTCTGCACCAGAATACAATCCATTAGTGATTTGGTCATTCCACTCTGATACTACGATACCTACTCTAAAATCTTTCCCGTCAGGAAGTGTAGTTTTATCGTATTCAGATAAGTTTTTATTTGCTGTTGCCATACTTATTGTGCTAAACCTATCAAGGCATCTACTCCTCTGTATTCTACAGAACCTTGGTAGTTATTTTTAATCTCGTTGAAGCTCTTAAGTGCTTCTTCTTTATTACCTAATTCTAAAGCAACTAAACCTGCTTTATTTAAATATCTAGGTGTAGTAAAATCGTTCTTCTGCTTAGCAGCTGCTTTTTGATAATACTCTAAAGCTTGCTCTTGTTGCCCTAATTCAGAGAAAGCATCTCCAATAGCTCCTAAAGCTAATGGTGCTAATACTGCATCATTTCCTTTGAATTTCTCTAAATGCTCGATTGCTTTAGCGAAATCTCCTTTATGTAAATATGCTGTACCCGCATAGTAGTTTGCTAAATCTGCAGACTGTGTACCACCGTAATTTTCTATAATTCCTAAGAATCCTAGTTTACCTTCTCCACCGTTAAGTGCTAAGTTAAATAAAGAGTCTTTAGCAGTACCATTCATTAAAGCATCGTTATAATAACTCTGTGCCTGAAACATTTCGTTCGCAGCGTCATCATTTTTTGGCTCAACAACAAATTTGTCATAACCAACATACCCCAAAGTAGCCAAAGCAACAGCACCTACGATACCAAAAATTACTTTTTGATTGCGCACTACCCAGCTTTCCATTCTATTTGCTCCTTGATCTAAAGAGTTAAATACCTCAGCTGTCTTACTGTTAGATGAATCAATATTGTTATATTGTTCAAACTCATTATCTTCTTTTTCTTGTTCAGGTTTAGGGGCTTTATAACCTCTTTTATTATAAGTTGCCATTTATACAAAGTTTAATGAGTCGCAAAAATAGGATTTTTATTGTAATATAAAAGTGCTTTCTATCTATATTTTTGATAATTTGCACCAAAATTTGATAAAGCACTCTCTAAAACGTTAAAATAACCAGTAACCACGTGTATTTAAAAAAATTAAACATATTAAATTTCAAGAATATTAGCGATAATACTTTCTCTTTTGACCAGAAAATAAACTGTTTTATTGGGTTAAACGGAGTTGGTAAAACCAATATCTTAGATGCTATATATTATATGGCTTACGGGAAGAGTTACTTCAACCCTATAGCTGTACAGAATATCAAACACAACGAAGATTTTTTTGTAATCGATGGTACATTCATTAGAGATGAAAAGGAAGAGCACATCGTATGTAGCCTAAAAAAAGGACAGAAAAAAATCCTAAAGAGAAACAATAAAAACTACGAACGATTCTCTGATCACTTTGGCTTTATTCCCCTAGTGATTATCTCTCCTTCTGACAGCGACTTAATTACAGAAGGAAGTGAGACTAGACGTAAGTTTATCGATAGTGTGATCTCTCAGATGGACAGCAACTATCTACAACTGCTTATACAATACCAGAAGCTAATCAGTCAGCGTAATGCGCTTCTTAAGAGCTTCGCTCAGAATCACTATTTCGACGGAGAGACGTTGGCAGTCTATAATGAGCAGATTGCAGAATTGGCACACCCTATTCACGAGAAAAGAAGAGATTTCATCAAAGAGTTCACTCCTATATTCTCTCATTATCACAGTCTGATCACAGAGAATAAAGATGATGTATCTCTAGAATATGAGACGCAGTTAGATGATAAATCTATGCTAGACCTATTCGCAGAGAATCTTGCCAAAGACCGTATGCTACAGTACACCTCTGTCGGGATACATAAAGATGACTTGGCATTCGAACTGACAGGACATCCTATTAAAAAGTTTGGTTCACAAGGACAGCAAAAGTCATTCTTAATCGCATTAAAATTGGCTCAATTTGAGTTTTTAAAAACACAGCGAGGCGTAGCTCCTATCCTCTTATTTGACGATATCTTTGACAAATTAGACGAGAATAGAGTCCGCAAGATTTTAGAGCTAGTTAATTTAGATACCTTTGGTCAACTCTTTATTTCGGATACACACGCTGATCGAACAGAAAGCTTGTTAAATAGTGTAAACCAAGGTTACGAGATTTTTAAAATTCAACAAAACGAAGAATAAACTAATAATACCCCTAAGACAATGAATATTCACGAGAATGTATCGCTAAAACCATATAATACGTTTGGATTAGATGTAATGGCTAAATATTTTATTGAAATAAAACAGATAAATGATCTAAAAGAAATAGTCAAGGCTAATAAAAGTGACAAGCTATTCATCTTAGGAGGAGGTAGTAATATGCTACTAACACAAGACATCAATAAGATCGTCATCAAGCTAGATCTAAAAGGAATCAATATCATCAATGAGGATAACGACTATGTATATGTAGAGGCTGAGGCTGGAGAGAATTGGCATGAGTTCGTCCTATGGTGTATCGAGCACAACTATGGAGGTGTGGAGAACTTATCTCTTATACCAGGTAATGTAGGGACTACGCCTATCCAAAATATTGGTGCTTATGGAGTAGAGATTAAAGATGTGCTACACAGCTGTAAGGCTCTTAATATGGAGACATTAGAAATAAGAGACTTCACGAATGCTGAATGTGAGTTTGACTATAGAGAAAGTGTGTTTAAAAATGCGCTAAAGAATCAATACATCATTCTATCTGCAACGTATAAACTAACTAAACAAAATCACAATCTAAAGGTAGAATACGGCGCTATAAAAAGTCAATTAGACGCTGATAACATTACTGCTCCTAGTATTAGAGATATTAGTAATGCTGTGATCTCTATCAGACAGAGTAAGCTGCCTGATCCTAAAGAAATCGGTAATAGTGGTAGCTTCTTTAAAAACCCTATCGTAGACAGAGACACCTTCGAGAGACTGCACAGAGTATACCCTAGCATGCCTCATTATGTCATCAATGAACAGGAGGTAAAAATACCTGCAGGATGGCTAATTGAGACCAGTGGCTTTAAGGGATACCGACTAGGTGATGCTGGTGTACATGAGAAGCAAGCTCTAGTGCTAGTTAATTACGGAAAAGCAGAAGGAGGACAAATCAAGAAATTAGCAGAGACTGTACAACGAGAAGTTTTTAATTTATTTGGTATTTCTATTCATGCAGAAGTCAATATCTTTTAAAAATGTATTTAGCTTGTTTAAAATACTTTTATAGGTAAATATATACACCTTTTTAGAGTGAATCGATACAGAATTTCTTTTAGATAATTATATCTATCTAAAAAAATATAATACAGTAGTAACCTAAAAGGTGAGTAATCAAAATATATAAACTATTTTTAAACAGGCTTCTATATTCTTTTAACAGATTAATCGTACATTTGCAGACCTTACGGGAATAGATATTCACTATGCTAACACTTTTATTTTACATTTTCATTGCTGTTATAGTTATAGAAATATTACAGTATATTATCATCTATGGACCACTAGCTATGTCTAGTAGCCTTCCGACTAAACGATACGCTGATCTAGAACCTATCTCTGTCATTGCTTATGTAAAAGATCAACAGGAGAAGTTAGAAAACTTCCTTTCTGTTCTTATACAACAAGACTATCCTGAGTATGAAGTAATACTAGTCTATAGTGCGTCTGATGACGAAAGCTTAGAAATATTAGAAAAATTCTGTTTGACTTACCCTAACACTAGACTAGTCAATGTAGAAAATATCGAGGCCTTCTGGGGCAATAAGAAGTACGCTTTAACTCTAGGGATGAAGGTAGCTAAGTATGAGCGCTTCATCTTTACAGAACCTGCTGTCACTCCTATATCAGATAAATGGTTATTAGCGATAAGCAAAGGATTCTCTTCTACTAAGAAAGTAATACTAGGACATACTAAAATCGAAAAAAAGAAAAGGTCTTTTATCAATCAATTAATCCGTTTCCAAAATACGTATAAGACGATAAACCTATTCTCATGGGTGTCGTATGGCAGACCTATTCACGGAAATGCTTATAACCAAGGATATAATAAAGAGTTGTTCTTTAAAGTAAACGGGTTTATAGACCATATGAAAACTCCTTATGGAGATGAGTATGCCTTCATCAATCAAATAGGAACAAGTAGTAATACAACAACTGCACATGACCGCGACAGCTTCGTATGCTTACAAGTGGAGAGCAAGACTAGTACATGGACAGGTAATATAAAGAAGTACGACTTACTCCTCAGAACCTCATCTATCTTTACACAATTTAAGATTAGATTCTTTAGTCTATGTCACCTTCTATTCTTCGGGCTATTCACTACGCTGATCAGTTTTCTTTTTAACTGGGAGATTGTACTAGGGTTATTTGTATTCCGTTATTTGATTATATACATCTATAACTATAAGTTATTTAAAGTATTTGATGATAAAGATTTGGCCTGGACACTGCCATTCTTAGAAATTATTCATATTTTTATCACTACGTATTACTCAATAGTACATTTTATTACACGTAAAAAAATTTGAAAAACTTAGTTCAAGAAAATATCCTAGCAGCTCAAAAGGGAGACCAGATAGCGTTTACCTTCTTGCTAAACCATTATTGGTCTGAAGTATATAACTTTATGCTTAAAAGAACAGCAAACGAAGTGGATGCTGAAGATATTACTATTGAAACTTTTTCGAAGGCATTTACCAATATCAGTAAGTACGATCCTACTTATGCCTTTAATACTTGGCTGATCAGCATTGCTAAAAATGTGCATATCGATATGATCAGAAAGCGCAAGAATATGTCTTTCTTAGATATCAATGACGAGGAGAATCAACAGTATCACGATATCATAGATGATACAATGAACAAAGAAGATGAACTGATACAAGAACAGAATCTAGTGATCTTTAAAAGTTATATCAACTTACTTAAACCTCATTATCAAGAGGTAATAGATATGCGCTTCTTCCAAGAAATGTCTTATAACGAAATCGCAGAAGCCTTAAATGAGCCTTTAAACAATGTCAAGGTCAAGATCATGCGTGCTAAAAAACTATTAGCAGAGATTATCCTTAAACAGATAGATCAAAACTTCTCTATCTAATCTTCACAAACTATAATACCCTATAATTAAGTATAAATTTTCGTTTCTAATAATCACAGTACGCGAAGTGACTTTAAAAATATTAGTATTATTTTTATTTATCACCCTTTATTTCACACGCAAGATTAGCAATACACTTCTATAATATCCAGCTATTTAGCTAAAACACTTCCAATCTTATAATTATTTTATAACGAGTAAAAAAAGTTCATTCAATTTTTAAAAACTGATATTTATCACAATAAAAGACAATAAGGTCTTCTATCTTTGATATACAAAAATGAACAAAAGAACACAGTTATGAATACAAAGGTACAAACACTAAAAACCAAACTTGGAGTACTACTATTATCTCTAGGTTTACTAACAATCGGAGGCTGTCAACAGAAGGACAAGACTCCTACAAAGATGACTCCAGAGATGGCTGAACAAATAGTAGTCAAAGGAGAAGCTGAAGCTGAACTAACTGCACCTCCCCTAGTACCTAAACCTGTAGGAAAAAGGGATGCAACAAAACTAATTGTTAATCTAGAGATCTTAGAACAAGAAGGTGAAATGGTAGATGGGGTAAAATACATGTATTGGACCTTCGGTGGTACCGTACCTGGTAGCTTTATCCGTACCCGTGTAGGTGATGAAGTAGAGTTCACACTTAAAAATTACCCAGATAATAAGCTTCCTCACAATATTGACCTTCACGCTGTGACAGGTCCTGGAGGTGGAGCTGCATCATCATTAGTAGCGCCTGGACACGAGGTAACGTTCTCTTTTAAAACACTACATCCTGGTCTATATGTATACCACTGTGCTACTGCTCCAGTAGGGATGCATATCGCTAATGGGATGTATGGTCTGATCTTAGTAGAGCCTGAAGGTGGACTACCACCTGTAGACAAAGAATACTATGTGATGCAAGGGGACTTCTATACAAAAGGGAACTATGGAGAGAAAGGGCTACAACCATTCGACATGAATAAAGCATTAAAAGAACAACCTGATTATGTAGTATTCAATGGGCATGTAAACGGACTAGTCAATGAAAATGCAATCACTGCTAAAGTAGGAGAAACAGTAAGATTATACGTAGGTAATGGTGGGCCTAACTTAGTGAGTTCTTTCCACGTAATCGGAGAGATCTTCGATAGAGTACATGTAGAAGGTGCTGATCTAATCAACGAAAACGTACAGACTACACTTATACCAGCAGGAGGTGCGGCGATAGTAGAATTTAAAGTAAATACACCTGGTACATTTGTATTAGTAGACCACTCTATCTTTAGAGCCTTTAATAAAGGAGCACTGGGAATGCTGAAAGTAGAAGGAGACGAAAACCAGAAAGTATTTGCAGGTAAAATAAAAGAAGGAATATACTTACCTGAAGGAGGTACTATACAAAATATGCCTAAAGAACCAGCTAAAAAAGAGGTAGTGGAAAACAAAACGCTTGCGCAACAAATAGCTGATGGTAAGAGTGTGTTTACTAGAACATGTTTTGCTTGTCACCAATCTGAAGGACAAGGTATAGAGAAAATATTCCCTCCTCTAGCAAAATCTGATTACTTAAATGCAGATGTGAATAGAGCGATAAAAACAGTTATAAACGGACTACAAGGAGAGATTACAGTTAACAAAGTAAAATATAACTCTATCATGACAAGTCAAAACTTAAGTGACCAAGAGATTGCTGACGTACTGACTTATGTGTACAATAGTTGGGGAAATAATAAAACTGTAGTGAGCCCTCAAATGGTTCAAAAAAATAGATAAAATGTTTTTTCTTGATAAATCAAACTTCATTGTGTGTCTTCTGAGCATAGTAACCTTAACAGGAATATATGCTCAGAAAATGACACCGATGGTCACTATCAAAAGTGGAACTTTTGTTCCACTTTACGGTAGTACAGAAGACGGCTATGTAAAAGTAGCTTCTTTCAAAATGGATCAATACGCTGTGACCAATGAACAGTATGTAGAGTTCTTAAAGAAAAACCCAAATTACCAACGCTCACAGATCAAAGCGTTATTTGCTAATAAAAGTTATTTATCTCATTGGAAAAGTGATTTAGACTATGGCGACTTAAAACCTAATGCTCCTGTGACCAATGTATCTTGGTTCGCAGCTAAAAAATACTGTGAGTTAGAAGACAAAAGATTACCTACTATGGATGAATGGGAGTATGTAGCCATGGCTGATGCTAAGAATATGGATGCTCGCCAAAAAGAAGAATACAATAAGTATATCCTTGCTTGGTACGAGACACCTAAGACTTATGTCAATCCTGTAGGGAGCACCTTTAAAAATTACTGGGGTGTATATGATATGCATGGCTTAATATGGGAGTGGGTAGCAGACTATAATTCAATCTTCTTGTCTGGAGAAAGCCGCAAAGACAAGGGCAACGACGAGAACTTATTCTGTGGAAGTGCTTCTATTAATGCTTCTGACCTGATGGATTATGCTGCCTTTATGCGATACGGTTTTAGAGGTAGTCTTAGAGCTAACTTTACAACAAAAAACTTAGGTTTTAGATGTGCACAAAACCCTTAAAAAAAAAGAACATCATTATGAAAAAGACATTGATAGCATTACTAAGCTGCTCTACTTTACTACTAACTAGTTGTAAAGAGACTAAAGCTACAGAAAAGCAACCTCAAGCTACAGAACAGACTGCAGAGGCACAAGAGATTTCTGATTTGTCTATTTACAATCTACCTTCTACCTGGACTACACAAGATGGTAAAGATATTGAGCTAAAAGACTTACAGGGCAATGTACTAGTCATGGTCATGATTTATACTTCTTGTAAAGCTGCATGTCCTCGATTAGTAGCTGATATGCGTAATATCGAGGAGAGAGTAAAAGGTAAAAACGCAGATAAGGTAAAATATGTATTAGTCAGCATTGACCCACAAGTAGATACTCCTGAACGTCTAAAAGCATTTGCTAAAGAGAATCAAATGGATGCTCCTCAATGGGTATTCTTGCGTTCTACTGAAGAAGATACAAGAGAATTTGCAGCTACTCTTGCTGTGAATTACAAAAAGATCTCTCCAATAGACTTCTCTCACTCTAATATCATTAGTGTGTTTAATACCAAAGGAGAATTGGATTATCAACAAGAGGGACTTGGTATAGACTATGCCCCTACTGTAAAAGAAATAGAGCGACAACTCGCTTTAATTAAATAAGAAAGTTAGTTATTAGTTTGATAATATACTGCTCTGCTTCATAATAGAAGTAGAGCAGTATTTTTTTGTATATAAAGTGCCTTTAATTCTAGTTACTTATTTAAGAATATAAAATAGTTCCAATAATAAAAAGCTATTACTTGATCACTTCAAAAGTATAATCAAACAATAGCTTTATATATAATAATACTAACAGGTATTTTAATAGTTAAGCAAATAACCCCAACAATACCTTTCACTTATAAATTCATTCCTCTTTATATCCCTCCATATCTAATAAAACTACCTAATATAAGCATCACAATACTAATAGCCGTAACAGATAAAATATGGAATGTCATTAAAGGAAGTTTCTTAATATCAGTCTTTAGACGAGGCAATACGTAAAACTGAGCACTTAGTGCAAATAATGCGATAGTGAATAGACATGCTAATTTTAAAGAAACAACACGTTCTATTGGAGTTTCAAAAGCAAACCAACTCGCTAACTTTACATTGTAGATATAGGCCATACGCACACCTGTTAGCAACATCACAAATAAAGCTGGCATACCAAACCACTCATACCTACTCTCAAAGTTAAATAACTTCTCTACTGACTTCTCTTTCCATACTTGAGGTAATATCACTACACTTAATAAGATATGTCCTCCTACCCATATAGTAGCCCCTAATAGGTGTAATATTAATAAAAGGTGTAATTCATTCATGACTTTCCAATTTTAATGTATGAGAATAATAAAAACAAGATACTGATGGGAAGTAATACAGATGCCCAAAATAAGAGCACAGGTGTATTGGCTATCCAAACAACTCCGATAAAACCTTGTAATCCTTGTATAAACAAAATTATTTCTGTCAATACAAAACCAACTACTAAGAATAGTATTCCTGTCTTTAACCAAGTATTTACAACTATTCTTTTTTCTTGAACCATTAACCAAATTCCAAAACCACTCAAGACTCCTAACATATTCAAATGGATAAAACCAATGATCCAACTGCGCAAAGCTTGTAATTGAATAGCTATTGATTCTGATATAGCTAATAACTGTGTACCTATTCGCATTATAAGGCATATTCCTGCTAATACTAATAAAAGCCACACAAAGACATTTTCATTGTTATTTCGTTGCTTAAATACTTTAAAAAAGGGTTTTATTAAATATCCTACTGAATACAATTGCAATAAAACGCCTACAGCATTTAAGTAATGTAGTATAGGTAATTCTACATACCAACTCACAGGTAAAGCATAAGTGAGTATTACAGATACTATCCAAGTATAATAAAAAGGTTTAAACTTAGATAAAGAGTATCCCTTAAACACAATGCCAAACAATAAGGCTAAAAAGGCAGTTAAGAACCATCCGTCAAACTGAAAATGTAAGAAGAACTGTATGCATATCTGATAGAATGCACTAGCCTTCCCCATCATGCCTACTGCTGGTCCTAAGCACCAAACTCCTATGGTAGAAAATGCCATAAAGAACAAAGAGGTTTTTAGTAATGTACCTTGCTGTGTCTCTGAGGCAGTGTTGTTCTTCCATAAATGAATGACAAATACATAAGAACAAATAATGTGTAAAGTAGAAAAAGCAATAGAGGCTACGGCATATCCCATAAAAGGAAATGTCAGTGCCATTCCAAGCACAGCTAATTGAGTCATCCAAAAAAGTCGGGCATAAAACTTCTCTTCTTTAAGCGTTTTTTTTCCAAACTGTTGAACAAACAATACATAAACCAATAAATACAACCATCCTAATAAAGCAATATGAGAGTGTGTATGTAAAATATACAAAAATGTCACTCCTTCTATCGGGTAGACGAACATACTTCTTAGCAAAAATCCTAATAGGGCTGCTGTAAGAAAGTTGACCAAAGGAATGATGTAATAGACTGGTTTCATAAGCTGTTATACAAGAAGTGCCTTAAACTTAAAGGTAAGGCACTTCTATGAAATTTGAAAAAGATTACTCGAATTTTTGTTCTAATACTATTGCACTTGGAAACAAAATATTATTTTCTAAGTGAATGTGTTTATGTAGGTCATCTTCGAACTCTTTTAGCATAGCGTAAGTAACCTTATATGTATTACATCCATCTGCTGGTGGTGTATAATTATTAGACAACTCTGCTATTTTTCGGAAACGTTCACCTTCCCCATCATGTTCATGCATCATCATGGCAACTGGATTTTGTACTGTACCAAAATGAGGTGTTTCTAAAGGTTGTCCTGAGATAGTTGAAGACACCATCTTACGAATAAATGGAAATAGAACAAGCTCTTCTTTTTTTAAGTGTTGGCTTAACTCCGCTGCACATCCAATAAACAATTCATTTATTTCAATTAACTCTGGGTGTCTATCTCCATGTACACTACTCAGTTTATTTAAAAATTGTAATAATACTGGGATCTTCTCCTCTACATATCGATGGTGTGTCTTCTCAATATAATCAGCTAACAAATCTAAAGGCCAATGTCTAAAATCGATATTATTCTCTGCTTGTTGTGTCAATAATCGTTCTAACTCTCCAATTAACTCTTCTCTATTGACTGATTTCTTTTCACATACCTCTTCAATAGTACGTCCTCCTTTACAACAAAAATCAATTCCATATCTATTGAATATTGCTGCTGTTCTAAAATCTTCTGCTACAAATGAGCCTACTGTTCTATTTATCATGATTGCTTTTTTTTAATGTTAATTTGAATACGAATAAAACGATAGCGAAAATACCTACTGTAAAGATTACGTCACCGATGGTACGTAGCCATTTCAGCGTATTCATAGCTGGTAGCTGCATAAGTTCGCTAGAACGCGCATACCACATACCGTGTTGAATACTTTCAATCGCTTGCCAAATACCGATAGGTAATAAACTTAAAAGTGCCATTAATAATAACCCTAAGTTCAATCCCCAGAAGCCTATTTTCAATAACTTCTCATTCCATTTAATATCTCTATATATACTTCTTAATACGAATAGCATAAGTCCAATTCCCAACATTCCATATACTCCAAATAAAGCAGTATGTGCGTGAAGAGGTGTTGTATTAAGTCCTTGTACATAATACAGTGCTATCGGTGGATTAATAATAAAGCCAAATACACCTGCTCCTAAGAAGTTCCAGAATGCCACTGCTATCATAAAGTATATAGGCCATTTATAATCCTGTAACCATCCTTTATGTGTAGATATTTTATAGTTCTCATAAGCTTCATAACCTATCAAAGTCAAAGGCACCACTTCTAAAGCACTGAACGTTGCTCCTAATGCCATTACTGCTGTTGGCGTTCCAGAGAAATATAAATGATGGAATGTACCTATAATCCCTCCAGACATAAATACAACAGTAGAGAACAATGCGCCATTAGTAGCTGTCTTGGTTTTAATCAACCCCATTCGTACGAATAAGAACGCTAAAACAACAGTTGCAAACACTTCAAAGAAGCCCTCTACCCATAAATGCACTACCCACCATCTCCAATATTCTGCTATTGCCAAGTTAGTTTGTCTTCCCCACATTAGCCCTGCTCCATAGAATAAAGCAATTGCACCACATGAGATTAAGAAAAGTATAATCAAATTGCGATGGCTTCCTTTTTCTTTCAATACAGGTAACAACGGTCTAATCATTAAAGCTAACCATACAAATAAGCCTACAAATAAGAAGATCTGCCAGAAACGACCTAAGTCTACATATTCATATCCTTGATGTCCGAACCAGAAGTTCTGTACTAAGTTTAGTTTTTGCATAATACCAAACCACTGACCAATCATAGACCCCAACACAATAATCAATAAGGCTATAAATAGGAAGTTCACTCCGAATACTTGAAACTTAGGATCCTTGCCTCCTACTGCAGGTGCAATATATAATCCTGTTCCTAACCAAGCAGTAGCTATCCAAAAAATAGCCAATTGGGTATGCCATGTACGCGTTACTGAATAAGGTAGAATTTGATCTAATGGAATACCATATAAACCTTGTCCTTCTACTCCATAATGAGCTGTTACAATTCCTAATCCTACTTGTAATAGCATCAATAAACATACTACCCAGAAATATTTCTTCAAGATAGTCATACTCTTAGTTACAGTTCCGTTTGATACAGGATCTTCCACTGGCACCATGTCTTCTTCCTCTTGCTTAGAGGCTACGTGATAATAAACTAATACCCCTACTGCAAAAATCAATAAGATAACACTCACTCCAGACCAAGCGATAAGAGGTGTAGTAGCTACGTTACCTACTAACTCTTCCGCAGGCCAGTTATGTGTATAACTAACATCATTATCTGGTCTATTAGTTACAGTAGCCCATGTAGCCCAAAAGAAGAAAGCATTCATTTGTTTCAATCTTGTTGGATCAGTTAGCGCATTATTAGGTATTGCATAATCTTTACGCAGTTGCGTAAATTCAGGGTCATCTGTAAATAACTTAGTATAATACTCCTGAAGATGTAAACGAGCTTTATTTCGTTCCTCTGTAATCGTCAAAACACCAGTTGCTTTGTCATAAGTATTAGCTCTAATATTAGCTTGTAAATGTGCTTTTAAATAAGCCTGTTCTTCTAATGAACTATTTTCATAAGACTTATTATACTTCTCTTGAGCATAATACTCCAATAAATACAATGCTTCTCTATGCAGAAAATCAGCAGTCCAATCAGGAGCAACATAAGCTCCATGTCCCCATACAGAGCCAACTTCTTGGCCTCCTATACTCTGCCAGACATTCTGACCGTCTTTTATATCACTAGCAGTTAATACAATTTCACCATTAGTTGTTCTAACTTCGATGGGTACTGGTGGTGCTTCTTGATAAATTTCAATACCGAAATAACCGAGTACCCCAAATGAGAATAACATTACTATCGTAAATGCTATCCATAACTTTCTTTGTCTATTTTTCATACTTTTAAATAGAAGACTTTTTTATCCTTTATTGTTTTGTAAAAAAAGGGAAGTTACTCCCCACGTATAATTACAACTTCAAGAAAGTATCACCAGACTTGGTACCATTGGCTAACTCTCGCAAAGTAGTAGTTTCTAACATATTTCTCAACCCTTCTCGGATTGCTTTAAATTTAAAGTGAACAGGACATGGGTGCGTCTCAGAACACTGAGCTAACCCTAATCCACATCCCTTGTAGATAGAATCACCATCGATCACATTCACCACCTCACATAGCTTAATATTGTCTAAGCTTGCTATCGGAATTTCAAATCCTCCTCCTACTCCCTTAACCGATTCAATCACTCCACTCTTAGATAGCTTTTGAAGTATCTTAGCTGTAAAAGCTTCTGGAGCATCTATCTCTTTTGCTATTTCTTTAAAGCCTACACGCTCCCCTTTCAGTGAAGATACTGAGATAAAAACAACTGAACGAATAGCGTATTCACAAGCTTTAGAAAACATATCATTTATTTTAATAGTACAAATATAAAACAATTCTACATATAAAAGACAATAAAGTCCTTTATATGTAAAATAAAAAAGCAATATTAATCTAATAGACTAATATTGCTTCCTATATAGATAATTATACATTATAACTTATCTAAAAATTATTTCTTTTATTACCTCTCTCCCTAGCTCCTCATTTATCATTCTAATTATCTTACTCTTTCCATAAGTTAATTCTTCGCGTACAATAGGAGAAGACAAAGCTACATAAAGTACATCACGTTTTAAAAGTATATCTAATGTATAATTAGCTATTCCTGGTCCTAATAGATTCTTCCAAGCGGCACGAACATCAAGATTATCAATTCCTTTATCTAAGTTATTCTCCTTTATAAAAATCTTTAAAAGATCCTGAATACTACTCTCTTCTCGTAATCGTTTATTTACATCATACTTCTTCAATGCCTAAATTATTTTAAAGTAAAAGGTACCGCCTTTTTATAATAGTAGATAATATCATTTTCGTTTTTTACAACAAACTCATCCTCATCCAATTCTACTAACTCTTCCTTCCATTCAGCAAACTCAGTCTTATACATTAACCAAGTCTTACCTGCCTCATTAACTATAGTTAGGTTTTCTTGCACCTCATTCGTTAAATACTCACCATTCACCTGTGGCATTACTTTCTGACGAAAACCAACTCCTTTATCATTTATCTCAAAGAAATCAATAGAAGAATTAATGGTATAATCTTTCACCTCACCATCTGGCAATTTTGCTTTCTCTATTTCCCAATAACCATTAATTACCTTTAAGTCCTCAGGTGTAAATTCTTTCCCACAGCTTGCTACTAAAAAAAGTATACCTATGAAAAACACTTTATATAATCTACTCATAACTATTACTTCTATTTAAAAAATGAATCAACAAATTCAAATTTATTAAACACTTGCAAATCTTCGATTCCTTCTCCTACACCTATATACTTAACAGGTATTTGGAATTGATCAGATATACCAATAACTACACCACCTTTAGCAGTTCCATCTAATTTAGTTACAGCCAAACAGTTTACTTCTGTTGCTGCTGTGAATTGCTTAGCTTGTTCAAAGGCATTTTGTCCTGTAGAACCATCTAATACCAACATCACATCATGAGGAGCATCTGGAATAACTTTCTGCATAACACGTTTAACTTTAGTAAGCTCATTCATTAAGTTTACTTTATTATGTAAACGACCGGCTGTATCTATAATTACAACATCAGCGTTCTGAGTTACTGCAGACTGCAAAGTATCAAAAGCAACAGAAGCTGGATCACTTCCCATTTGTTGTCTTACAATTGGCACACCTACTCTATCTGCCCACACTTGTAATTGATCAATAGCAGCTGCTCTAAATGTATCTGCAGCACCTAATACAACATTCAATCCTGCTTTCTTAAATTGATAAGCTAACTTTCCTATCGTTGTTGTCTTTCCAGCACCATTTACTCCTACTACCATCAATACATAAGGCTTTTTATCTTTTGGAATTTCAAACTCTGTTGCTTCACCAGATTGAGTCTCTGATAACAATCCTGCTATCTCATCTCTAAGAATCTGATTTAACTCATCTGTTCCAACATATTTATCTCTCGAAACACGCTCTTCAATACGCTCAATAATTTTCAATGTAGTATTAACACCTACATCAGATGACACAAGTATTTCTTCTAGATTATCAAGTACATCATCATCTACTTTTGACTTACCAGCAACTGCTTTAGTCAGTTTTGAGAAAAAAGAAGATTTAGACTTTTCTAAACCTTTATCTAAAGTTTCCTTCTTTTCCGAAGAAAATAACTTCTTAAAAAAACTCATATTACTTTTATTAACTACTGCAAATATAAAGAATAAAAAGTGAATCAATTTACCCAAATCACAGGATAAAAAAATAAACAACTTTTGTTCTTTTTATTATAAATGAAAAAAGCATCCATAAAAGGTGCTTTCAAATAAAACTTGGTATCATAAATATATACACAAAAAAAGCTGCCTATAATAGACAGCTTTTCTAGATCTTTATAATGGTAAAATTACTTCTTGTTTAAGAAATCATCCACAAAGTCAGGAGCCATAACAGCTTCAACGAATGTGTAAGCTCCAGTTTTAGGAGATTTAACCATTTTAATTGCTTTCGTCAACTTTTTAGAAGATGTTCTTAAAGTCGCTACGGTTTTCTTTGCCATGACTAATAATTATTTAATTTCTTTGTGAACTGTTACTTTCTTCATGATAGGATTAAATTTCTTAATCTCTAATCTATCAGGTGTGTTTTTCTTATTCTTAGTCGTGATGTATCTTGAAGTTCCTGGTAAACCAGATGCTTTGTGTTCAGTACATTCTAAGATTACTTGAATTCTGTTCCCTTTCTTTGCCATCGTATTCTATTTTTTAATGGTATGAATTATTTTACTAATCCTTTTGCTTTTGCATCTTTCAATACAGCAGTAATACCTTTTTTGTTAATTGTTTTTAATGCAGACGTTGATAATTTCAATGTTACCCATCTGTCTTCTTCAGCAATGTAGAAACGTTTTTTAACTAAGTTCACAGAAAACTTTCTCTTAGTTTTATTCATCGCGTGAGAAACGTTGTTTCCAACCATTGCTCTTTTACCAGTAATTTCACAAACTCTTGACATTATTTCTTATCTTTTATTTCAATATTCAAAATCAGGGTGCAAAGTAACGAAAAAGAAAATTATCTTACAAATTCTTTTAGGTTATTTTTTTAATATTTCATTATATATCAATTCTAAACCCTTTGCTATAGCACTGTTTATAACCTTTTCTCTTGGTTGGCCTAATTCATATTTTTTTGTAAACACTCCTATAGGCGTTGCGATTCCTATACATACAGTTCCTACCTCGACATCAGAATCTCCCTTAGATGGTCCAGCATTTCCAGTAGTAGCAATTGCATAGTCACTATTAAATTTTAATCGTGCTTGCTCAGCCATTTCCATAGCTACTTCTTCACTAACTACTGTATATTTATTTATTGTATCTTGATTAACTCCTAGTATATTTACTTTACTCTCGGTTGCATAACATACCATTCCTCCTTTAAAGTAAGCAGAAGAGCCTGGTTTAGCATTAAACATAACAGCTAACCGTCCACCTGTACAACTTTCTGCAAAAGAAATAGTTTTATTTCTAATTTGCAACTCTTTTATAATAATTTCAGGAAAGTCAATATCCTCATAAGCTCGAATATATGCTTTCACAGACTCAGGCATTCTATCAATTTGCATCTCAATGCTTTGAGACAAGAAATCTTGATTAGAACCTCTACTTGACAGACGTAATCTTACTTTACCAGGGCTTGGTAAATAAGCTAATTTTATATCTGACGGTAAATTATTCTCCCAATCTTCAAGATATTCTGCTAACAAACTTTCTCCAATACCATAAGTAATTATCGTTTTATGGATATTAAATACCCCCTTAAAGTGATCTTTAATATAAGGAACTAATTGCTCACTAAATATTGTTTTCATTTCAAGAGGAACTCCTGGAAAAGAAACAAAAGTAGTGTTGTTTTTTTGCATTAACATACCTGGAGCAGTCCCTACAGTATTAAATAAAACAGTAGAAGTAGAAGGCACTAAAGCTTGCTGTTTATTAACCTCTGAAATAGGCCTTTTAAAGTAATTCTCTATAAGTGTCGTCACATGAGCTAAAACTTGCTCATCTATGACTAGATGATCCTCAAAAAAGTCACAAAACACTTTTTTAGTCACATCATCCTTAGTCGGTCCTAATCCTCCTGTCATTATAACTAAATCCACCTGTCCCATTTGAGAAGACATAGCCTTCTCTATTGATTCTTTTTTATCAGAAATAGTTATAATTTCTGATACTTCGAATCCTAACAAATCAAGTTCCTTTGCTAAATACACAGAATTAGTATCTACAATCTGACCGATGAGAATCTCATCTCCTATAGTGATTATACTTGCTTTCATACTATTTTCTATAAGCTAAAGTCTTTCTGTATCTCTTTACGAGCTTTCTTTACTCTCTCTTTAAAGATTTTAAAAGTCTCCTTTACAGCTTTAGTCTTTCCTTTTTCTTTAGTCCATTCTTCTATTAGAGAAGCCTCTTCGATAGCCTGTTCCATTCCTAAAAACTCTAATGAAGGCATCAATATATTCATACTTTCTGCTACATTGCCATAGTTCTTATCATTGATTCCAAGCTTTATTTTTTTGACCAAATCTTTAGATTCTTCAACAAAAACGATTAAGCCAGCTTTCACTAACGCTTGGTCATCGTTATAAGTCTGTAATATAGGTCCTAAATCATAATGAAGTGCCATACGCTTATTTTACATTTAAACGGAATAACTTTTTACCTGCTAGAGTTCCTTCTAGCACATCTCCTTCATTTACTTTCCCTACTCCTTTTGGAGTACCTGTGAAGATTAAATCTCCTTTCTTCAGAGTAAAATATTTAGACACTTCTGCTATAGTCTCATCTATGTTCCAAATCATCTGTGCAGTACTAGCCTCCTGAACTGTATTGCCGTTTTGTATTAATGAGAATGTAGTATCATAAAGGTTTTCTAATTCTTGCTTATCAATAAACTCTCCTAACATAGCAGATCCATCAAAAGCTTTTGCCTTCTCCCAAGGCAATCCTTTTTCTTTTAATTTACTCTGCATATCTCTAGCAGTAAAATCAATTCCTACAGTAACCTCATCATAATATTTATGAGCAAACTTAGGTTCAATATGCTTACCTACTTTAGTAATTTTCACCACTACTTCTACTTCATAATGAATATCATCAGAAAACTCAGGAATAGCAAATGGACACTCTCTACCTAATAAAGCAGAATCAGGTTTAATAAATAATACAGGCTCTGAAGGTCTTTCATTGTTTAGCTCTTCAATATGCTCTACATAATTTCTTCCTATACAAACTATCTTCATAAAGATGTAATTACAACTTATTATTTAATTTTCTCAATTTCAGACCAGTCAATACTTTCTTAGTATACAATGGAAAATCTGCATTCTGAATCCAACCATAGTACCCAGGCTCATTCTCCAAAACATCGTCTACTAATGCTCCTTTGTGCTTTCCAAAAGTAAATATTTCTTTACCTTCTTCATTTAATGCAATAAACCCAGCGAAGTCAACACTTTTCTTACGAGTAGTAAACTCAGACAACGACTTCATATCATTCTCTAAGTCCTCATATCTATCTAATTGTGCTTTTAATATCTCATAAGTCGCATTTGTATCTGCCGTTGCTGAGTGTGCATTATCTAAATTCTCATTACAATAAAAACGATAAGCAGCACTTAATGTACGCTCTTCCTTTTTATGGAAGATTGTCTGGATATCTACTGACACTCTATTTCCCATTTCAAAATCCACTCCTGCTCTCAATAATTCTTCTGCTAATAGTGGGATATCAAAACGATCTGAATTAAACCCAGCTAAGTCAGAATCTTTAATCATATTGTACACTAGCGGAGCTAATTCTTTAAACGTTGGCTCATTCGCTACCTTCTCATCAGTAATACCATGTATAGCTGTAGACTGCGCAGGTATAGCTCTTTCTGGATTTACTAACCAAGTCTTGCTTTCTTTATTTCCATTTGGAAACACTTTTAATATCGATATTTCTACAACTCTGTCTCTTGCTACGTCTATACCTGTTGTCTCTAAATCAAAGAAACAAATTGGTCTATGTAATTTCAACTCCATTATTCTATTTTTATTTAATTACAAATATAATAAATGTAAACTTTAGCATATTAAAAACCAATACTAACTTTTTTAACATTAATAACTAATATCGACATATTTACTTTTTATTATCTTCATGAATATATAACAATTATCACAAATAATAAAGGCTATTCTTAAACAGAATAGCCTTTAAATAAAACATTTAAAATAACATATCTAACCAAATCTATGACTCAAAAGGTGATTTCTTCACCTCATCATCTATATCACTAGACAAACTTCCTAAGAACACTGTAATATCATCTATTTGCTCTTGACTTAATTTTACATTAGTTTGTAAACTAGCCATAATACGCACAGCCTCTTTCAAATCCTTCACAGAACCATCGTGAAAATAAGGTCCTGTATGCTCTATATTTCTCAATCCAGGTACTTTAAATAAATATTTCTCTGTATCTTTTTTACTTAAATCAGCTAGCCCATTATCTATCTTAGCTGATTTAGTTTCTTGCCAATAATCACCGTACACTCCGAATTTTTGGAACATCTGCCCTCCTAACGCTACTCCATTATGACAAGTAATACATCCCACAGAAATAAATGTTTCTAATCCTTTTTGCTCTTGTGCTGTTAATGCAGCTACATCTCCATCTAAGAACTTATCAAATCTACTCTCTGGCATTAATGTACGTTCAAATGCACCAATGGCATTAGTAATATTTTTAAATGTGATAGGTTCTTTATCCGATTTATACACAGCTGCAAACTTCTCCTTATACATATCGATTTTACGCAACCTATCTTCTAATTCTTTTTCATTTTTAATATTGTGCTCTACTGGATTTAGAATAGGCCCTCCAGCCTGCTCTTCAACATCTTTTGCTCTTCCATCCCAAAATTGCATATTATGCAAAGCTGCATGAAAAACAGTAGGTGAATTACGCCCCCCTAAAGACCCATCATCTCCAGGAGAAAAGGCTAAATTATCTACCCCATAGGTATTTAAGTTATGGCATGAATTACAGCTGATATTTCCATCTTTAGAAAGATTCGTATCAAAATACAAATATTTTCCTAAGGCTACTTTCTCTGGATCTAAATTTGTATTCTCTACAGAAGAAATAGGTTGAAAATAAGTTGAGGCTTTAGTTAATAATTCTGATTTGTTTTCTTCTTTATGATCTGAACTACTTGTTTGTTCCTTTTTACAACTGACAAATGCCAATAATACAGTCAATAAAACTAGATGCTTTTTCATATTTAATACTACTTTGATTTATGATATCAAGTTACTTAGTATAAAGAAGAAGAAGAATGACATATATCACCTTACACCACTACTTCTGGTTTTACTATTTATTCAACTTTAAACCCTTAAATCAACCATAAACTTAAAAATAACTATCGAAAAACAAACATCACATAATATTTATTTTGTTTTATTAAATATTTACTCTATTTTGGCTATAACCAACAACGATAAAATACTATGAAAACAATTTATTCTCTTCTTATCTCTTTCTCTTTAGCGATAATTTGTACAAGTTGTCACACCACAGAAACAATAGTATCTTCACCCTATAAACTAAAGAATGAAAAAACAGTAGTCTATTCCGCTAAAACCTTTATGTTTAAAAATTACTTTTTCACCTATGAGAACGGTGAAGCTACTTTAGTATATCAACAAGATGCTAAACTAAATGAAAAGACAGAGCCTGTATATTTAACACTAAGAGAAAATAAAGAAAACACTAGATTTCAGGAATTCACAGATAAGACTAAACAAATTACTGTAAAAATTATTAGTGATTATGAAGTAAGGTTACAGTTAGACAAAGCCCGATATACATTATATACTTCTAATCATTTAAAAGAAGTAAATGCCGATACTCAACGTATATTAGCAGATATTGCTTTATGGAAAAATGAACGTTATTAATATTATATAGCCTTCAAGGAATCAAAAGGTTTTCTACTAAGTGTAAAATAAGCTAGACTATTATAATATCTAATAAACAGAGAGGAACTATTCAATGGATAGTTCCTCTCTGTTTATTACCACCTATTTTAAAAACTACCGTTATCAAATACTATTAAAAATAGCTCCTATATTATCTTTTCTAAATATTTATAAACTTGGTTCATAAACAGAAACTTCCTCTCTTAGCCAAGTCGGAATCTCTATTGTTTTTTTCTCTTTAATATCGATCATCACCTGTGTACTCGTACCTATCGCATGCAAGATTAGATCTCTATTCTCCCCTTCACTAACAATAGCGTATTCAATCTCAAAACTCTTAACTCCCATTTTTGATATTCTTACACCAATTCTCGGGTGTCTTACATCTAACTTAATCTCTTTAATATAATTACAAGAAATATTAGCGATAACAAACATGTGCTTAAACCAGTCCCACGTTTTACTTGCCTGATTCATATAATACCCTCTACCGATTTGGAAGTAGTCTATATAGATTACATTATTAACATGTCCTAAGGCGTCCATATCACTCCATCTTATTTCTAATGGGTGGTAAAACCTAAAATCATTACTATTAAATTCCATATTTACTCATCTAAAGTTAGAGATTCAAGATATAAAAAACATATTAAACCACAACTCTACTTTCTTCATAATATCTAAACTCTAAGCAAAAAGTTTTTATTTCAGAAGTGTATTGATGTTATTCTTCATTTATGGTATTGTTCACATCATTACTTTTACTTCCAAATATGGCTTCTTTCCAATTGTAATCCTTTTTTAGAAAGCTGATTTCTCTCTTTAAATCAAATCGTTTGATAACAGTAAGATTAAATGTACTTGTCAATAGTCCTGTTTGATAATCCTTTTTCATATTTAGAAATAAACCATTCGCTATAGCAGATGCACTAATTATCCATTCTTTCCCAATATAACCAAGAGAAAAACGCCCTACTACAGAAGGATTAACTGTAAAAATTCTTTTATTCGTTAATAAGTTTTCTTCTATTGCTCCATTCACACCAAATGTAAATGCGCCTGCTACCAATACTTTTTTATACGGTACCCAGTTATACCCATACCCTATATTAGGACCAAAATGATATGTACGTTTATCATAATCTTGCAACTCTTCAGAAAAAACCGGAATATTCCGTAGTGATGAATAAAACACCCCTCCTCCTAATAATAAAGAACCTGCAGATTTTACTTGTACTTTATTAAAGTCGTAAGCAGCACCTAAAGAATACTTTTCATTATTCCATACGTATTGAAACAAGGCTCCATACATATGAATTTTAAAATCTGGAAATATATCATCCTCTGTTGGGGTATCATCTTTATGATCTCCTGTATAACGATAAAATCCTTTATTTCGTTTGTAATATAAATCAATCAGAAATTTATCTCCATAATGATGATATTGAAAATCTGTTGCTTTTGTTTTCCCTTTTTCTTTTTCTCTCATAAAAGAAAAACCATGACTAAAACTAAAAGAAGAACTACCCCATAAAAAACCTACCCCTATACTCACAGGTTTATTAGACTCAAAAGTCTGTGTGCTTTTTTTATCTTCTAAAGTATAGTCTAACGCTAATACATCCTTACCAAAAGCAAACTTAACACCATAAGACTTTATATGATCTCTTACATAAGTAGAATCAACCTGTGCAACAACAGACATTGACAACGAAAAAAATACTAATACTATTAAATACCTCACTATAACTGACAATTAATTATCTCAAAACAATATTAATAAAAAAACCTCTAGTCTTACAACTAGAGGTTTATTAAGTTTTTAATAGACTAAAAGATTTAGTTTACATCATAGTAGTCATATACATGATATTCGTTAAATGCAATTTCTTCATCACATTCTAAAGTTGAATAATGCTTCTCACCAGCATCAAATAGAACAAGATTTAAACGTTTAAATAATAAATTCAACATTTCTTTCTGTCCTTCTTCATCCAACTCTAAGGTCATTTTTACAATGTGCTCTTTACTTTCTGTGCTTTTTTGTTTATCTACACAGATTAGAGTTGCTTTAAAGTCACTAATACCTGTCAAAGATATTCCGGATCAGTGACAAAAGTTGGGGACTAGGCAAAAAGTCTAGTTAATCTAAAAAGAAAAAACTTCTTATCCCTAACACCTCTATACATCATACGGAAGTATTTAATTTTGG
>NZ_DAMANB010000017.1:0-100999 GCF_032073645.1 Myroides sp.
TAGCGACACAAATTTCTATAACCCTTCTTTATTTTACAAAAGTCAAGACGACTTCGTAAAGAAATACTTACCTAGCTTAATAAAAGAATAAATATAATTTTAAAGAAAATTTCTCTTCTTAATAATCTGCTTTTTTGGCATAAAATTATATCGTTCCTCTACTACATAAATAAGGGTTAGTAAACTATTTTGCTTACTTTTGTGTTCATACTTTTTTAAAAACTATTCAAAAGTGAGTTTTATAAAAATTACAGAACAATCTTCTAATTATGATAATCTAGACAAGATGTCTATCCAAGAATTATTGTCTAATATCAATCAAGAAGATCTTTCTGTTCCCTTAGCTGTAGAAAAAGCAATTCCTCAAATAGAAAGGACAGTAACACAAGTTGTTTCTAAATTAAACAATGGAGGAAGACTATTCTACATTGGAGCAGGTACTTCAGGACGATTAGGAATCCTAGATGCTTCAGAATGTCCTCCTACTTATGGAGTATCACCTGATTTAGTTATTGGAATCATCGCTGGAGGAGATCACGCCATTAGACATGCTGTAGAAAATGCAGAAGACAATCCTTTACAAGGTTGGTTAGATTTACAACAGTACAATGTCAATTCAAAAGATATTGTCGTTGGTATCGCTGCATCTGGTACTACTCCCTATGTTATTAAAGCATTAGAACAATGCCAAAAAAATGCAATCACAACAAGTTGTATAACTTGTAATCCTCAAAGTCCTCTTGCTGAAGTAGCTGATTATCCTATAGAGGTGGTCGTAGGACCTGAGTTTGTAACAGGTAGCTCTCGTATGAAAGCCGGTACTGCGCAGAAACTCGTTCTTAATATGATTTCTACTAGTAGTATGATACAAATTGGTCGAGTAAAAGGCAATAAAATGGTCGATATGAAAATGACTAATGCTAAACTACAAGAAAGAGGAATACAAATGATTATAAACGAATTAAATATAGACTACACTATCGCTAAAGGACTTTTAGAGCAATATCAGAATGTCCGCTTAGCAATAGAAAGTTTTAAATCAACTAAATAATGGAAGAACCACAAACTGATCGAAAACTGTTGAGCAAAGGTGTAAAATACTTAATGATTACTTTACCCCTTATGTTTTTAGGCCCTATCGTTATCCATAGTTCTTTAAAAAATCAAGCTCATCCTTTTTTCTATCCTATACTTATTTTAGGATGTTTAATATGCTTAACTTCTATGCTATTATTTTTTAAAGGATTACAAACTATTATAAAATCACTTTTTGGAAATTAAAAACATGAAAACTAAACTACTTTACTTTTTACCTTTTTTATTTTTATTAGCCTCTTGTTATAATCAAGAAAGAAATTGTGCTAAATTTAAAACAGGTAAATTCGAATTTACTGCTGAAATTAATGGAGAAAAGAAAGTTTCTACTTTCATTAGAACTGAAGAATTAGAAATAGAAACATTCGAAGGTAAAACAGATAGTGCTGCTATACGTTGGGTAAACGATTGCGAGTTTATCTTAGAGAAACTTAATCCTAAGACTATGGCTGATAAAAAGCCTGTTAGCATTAAGATAATTACTACGGACGGAGATCTATGTACTTTTGAATATGGGTATGTAGGAGATGCAAGAAGAGAAAGAGGAACTATTAAAAAAATAGCTGATTTATAATCTAATCCACAACTAAATACTATGGAAGTATTTTTAACTGCAGATGCTATAGTAGCATTTATTACATTGACATTCTTAGAAATTGTATTAGGAATAGACAATGTTATCTTTATCTCAATCGTCACAGGTAAACTACCTGAAGAACAACGCAAAAAAGCAACAAAAATAGGGCTGTTTTTAGCCATGTTTATGCGTATTGCATTATTATTTGGTGTTACATGGCTTATCGCTATGAAAAAACCTTTATTTAGTGTCAATTGGAGTTGGTTTAGCGCAGACTTCAATGGTCAAGCATTAATCTTATTAGGTGGAGGTATCTTCTTGATTTATAAATCGACCAAAGAGATACATGAAAAAGTAGCTCACGTGCATGATCATCACCCTATAGATGAAGCCCCTAATGCAAAAAAAATAGCGACTAAATCATTTAGCAACATTATCATGCAGATTTTAATGATTGATATTATATTCTCTGTTGATAGTATTCTAACAGCTGTAGGTATGACTAATGGCTTACAAGGAGCTCTATATATTATGATTGCTGCAGTTATTGTTTCTGTTGGAGTGATGATGTTGTTTGCTATACCTGTAGGTAACTTTGTGAATAAGAACCCTTCTATTCAAATTCTTGCACTTTCATTCTTAATATTGATTGGATTCATGCTTACTACAGAGAGTATGCACATCTCACATGCTGTATTAGCTGGTCAAGAAATAGGAGCTGTACCAAAAGGGTATTTATACTTCGCTATTGCTTTCTCATTAGCTGTAGAGTTCATCAATATGAAACTACGCAAAAAAAGCAATCCTAGTACTTAAATAACATCACTTATATAAAAACAAAAACTCCTTCAATTGAAGGAGTTTTTTGTTTTATATTATTGCTTAGATTCTAAATAACGTTCAGTTACAAAATCAATATCTTTAATAGACTTTCTAGCCCAATCAATTCTTTTTGCAAGTATTTCTTCTTCCTTTAACCTCCACTCAACATCTGAGTTCCTTACTCTCGTAGTTAGATTCTGAATAATAATCGCAGCTGACACTGATATATTCAAACTTTCTGTAAAACCAACCATTGGTATTTTAATATAAGCATCTGCCTGTTCTATAATTTCAGGAGACAGTCCATTTTTTTCTGTACCAAAGAATATAGCAGAAGGCTTACTAATATCAAAGTCTTCTAAATGATTTGCTTCTACATGAGGAGTAGTTGCCACAATCTGATAGCCCTTCTTCCTGATATCTTCAATGGCTGTAGGTATAGATGCATAACGGTGAATATCTACCCACTTCTCAGCACCTAAAGCTATTTCTTTATCTATACGCTTTCCAAATTTTTGTTCTATAACATGTAAGTCTTGTACACCAAAAACCTCACAACTACGCATTACAGCACTCGTATTATGCAATTGATATACATCTTCAGCTACAACAGTAAAATGATTTGTACGATCCTTTAAAACTTCTTTAAAACGCTCTACTCTATTTTCAGTCAAGAAAGTCTCTAAGTATTCTAAATAATCAACGTCCTGAAATAGCTTATTTGAAATATTCATTATATATTTATTTTTAAGACAATTGCAAAGGTAAGAATATTATGGAAAAAAAATTAGTCGTCCTTTCAGGCGCAGGAATGAGTGCTGAAAGTGGTATTAAAACATTCCGAGATGCTGATGGATTATGGGAAGGTCATGACGTTATGCAGGTAGCTTCACCTGAAGGGTGGCAACAAAACAAAGAACTAGTCTTGCAATTTTATAATGATCGCAGACGCCAACTATTAAGTTGTCAACCGAATAAAGCTCACAACATTCTAGCTCAATTAGAACAACACTACAATGTAAGTATCATCACTCAGAATGTAGATGATCTTCACGAGCGTGCAGGATCTAATAATATTATTCATTTACATGGAGAACTATTGAAAGTGCGTAGTGAACAGAATGAAAAACTAATATACCCTTGGACAAAAGATCTCTTAGCAAATGACTCTAATGAACTCGGTCATTCACTTAGACCACATATAGTTTGGTTTGGAGAAATGGTTCCTGAACTAGAGAAAGCTATTCCATTAGTAGAAGAAGCAGATATCATCATCATCATAGGAACCTCTATGCAAGTATATCCTGCAGCCTCACTAATATCTTATGCTAGATCAGATGCTCAAGCCTATTATATAGACACGAACCCAGCGTTAGTTCAGCATACACCTTGCTCACTAACCGTTATTAAAAATACTGCTTCAGAAGGGCTAAATTCGATACTAAATGAACTAATAAAAAAGACACAATAATTTGTTAGAATTAAAAAAGGTACTACTTTAGAGTTCTAAACAATTAACTAATCAATTTTATGAAAAAACTTTTTTTATTCCTTATTACCTCAATCTCTTTGAGCGTTGTAAGCTGTTCTAGTGATGACAATAGTAAGAATGACCCAAAACCTACAGGATACCCTGAGCAAATAAACAATGTTGATTTCTCAAATAAACAACCTGGGGATACAGCTATTTTAAAAGGAAAAGGTTTTGATGAAAGTAAAGCTGGAGAATACACAATCAATTTTACTAAAAAATTACCAAGTAAAAAAACAAATGCTGAAAAAGGAACTCGTGCATTACAACCTGGAGCATCAGACACACCAACTCCTGCATATATTTTCAAAGTAACACCAACAGAAGTACACTTTGAAATCCCTAAAGATGCAGGTAATGGAAGAGTAGACTTCATCTATAAAAACTACATAACACCGATAGGTACTTACCAAGTTAAATAACATAAAAAAGGTCTCAAAAAATATTTTTGAGACCTTTTTTATTTAAAAGAGAAAGCCTTTAGACAATGTCTAGAGGCTTTTTACTACTCTTTGTTATAAGTTTTACTTTGTAAACTGAACAACTACCTTGTATGAACCAGCAGTAATTGGTGTATATAACCCTCCACTACCTAAAGAAAAATCTAGTAACCCTCTATCATACTTAATATCTGTAATACCTACAGTTATCAATTTTCCTTCTAAACTATACAATTTGATATCAAAAATGTTAAGTGCTTTAATACCTACTTCATCAGGAAATTCTACACCAACAACCTCAGCGTCTAGAGAGTTAACAGTTGCTGTGCTTGAAAACACATTAACTACTTTACCTTCATACTTAATATTTGTTTGTGTAATGGCACTACTAATATTATAACTAACAGCTTCTTTAAGTTCTTTTATAAAGTTTTCATTCTTTAATATTTCACGAAGCGTTTCTGTTATATTAATAATCTTTTTTTCTCTCTTACCTGTCGTATTATTGATTACATAAGAATATAAAACATCTTCAGTAACAGCATTTCCATCTTCATCATGATCACCATAAAATACATTACCTCCTTCTGTCAAAAACTTATTTACTGTTTCTTCAAAAATTTGTTGTACCTCTTGATTATTAGTAATGGTTTTCTTAACATCTCCAGTTATATCAAGATAAAAAGGAATTTGCTTTCCATCTTTATCTCTCTCTTCTCCTAAATACTCATAAAAAATCTGACCTTTCTTCAACTTTGTCTGGTCATAATTTAAAGATTTAACTAATTCTGGTTTTTGCCCATCAGCAATAACTTCTCCTCTATTAATTAAAGATTTTGTTTCTGCCTTTTGGATTACATTCGTCAAGTCAACAACCTCAGAACTAACAACGTTATCTTTATCATCTTTAACTAATGTATAAAATTGCTCTTTATCAAAATCATACAACACGACAGAAGTTCCTTTCAAAGATTCTCCAGGTTTAGTTTGATTAATAAGTTGATTAATGACCGCCCAAATTTCTTCTAGAGATTGATTACTATTGTTATCTCCAATTAGCTTTAAAATTTCACTTCGTGTTGTTAATCTATCCCAAGATGTACCAGACCACACATAAAACCCTTCCGATTTTCCAGCAAGATCTTTATCTTGTAAATTAGGATTAATATTAAATACAACTAATCCTTTAATCTTTAAGTCTCCTTTTTTTCCAATAACAGGATCTAATTCATTCAAATCTTTTAAATGAACTCTTGGAAAAAGCACCCCTCTATCCTTAGCGTGTATGTCTAAGACAGTACTCTCAGAAGGACTTAGTGTACCAACCCCTACTTGGGCATGTCCTATATAGGACATACCAAATAGAGCAGCACATGCTATTAAATACTTTCTCATAGTGCTTAACTTTTTTTATTATTGTTTTGTTGCCCCAAGATATTCAAAAACAACCTCATATTTATCATTAGGTAATGGATAATAACTGTTTCCAACACCAAAAGCAAATCTAAATTGATTATCACCAGGTGAAGTTACATCTGTAACTGTAGTGAATAATACTTGTCCATTTTTATCTAATACTGATGCTTTAAGTAATCTACCAAATTTATCAGCTTTATTCTCAACCCAAGAACCTTTCTTAGTTGCGTCATCTACTACAAATTTCATTGGTTTAGTAACTACATAAGTATTAGCAGCTAATTCAGAATCATAACCATCCGCATGGTTAACAAGTATCTCTGCAGTACCTTTATATACAGTATATCCATTGATAACTTCCCCAGTAGGTACATTAGTTTCTGTAGTCACTACAACTTTTGTTTTCTCATTGATTAACTCTGTTACTTTATCATTAGTTTTAATCGTTTCGATTATGTTTTCACTAATATCAATTGGTTTTTTTGTAAATGTTCCATCACCATTATCAATTAAATGATATAACACGAATTTACCATCACCTGTAGTGATTTCACCATAGTAAACATTACCTCCTTGAGTCAAATATCTATTTAACTCGTCTTTGATATCTTGATGATTAAATGAATTTTTAACCTCTTCTGTAATATTTAAATAATAATTTACAGGCTGCTGATTAGCATCTAATTCTTCAGATTTGTATTTAAATAGTATTTGACCTTCTTTAAGAGTTCCTAATGTAGCATCTGTATAAGTTCCCTCTTTTCCAGAAGCGTCAACAATCGTTTTCTGAATATTAGTTTTTGTTTCAAAAGTATTGAAATTCACTTCAGTTTTACCATTAGTTTTGTCAATATAGTATAACTTAACTTCATTATTAACTACTTCAGCAAAAACATTCCCTTCAGATTTAGTAATAAATTTATCAATAAACTTACGATTATCATTAAATACTTGTTCTAAGTTAGAACTTACAGTACCTACTACGTCGATTTTAAATCCTGAAGTAAAAGGAATCCCCTTAACTGGGTCATTAATATCTTTAATATCATTTCCAGCAATTAACCAGGCGTTAACTGCATCTTCATTGAAATAGTAATAAGCTTTTACTACTTCAACTTCAGTTTTACCAGTTTCATCATTTGGATCTTTTATTTTATGCATCTCTGCTTTCATAAAAGTTTTAGTCTCAGATAAGGCGATTAACTCAGCAAATGTAATTGCTTTTTGAGTATACCCTCCGCTACCATCAGGAACTAAATAAGAAAACTCTCCTTTACCATTTGCTCCTCCAGTAGGATTAAAAGCAACTAAATAACTTAGGTTAGCACCATCTACTATATTAGTTATCTTTTTTATTTCTGTATCAACATAATTCTTAAGTTCATCTATTTTTTGATTTAATACAGATTCAGAAGTAATAAGTTCCCATTTACTTTCTGCAGGAGTCGTAGTATTATTAGTCCAATAATAGAATCCTTTTGCAGCAGTACCTTTATCATTAAAGACCAACATACTTTCAGTTTTAGAATCCCCTTCTAAACCAAATACTTTAACATCATTTAAAGCAACTCTAGGAATCAAGACCCCTTTCTTACTCGCAGCAATATCTAATATTGCACTTTTATTAGGTACTAATGCAGTACCAACCCCCATACCAATAGGATCAGGAGTCTGTGCATACATACCAGCTCCTAGAGCTAACAAAAACAGAGTAGTAATTTTCTTTTTCATGTTTAAAAAAATTTATTTAAAATATTTTACTAATTAATCTGAAGTGATCACATTTTCCCCAAATCGTTAATCAAATCATAACATCCTATATAGACAATAAGCTTTAACCTAAAATCTTAAACAGTTTGTACTACAAAGTTATAAAAAAAACGACTTAACAAACATCAAATGTTAAAATTTAATTATTACTCACACAATTTAACCTTATTTAGAAAATATACTACAACAAGAGAAGTTTTTGTATATATATTTAAATTTTACTCAAAAAAGATGTATATAAAACACAAAACAAAACTAAACATTTTAAAGATTTCACCTTTAAAAACTACATTAAACAGAAAATTATATTTTTTAAGAAAATTAAAACACTAATTTTTCTAAAATAAAGAAACTAATCACAATATAGTTAATTATACCTATATAATATGTAATACATATCGTAGTTTCTCCTTCTATATCACAATTCTACTCTTGAATCAGATATAAAAACAAAAAAAGCCCAGCTTCTAAAAGAAGCTGGGCTTTAGATTATATTCTACTTAGAGAATACTATTTCTTCAAGTACTTTTTATATTTAATATAAGAGAAGACACTTAATACTATCACAAATCCTAATGACCACCATACAGCAGTAGGTGTGATCACTTTATCTCCTGATGCATAAGAGTGTAATCCACTTAAGTAGAAGTTAACACCGAAGTAAGTCATCATAATTGAATAATACGCTACTACACTGAATACATTATATAACCATGTACCTCGCATAGCAGGCACTAATCTGGCATGGATCACAAAAGCATAAATCATAATACTAATTAATGCCCATGTCTCTTTAGGATCCCATCCCCAGTAGCGTCCCCAGCTCTCATTAGCCCATTGACCTCCTAAGAAGTTACCAATAGTTAATAGAACTAGACCTACCGTTAATGTCATCTCATTAATATAAGTCAACTCCTTAATATTAAGATCCATTTTCTTCTTATTCTTATCATTGGTAAGAATCATTAAGAATAGAGTCACTATTCCTAATATCATACCTAATGTGAATGGACCATAACTACCTACGATAACTGCTACGTGGATAATCAGCCAATATGAATTCAATACTGGTTGTAAATTACCAATCGCAGGATCCATAAAGTTTAGATGTGCTCCCCATAATACTATAGCGGCCACGAATGCTGTTGAAGCAATCGTTAACTCAGACTTACGCCCAAAAATCAACCCAAATAATGTAGTTGCCCATGCCACGTAGATAACTGACTCATACGCATCACTCCATGGAGCGTGCCCTGATACATACCATCTCACAGCTAATCCTAATGTATGGATACCGAATAATAAGACTGTAGCCCAGCTACCAATTTTTATCATCGTCTTATTAATACGTCTTGGTTTTAATATCTCTGATATAATGAAGATGAATAAGAACACAGCAGCTAACATATAGTAACTATATAGTGTCTTAAATATATCGTACTTATTATATTGGATTTCGAAATGAATCTTTTTCTCAGAAGGTATTACAGTTTTACCATAAGCATTCTGATACGTTTTAATACTCTGTAAGAACTCATCTGCCTTCGCATAGTCCCCTGATTGTTTTGCCTCAAATAACGCTGGTACATACATTCTAGGCAATATGCTCTTCGTGAATGTAGAATCCATTCCTTTAAGACCAGCCTCGTTTAATTCTAATGGAGATACCCATTTATCATTATCGTGACCAGGTATAGGGAATATCGTAAGGCTACGTGTAGTGAATGCTGCATTCAATAGAGCCATCTTAGAATCCAAATCTAAATAGTCTTTCTCAAACTGATTTTTAACAGCAGAGTGATTAGCATCTTCTACTACTTTTGCTAATCTATAATTACCATTTTCATCAAAGAAATCAATAAACGCCGCATACTTAGCACCTTTAGGCAGCTTTAATGCCTCTAGTATTTTATCATTCCCTCTAGGTAGTTTTATCAATTCTGCATAATACCAGTAGTTAGGTGCTCCTTGTAATTGTTGAGCTACTGTGAACTGAGTCATCGATAGAAACACCTGATCAGGATTTAATCCTTTATAGTTTTCTCCTTTATATACTTTACGCAATAATTCTGAAGCAAAAGTATTCACTGGTTTCATACGACCACCAAAGTCCTGAATAACCAATTCTCCGAATCTTGCTGCATGTTCTTTATCTACAGCAGTACTCTTGATCAGCGAATCTATCACTACCTGATTAGGACGTGTAGGTGTCTCGTGATTATGTTGTGCGAATGCTCCTACTGATAAGAACAAGAACAACATCGTAAGTATAGAAGCTTTCTTCTCTCTAACTTTATCTAATTTTCGTTTCAAATCACCAAATCTTGTATTCTTATCGAATAAGATTACTATTAATCCTACATATAGTAAGAAGTACCCTATATAAGTAATCCACGTTCCCCAGAAGTCATGGTTCACAGATAGGATAGTTCCTTTCTCATCTCTATCGAACTCTGCCTGGAAGAATCGGTATCCTTTATAATCTAGAATATTGTTCATATAGATACGTGCATCGAAGTTCTCTGCTCCGTCTAATACAGTCACCTGACTTTCGAATGAAGCATAGCTACTCTCTGTACCAGGATATTTCTCAGCAATGAATTTATTTAACTTGATTTGGAACGGTGTAGTATACACTTTACTACCATACATCATCGTAAACTCTAAGTCACCTAGTTTAAATGACTGAGGTTCTCCCATTCTTCCTGCTTTACCCATTAGCGTTACTTCCTCCTCTTTTCCTTGAGAACGAACAGTAAGAACTAAAGCATCCGTATTTCTTTTATTCTTAAAGTCACCATCAGACTCTAGAACCATCTTTCCTTTAATAGGCATTTCTGGAATAACGAACTGTGTTCCTGCCATATTATATAATGATCTAAAGTTCAGAGGAGCTTTTGTACCAGCTACTACATCACCTGTCGCCTGTGTTGCCATCACCATATACGTTCCTCCAAAAGGTGTATCTAAAAAGAACTCATCCCCTTCTTTTGTGATATTGATTGCTCCATCAGTAGGCTTATTCAATGAGAATAATACATTGTGGATACTCACAACTTTTCCTTCTTCTAAGAAATGTTCATGACGATCTCCATCACCAGACTCTACTAATTTTAAGAACATTTTTCCATTAGGATCTTCTGCTATTGCCTCAGTAGCTCCCATGATAAAATCTTTATACTCTATCTCGTAATCGATACCATTAAAGTCTTCTCTTACTTTAAAGTGATTATTCGTCACAGGAGAGAATAATATTGGTCTCTCATACGTACGTCTACGTTGTTCCCCTTCATACTCACCATCTGTCATAACAGTAAGGAACGTTTTATCAGAAAAAATACTATCTGCCGTCTCCCCTTCTCTAATAGGCATCATTCCCTCGAAACTAATATAACGAGTAATGAAAGCTCCTAATAAAATTAAAATAAAAGCCGCATGCAGTAGTAATGTGGCCCACTTCTCCTTGCTCAGTAGTCTGTATTTCTTAATATTTCCTATAAAGTTAATCAAGAAAACAAACATAATAAACTCGAACCATTTAGTATTATATATTAAAATACGGGCAGTAGTTGTGTTATAACGATCTTCGATGAAGGTTCCTAGAGCTAATGCTACAGCATAAACTATAAAAAGAACCGCCATTAACCGTGTCGAAGAAAAAAAAGATATTATTTTTTTATCCATGAGTTGTTAATATGTTGTTTTAATAGTGCAACAAAAATAACCAAAAAGCCCAGTAATTCAGTATATTTAACTTAATATTTAGTAATCAATTTGTTGCAAATTTTTGCATAAAATAAGTTACATTTGCGATAGTAATATTCTAGAGGATTATTGATTTCTAATCCAATATTGATTTAGAGAGTTACTATGTTTATTTAAATTTCAAAACTATGCCAAAGATTTCAAACAAAGGGCTTCAAATGCCTGAATCACCTATCAGAAAATTAGTCCCTTTTGCAGAGGTAGCAAAGCAAAAAGGACACCATGTATACCACTTAAATATAGGACAACCTGATATTAAAACACCTGAAGGAGCTCTTAAAGCTGTAAAAGAAGCTAACTTCGAAGTATTAGAATATAGCCACTCTGCAGGAATCGAAAGTTATAGAATAAAGTTAGCTAAACACTATCAAGACCAAAATCTTAATGTAGATGTAGCAGATATTATCGTTACTACTGGTGGATCTGAAGCATTATTATTCGCTTTAGGAAGTACAATGGACCAAGGTGACGAAATCATCATCCCTGAGCCATTCTATGCTAACTATAATGGATTCTCTACTTCTAATGGAGTAAACATCGTACCTGTAATGTCTTCTATCAATGATGGATTTGCATTACCTGCTATATCAGAATTCGAAAAACTAATCACTCCTAAGACCAAAGCGATCTTAATCTGTAATCCTGGTAATCCTACTGGTTATTTATATTCAGAACAAGAGATGAAACAGTTAACAGATCTAGTGGTTAAACACGATCTATTCTTAATCGCTGATGAAGTATATAGAGAGTTCGCTTATGATGGATATAAGCATATCTCTGTGATGAGCATCCCAGAATTAGCGAATCACGCGATCATGATTGACTCTGTATCTAAGCGTTACAGTATGTGTGGTGCTCGTATAGGATGTATCGTTTCTAAAAACAAAGAGCTTATGGCTGCAGCAATGAAATTTGCTCAGGCGCGTCTATCTCCTCCTACTTTTGAACAAATCGCTGCTGAGGCTGCTCTAGACACTCCTAAATCTTACTTCGATGAAGTAATCACGGAGTACAAAGAGAGAAGAGATGTATTCATCACTGCGCTTCAACAGATAGAAGGTGTTCAAGTGACTATGCCACATGGTTCTTTCTACTGTGTAGCTAAGTTCCCTATTAAGAATGCTGATAACTTCGCTAAATGGTTATTAGAAGAGTATGACCTAAATGGAGAGACTGTAATGATCGCTCCTGCTGCAGGATTCTACTCTACACCAGGTGTAGGATTAAACGAAGCTCGTATGGCTTATGTTCTTAAAAAAGAAGACTTAATCCGCTCAGCTGAGATCTTAAAACAAGCTCTTAAAGTATACCAAACAATAGAAAAATAATCAATCTATTATCTATATGAAAACCACCTCTAAACAGGTGGTTTTTTTGTTGAAATAGTATATGAGATAATCATCACCCTATCTTCGAATCCTATTTCATTCTGTTGTGAATAATTCTTATCTCTTTTTTTCATTTTTAATGAGTTATGACGTACTTACCTAGTGTAAAAGACGTTTTATACCCTCTTTTTTTGATATTTATCCTTCATATCATCCATTTACACTTCTTTTTGAAAAAAAGTATAGTGTTTTTTTCCTTAAAAAAAAGCCTCTAAAAAAACATAAACATCTAACTATAAAAACATTAAATATAGAACACTTCAAAAATAGATAATACACGAATACCTCTCTATCCTAGTATATACAAGCCTTTGTCTGAATTCCTTCAACACTTCTTCAACAATACGACAAGATTGCTCTAGTTCAAGCCTGTTTTCTTGAAGAAGTCTTGAAGAGATCTTGTAGCGGTATTGAAGGGAGAGTACTGAAGAATAGAATTACAAAACAACCTCACTCTAATAGGGCTATAGAATCATTCCTTTCTGTCCGTTCTATGACATTTGACTAAAAAAGTAAAAAGCCAGTCTGTCATCACAAACTGGCTTTTTTAAAATTACTAACCGAAACAGTGTTATTCTATATTCAGAATAATAAACTCACTTCTTCTATTTTCTTGATGCTCTTTAATAGTACATGGTACTTTATTAGCACATTTATTAACTAACTGTGATTCTCCATACCCTTTACCCTTGATACGATCTTCTTCTATTCCTTGTTTTACCATCCAAGCTATCGTTGATTTAGCTCTTCGGTCAGACAACTTCATATTATAAGCATCATTACCTCTACTATCTGTATGCGAACGCACATCTATCTTCAGTTTAGGATACATATTAAGCACTTCTACTACCTTCGCTAGCTCTACTGCTGCATCAGGTCGAATAGTCGCTTTATCAAAGTCAAAATAGATAGGATCTAACTTCAATTTCTTAAATAAATCATCATCTTTCTCTATTTTTTCAACTATAGGATCTAGTCCTATATCCACCGTCTTAGATACATTAAACTCTCGTCCTAATACCGTAGATACCTCTGCTGTCAAAAATTTATCTGCACTAGCCTTTAATCTAAACTTATAATTACAGTCTAAAGCTTCTGTAAGATAATATCCCTTCGCATCTGTAGTGATCGTAGCTAGTTCTTTATACGCATTATCATATAATACTACTGTGGCATTCGCTATCGGTTCTTTTGTACTCGTATTGAACACTTTTCCTTCTATCTGCTGCTTACAGTCTACTACTTGGAAGAAATAAATATCATCACTTCCTACTCCTCCCTCACGATTAGAACTGATAAATCCTTTTCTATTTTTATCATTGATATAGAATGCAAAGTCATCTGAAGGACTGTTAATAGGAGCTCCTACACTCACTACCTTACCGAAGGTATTATCCACATTTAACTTAGCCATATATACGTCTAACCCCCCTAGACCTGGACGTCCATCTGATGAGAAGTATAGATAGTTATCCTTAGAGATAAAAGGGAATGTCTCACGCCCTTCTGTATTAATTCTAGCCCCTAAGTTCTCAGGGGTACCATAGCTTCCGTCTTCTTCTATAAAGACTCTATAGATATCAGACTCTCCTAGTGTACCACTTCTATCAGAAGCAAAGTATAACCATCTCTCATCTGGAGATAAAGCAGGATGAGCAGTATTAAAATTATCTGAGTTAAATGGTAACTCTACAGCTTCTGTCCATACACTATCTTCGTCTAGAGTAGATTTATATAACTTCAGTAAGATGTAATAGTCTTCATTGTGAACTTTCTTTTTCTTCTTAAAGTTATTACTCGTGAAGTACATCGTCTTACCATCTTTAGTAAAGATAGCTGATGCTACGTTGACCTTTGCATTTCCAAACTTATCCAAAGGCTCAGGCTCGCTAAAACTACCGTCTTTACTGATCACCGTACTGTATAGAGTAGTAAATGCTTCATTAGTCCACTTATGTACTCTACCTCCATGCTCTGTTTCTCTAGCAGAAGCAAAGACTAATTGGTCTCCTAGGATACTCGATCCATAGTCAGAATACACACTATTAATAGGCAGTACTTTCAGATCATAACGCTGTATCATGGCATTAATCTCCTTTAAGTAAGTATCTTTCTTTTCTTCGAATAATATACCTCTACTGTCGCTCTTCTCTAATTCAGCAAAGCGACTTACATACTCATCTGCCTTTTTATAATCCTCTATAGAACGCAGCGTCTGCGCATATCTATAGTAGTACTCTGATGGTAGTTTATGTCCTTCTTGTTCTGCAAAAATAAATAACTCTTCGTACCACTTATGAGCAGTCTTTAGCTCACCTTTAAAGTAATAAGCATCTGCTAACTTAGTAAGTGTATTAACACTTTTGTACCCTTTATTTATAATTTTCTCATAGATTTCGATTGCATTGACATACTCATAGTAGTCAAAGCTCTTATCCGCTTTTTTCTCCTTACTAGTCTGAGCTACTGCCCCTACCGTTATTAAGAAAAAAGAGGCTATTGAGAAAAACTTAATAACCTTCTTTTTCATACTTTATAGTTTTCGTTAAAAGAATCTTGGTGTATTCATACGAGTGCGATTATTAAACAAATCGAATCTTAGGAATATCTCATGAGATCCAGAGTTATAATTCGCTAACTTAGTCGTATCAGCATCATAAGAATATCCTACGAATAAGTTATCATTCACTTGGAATCCTGCTAATGCACTAACTGATGCATCCCAACGATATGCTGCTCCTACAGTAAACTTGTCTATAATTAAGAAGTTAGCTGTCAGATCCATCTGTAATGGTGCCCCTGAAACTGCCTTCGCTAAGAAAGCTGGTTTAAACTTCAAACTAGGGTTTAGTTCAAACACATATCCTCCCATTAAGTAGAAGTGCGCTTTCTGACGCATCGTCGTCACCTCGTTATCATCGTAGCGATCTGTAGTCAAAAAGTTAGGTACAGACAATCCTAAATATGACTTCTCAGAATATAGATACAGACCTGCCCCTATATTAGGTGAGAATTGATTATCTATATTCGTCATCGCTACAGGGTCTTTTCCACTATAGATATTAAGACGAGTATAATCTACATTCAGTAAGTTAGCCGTAGCTTTTAAACCAAATGCTAATTTATAGTCTTGATTAACATCGATAGCATACGATAGGTCTACAGAGATATTATTCTCATCCATCGCTCCTATACGATCATTCATATAGTTCACCCCTAATCCTAATCCTGAATCTCCTAGAGGTGTACTCACCGACAGATTAGCTGTCTTAGGCGCTCCATCTAAACCAACCCACTGTGTACGGTAGTTACCGAAAATACTTAGGTTACCTCTAGTACCTGCATAAGCAGGGTTAATATTAGAGGTATTATACATATACTGTGTGTACTGTGGGTCTTGTTGTGCTTGCATTTGTTGTGCTCCTAACAAGGTTAACATACACACACTTATATTTCTTATTGTTCTATTAATTGTCATTCGTAAAATCTTAGTTGTTGTCTAAATGTAGATACCCTGATTTTCTAATTGTATGTGCTTCGCTAGCATTTCTGTATTCATAGCTAATCACATAATAATAAGTTCCTGTAGGTAGTTTCTCTCCAGAGTTAACTGTAACACGTCCATCAGAATACCCTCTGAATACGTTATTATTACTGTCATAATTAGAAGTCTCATAAACCTTCACTCCCCAACGGTTATAGATCTCAACTTTATTATTAGGGAAACGATTAATATTATCAATTAAGAAGAAATCATTCTCTCCATCTCCATTAGGCGTTACTAGATTATAGATCACTACGTCTCCATCTAATATCAAATCTGTATTCACAGTACCTAATGTAAAGAATCCGTATCCACGTACAGATGTAGGTGTAGTCACTGTCTTATTATCGACATCTACTATACCTCCCTCATCTACCCAAAGCTGATCCTTAGCATCCCAACGAAGAATGCGTAAATTCTTCTCTGGAGTCTTTAATAACTCTGCTGGAGTAGTATCTGTATGCCAGCCTAATGTCAAGATAACATCACTCTTCGCATTAGAGTTACGGTCTACTAACCAATACTCTCTTTCGTTTACTAGTTCTACTACACCAGACTTATGCTTATGAGAAGTAAAAAAGTTCTTATCATCTAAGTTATACTTCCCTACGAAAATGTCTTTCTCTTCTTTAGGCGCTGTAATCGTAGCGTTACGATAGTACTTCTTATCTCCAATAGGGAACACAAACTCGTTGTTTCCTTCCTTATCTACAGTTCCTTGGATATGGCTATTATCACTTGCATTGACTGCCGTTGCGTCTTTTAAGAATGTAAATGATCCATCTTTCTCATCTACATTGACAATACCGTCTTGGAAGTCTACTTTGCCCTGTACTACCACATCATTAATAACATTAAATGCTATATTATCGGCTGTGTTATTTAGCACTACATTGTTAAACTTACTGATACTGTTACCTGATACAGTCTGTTGTTTATCACTTTTAAAAATAGTAGTCCCTTGTGCTAGTTTTCCTTTATAATCAAAGAAAGCACCGTTGTTTATAATATCATTATAGACATATAGTGTACCGTTATTTTTAAAGTCTGCCTCATCTGTATTCTCTAAGGCATAATGTGTAGACATTATCCCTTCTGGGCTTACATATAGCCCTCCCTTGTTTACTGTCTGTGCCATAGTAGCTATAGAGCACAAGCCAGAAACTACTAAGAGTGTTCTTTTCTTAACCATAGTGAATCACTTTTACTAGTTAGTTATTTTACTACGAATACGATATTCATGATAGAAGTAGGAGTACCATTACCAATAATCTTGTAAGTCATTACTCCATTATCATCTATAACGATATCTGAAAACACAGCAGGATCAAAGTCAGTTACATAGTAGTATAAATCAGTTGCAGCTGGAAAATGAGGAATAACAGCAGGTGCGCTAGTACTCTTTACTGCATTTCCGCTTGTCATTGTGAACTGCTTTTTATACTCTTCGTATAGTTCTTTTGTACCATCTCCAAGAACACTCGTATCAAAAGTGATTGTAGGCATATAGAAGAATTTCACAGCTTTATTGTCCGTTGTTACCATCTGTTGCCATTTCGAACCATCGTTATAATAAAACCCCGGTACTACATCCGCTACAGTAGCTGTATTATACACCGTCATCCCACTTACATGAGCACTTAGAGGATCTGCTTTCGTAGTTTCAGTTAACGCAACACGAGGTAAAAGAAGCCCTTTATTCTCTGCTTCTAATTCTAAGATAGCATTCGTGTTTACATCTGGATTCGATTTACCAACAACACCGATCTTAGTCTGAGCAAAACCAGCTGTTGCAAGAAATGATATGGCTATACTTAAATATATTTTTTTCATAATGTGAGTTTGATTTAATAAAAGGGAGAGGCCGTTATTGTGAGTTGGCTTTAGCCTCTCCCTTTCTGAAAAGAATTAATTGTTGTTTGTTGTTTTCTAAATTATTTTACCTCTTTACCTAAGTACTCTACTACTACTTCGTAAGTATCTGCTGGTAAAGCTGTATAGATATTTCCTACACCGATATTAAAGTCAATCTTAGTACCTGCTACCACAACATCTTTTGTTGATTCTGTAACTACTACACCTGCTTTTAGTACCTTGATAGATAACACACCATTGATAGCGTTATCACCTGTAGCATTCGCTAATGTTACTCCTTCAGTTCTAGCAGAGCTTCCATTTGCTTTAGTACTTCCTTTAGCTAATAATACTTGGCGTCCATTATAGATATTCCCTGTGAATACGATATCTCCTTCGTTTGTGATATTATCTCCTAAAAGTGTTTTAAACTCATTTATACTGTTTTCAATTACTTTTTTGATAACCGAAGCTGGAATTTTAATTTCATCTTTACTAACACTTCCATCAGCGTTCACGACCATTGTATAGAATACATCATCTGTAGTTGCATCATTATCATGATCACCAAAATATACGTTCCCTCCTAAGTTTAACACATTAGTCAATGCATTCTTCACTTCTTCATTGTTGTTAATAGAAGAGATGATATCTGCCGTCATATTGATGAATTGCTCACCTTTATCTTCATTATTATACTTATAGAAGATTTCTCCTTTCTTAACAGCTGTTTCTACTGGAGCAGCAACTACTTTATAGTCTTCTAACGTCCCATTAGTTAGAGTTTCACTTCTAAGGATATTAGTCTTAGTTTCTACTGAAGCAACAAGATCTGTCAGGTTAATAGTTTTGTACTCATTTGCAGTATTGTCCCAGTACTGTAATACCCATACTTTTTTAGAAGGGTCTTTAGGATCTTCTATCTGCGTATAGATAACATTACCTTCTGAGAACTGAGTGATGTACTGTAAATACTCTTCTACTGTTGTGAAAGTTTTGTTCCCTTCTTTAACTTCTGTTTTAGATTTTAAGATCTCTTGGATGTTATTAACGATAGTTCCTTTAACATCAACAGTTACAGCCCCTTCAGCATTGTTAGGAATATTGTCAATTGTGTTTGCTTTATCTTTAGCTAACCAATCAATGATTGTTTGTTCTGAGAAATAAACAAATCCTGTTACTTTACCATTTTCTTCAGTTTTTCTTACAAAAGTCTTCGTCTCTGTACCTGCTACTAGATCACGTAAACTGATCGTCTTATAATCTTCTGTAGCTTTATCATAGTATTGGAATACCCAGTTAGGAGCTACATCAGTACCAATATTTTTATAGATTACATTACCATCAGCAGACTGAGAGATATACTGTAAATACTCTTCTACAGTTGTGAAAGTTTTTCCTCCTTCTGTAATAGAAGTTTTAGATTTTAAGATCTCTTGAATGTTGTTTACTACAGTTCCTTTAACGTCAATTTCAATAGCTCCTGGTGCATCGTTAGGGATATTATCAATTGTGTTTGCTTTATCTTTAGCTAACCAATCAACAATCGTTTTCTCGTTGAAATATACATAACCAGTTATTTTACCATTTGCATCTTTGATGTCTTTAAAGAAAGTATTTGTTTCTACTCCCTGTACCATTTTAGTGATATCAATCTGCTTAGTCGTATACTTTCCATTTTCATAAGTCACATAGAACATCGCTTTCGTCTCAGGATTATAAACGATAGTAGTATGCTTTTCAGTAACCACTGGTTTACCATCTTTATCCTTATTATCAGGGTTAGATGGTAATATGTAGTTCACTACAGCTTGAAGATTCTTAACATCTCCTTCTAATTTAGTAGTGATATTCGTGATATTATCACCTAAATTCTTGATTACTGTATCTAACTCTTCTTTACCTACTATTCTATTCCATTTAGCACCATCCCAGTAGTAAAAACCTGTAGGTACTAAATCCTTTACTTCTGTTTTATTAAATACTAATAAGCTTGTACTCTCAGCAACCTTACCAGCCATTTGGAAGTCTTTTGTATTTTTTAATTCAACACGAGGAATCAAGATACCTTTATTTCCTGCTTTAGCTACGATGTCTAATTCTGCAGAAGTAGCAGGGTCCGGCGTACCGATCCCTACTTGTGCATTTGCGAAATATGTTGTTCCTAATAATACCGCTAATAATGTGATTTTTTTCATATCTTTTTATATATAAATATTGTTGTTTCTAATTATTTGATTTTATGTGTGATGTTCAGGTTAGATTTAACTGAACAGTTTTTCACATCCACTTTAACTGGGATACGTGGCCCTAATGGACAACCGCTTCGAACATTCTGAATCCAGATGGTTTGTTCACCTTGCTCCAATCCTTTTAAGTAGAATTCGAACGGAGTTACTTCTGTTAATTGGTCTGATCCCGTCTCTGAAGTATATATCTCATATGTAGTACAAGCATCTATCATAGATAACTTTAACATCCCATAATTACATACATCAATGACTTCATCTTCTTTTACTCCTGTACCGATCGTAGGTACAATATTCACATCATAGATACGTGTAAAATCTCCTAATACTCCTACAACACTACCATAAGAGATTTTTACTCTATCATATGGCTGTTCATCAAATGGCGCAACAATAACTTTATGCTTATTACCATACCCTAGACCTAATAACTTAAGTCCTAATACGTTTATTCCTCCTTCTAATTTAGGCCCTACTTTTTTATCACCTAAATAACGTTGAATACTATATCCCTTAATCAATTCTAAACTTAAAATAGGGTTACCTGGGATCTCTGTAGTGATATGTAATTCATCACCAGGCATAGCTTGTTGTTTAAATACAACAGTCAATGAAGCTTCATTTAATACCGCTACTCCACGAGATATTAAAGCATAAGTATCAGGTTTATTATCAACCGCATCCCAAGGGTTAGTAACTGAGGCAGTAGCACTTGCTACACCTAAACCAAGATCTTGTACCCCATGAAGTACATCTAATACACCTGAGTTTATGTTAGTCGCTACAGGTGCACAACTAATATTACCTGATTTAGAATAATATACTCCATATACTTTTGAGATTTGAGCAAGACCTAATAAAGAACCTTGAGATACTCGAACTCCCTTAAATGCTTTTGGTTTACCAGAAGAAGTAGGAACAAATGTATACTCGATCACATTATCTGCTGCTAATAAATCAAGTAGTCCACCTTGTACCGATTTTAGCGTTCCTATAGTATTGCCATTTTCATCTAATCCCTGTACAGATAATCCTCCAGCTAACATTAAGCCACTGTATTGTTTTCCTAACTTAATAGTCACAGGTGTTCCTGCAGGCACTACTTCATCAAAATATATGTTTTGCCATGTAGTACCTATTCCTAATAAACCTAACCCTGTTACTATTTCAGAATAAGTAGTAGGATTACCATCTATTGCGTTGGTTTTATTCGCAATTCCCCCAGTTATTATAGATCCCCAAGTTGTCTTGTCCTTTGCATAAACTCTTTCTACCTGAGGAGGACAATTGTCAGAATCTAATACAGTGATAATAATATTCTCCGCTGTAGAACAGCCATTTAAGTCTGCTACTACAGTGTAAGTATAAATACCAGGTACAGCAAAAATGACTTCTGTTTCATTAAATAACTCACCTTTTTCGTTATACCATGTTACTGTTCCATTCTTACTAGTCACTTTAGGTAACTTAGTAGCGACATTCACTTTAGTGATAATCCTTTGATCACCTTCGATAAATAATTCAGCTACTTCTTTTACATTAACAGTTAAAACATCTGACTCTTGAGAATAACAAATTCCATTAGAAACTATAACAGTATAATCCCCCCCAGTATTAACTTCTATTGAATGACCAAAACGAACCGGTTGTCCATTTTCATCTTGAGCTTCAATCAATACGCCATTAAGGAACCATTGATATTCCATTGCTCCTTCTATAGTTGATAATGTTGTTAATGTACCTTCACAAATATCAGCTTGAGTACTTGATACAACAGGTTTCGCTGGACTTACTAAAGTTTTAACTTCTACTTCAGCTGGCATTCCATTAAAGCAATAACCAAGTCCCTCTAAAGTCACATAAAATTTAGTATTGCTCGCTATAGTTGTTCTAACTTCCTGACCTACTAATGGTATGTCTGATAAATCAGCATTCTTATACCATTTAAATATTGGGTTCTTTAAATCTTTAGGAGCTAGATTAGTTAATGTCGCTTTTAATACAAATTCTGTATTAGCACATATATCTGCCACTTGTTCTATATCAATGCTATTTTCAAAAATATCATTACAATTACTAGCTAACTCAAATACAACTTCTTTTGTTTCCGTCGTATTATCTGGTAATGTATAGATAGTAATGGCTTTATTAGAGATCTTATTCGTTGTAGGTAATCCGATTACTTTAGTTCTAACTACGAAAGTCTCTTTTTGACCTACATTTAACTGAGCGATAACATAACTAATAGTACTGTTTTGAATCACACCTGATCCTACCTCTACAATTTCTATTTCTGAACCAATCACATTACCAAGAACATCGTTAAGTAAAACATTTCTTAATGCTTTATTCCCTTTATTCTCTACTGAGATAGTATATGTTATCTCATCACCAAGCTGTGCTTGATTACTAATCTTTCCATTACTTGATCCTACTTTAGATAATTCGATATCATAAAGAGGGTCAACAACTAATACAGTACCCGGTTTTTCGCTTGTATTTGGGGCTTTAGGGTCTTTATTGTCAATAGCTGGATAAGTATTTACTCCTTTATCTGTCTCATCAACTTTTACTACCGCAATATTTCTAATTTGAGAAATCCCTTCTAAATCTGTATTTACTCTAGCTTTAAAACTAAATGTAACTACACCATCTACTACTAAAACATCTTCTTTTTTGAATGTAACTACACCATTACTGTGAGTCCCACCAGAAGTCCATGTTAACCCAGCAGGTAATCTGTCTTCTATTAATAAAGTCGGTACATCAGCAGCACCTACATTTTTAACATGAATAATATACTCTACTTCTTCTCCACCAGTAACTTTTTGAACTGTTGAATCACCATTCACTTTATAAGACTTCCAACTAACAAGATCTTGATTTAAAGATTGACAGCTTCTTTCTACGCTGTATAAATTAATTGGAGGAAACACAGATACATTTAACACACTCTTAAGTCCGATAGATATACGATCGTACTCAACACCAGGTGTGTATGGTAAATTAACTATATCTCCTTTATTAATTAAGTCTAAAACATTAATACCATTAATTAAACCACTAGATAAATCAAGCGTATTAACTACTTTATCTCCTAAATATGCTTTAATCTCTAATCTACCTAACACATTAAGATCTACTCCTCCTGACTCTGTTCTAAATTTGATATTAGTAACATCATCTTTATCAGAAACTGAGTTAAAGAATACCCACTGTTTTACACTTCCTGCCACATTAAGCGTTCCTAAACTAATACGTGAATAGTTAGTCGTATTAGAGTCTATAGCACGCTCTGGATACTCAACACCTGCTCCAGATAAATCATTAACTGTTAAGGCTAATCCAGTAAAGTCAAATGATGTAGCAAAAGCATCAACACAAGAATCAGCATTACCTTCATAACACATATTATACACATTCATAGAAGTAGCTGGGGCTAATATGCCTAATAAACTCTCGTTTCTATCTGTGATCTTAACTGATTTATAATCTTTAGTCGGTGTTATAGCTAAATAAGTGCGTCCTAGCTTATCACTTACCACTCTTATTTCTCCATTTTTGAATGTTGTTGCTATACCTCTACTGTTACCTTCTAACACAACACCATTCTCATCTTTCACTTCTATTTCGAAAAAATGATCACCTAAAACAATATTATTTAATAGTCCACTTACAATGTTACCTAAACTACCTCCTAATAAACCTTTTAATATCCCCTTATCATAATCAAAACGAATATAAGAGGTCGTACCAGCCTTCACAATGTGGTCATAACCAACTTCAACAAAACCAGCTCTTTTATTTCCTCCTAATAAAATTCCCGCATCAGAGTTAATCGTCGCGAATGAATCAAAATTCCCATTAAAAATATTAGAGATATCATCTACATACTTACTTCCTAACAACTCAGTAGCACATATAGAAGAAACAAAAGGGCTTTCGGTCATTGGATCAATACATACATCATTAATACGTTTCACATTATACAAACGAATAGCAGGTGTTACTCCAAGATTAAGTAATGTAACTGTAGAAATCTCAACTCTGTCAAAAGCTTCTACACTTGTATCAAAAACTAAAGACTGAACTCCACCAGACTGCAATAGACCTAATAAATCAAGGTTATTTAATAATCCCTGTTTCAAAGTAAACTCTTGTTTCTTAGTACTACCTAAGTAAGTAGTCACTTTATAAGAACCTAATAAATCTAATGAAAGTACACTATTAGGGTTAAACTGTACTCTCACTTCTAATTTATCACCATTAGAAGATGGTTTAGGAAAGTAAATAACTTGTTTTACTCCTGTACCTACAGCTAGAGTACCAGAACTAATCTCTGAATAATTAGATGAATTACCACTTATAGCATGATAAGGATTCTTAACACCTGCTTCATTTAAACTAGCAATACTCAAATTTAACCCTGCTTGATTATATGAAGTAAACTGAGCAGGATAACATGGATCTGAACCAATCTCACGACACATATTATATACCTTTAACATACGTTGTTCTCCTGTTGGTAATCCTGTTACTTTATTGGTTATACGTATACTATTATATTCAGTTGTTGGTGTAACTGCTAAATAATAGCGACCTATCTTATCCTGTACTAGTGATACTACTCCATTAGTAGTTCCTTCAAAACCACTTATACTTGAGCTTTTCGATACAGATACACCATTACTAAAGGCTTCTACTTCAAAATAGTGATCTCCTAACAATAAACCTGCAACACCATCAACTAGCTTGCCTAAAGTTCCTCCTAATAAAGCTTCTAATACATCTTTATCAGAATCAATTCGAATATAGGAAGTTGTATGCGCAGCTACTTTTTGGTTATATGCTAATTCTATCATTCCTGAAGAAGGTAAAGCAGACAATAAAGAACCATTATTAGCATATAAAGTAGCAAATGTTTCATTATTACCATCTATAGCATTTGTAACAAAATCAACATTTTTAAAATCCTTTAAAACTGTAGCACAAGCTGCTATATCAAAAGGAGATTCTGTCGGAGCAGGAACTATAATATTAGGATTAGGGCATTTAGCTGTATCAAAGCGTTCAATATCATAAATACGCAGTCCATCGCTTAACAACCCAACATTTAATGTATTGTTTGCTCTTAGTTCTATTCTGTCAAACGCTTTTCCCGGTGCAAATGTCAAAGTCTTTTTTCCAGGTGTCTTTAATAATCCTAAGAGATTTACACCATTAAGCAACCCTCCTTCTAGAGACTTAGTATATACTTCCTTATCTCCATTATATGCTCTTAATTCGATAGCGCTTAACAAATCTAAACTAAGTAATCCCTTTGGTGACTCTATGGTTAAATTAACAGTAGTAGCTTCATTAGAACTAGTAGGAAAATAAAAAAACTGAGAGATATACCCCCCAACTCCAACATTTACTGCACCATCCCTTTTTAACAAAGAATAAGTATTTTCTTTTCCATCTATAGCTTCATAGAATTTATTTTGTAATAAACCTCCTAATAAATCTATTTCAATACCTGCTGAATCAAATGAAGTTCCTATAGGTCTACTACAGCTCCCTCCATCTTCTTTTACATAATAAGTATCGTAAACATCTAATAACTTATCACCTGTTAAACCCAATAAAGCTGTACTACTATTACCTACAGTCATACGATCAAATGATTGATCTAACTGAAATGCAATCATGTACTCTCCATCCTTATCTTGGATTAATTTAGCCTGTTTAGTTCCAAAACCATCTACTGATTTTACTTCAAGAACTTTATTATTGCCATTATAAGCACTAACATCAAATCTGTGACTTCCTAACAATAGTTCATTCAAAAGGCCTGATAATAATTTACCTACTGAACCACCTAATAAACCATTAAGTAATTCATTGTTTTCCATCCCTATTTTTATATAGGTTTGTTTACCTTTTGGCACTGCATTAGGGAATTTGTACTCTAAGAATCCGCTCTTCTTACCTAGCTTTAATGCACCTGGATGTGCATGTAGTGTACCTTTACTTGCCAAATTCCCATCAGTTGCATACCTAGGATTATCAACATTCTTATCACTTATAAGATCTGTTGCATAAATCTTAGTCTGCCCCAAGGACTGTACTAAAGGAACGAACAGGACGAGCAAAAGCAGTAACCTCTTCCATAGAGAAAAAGTAGTTTTTTGTTTCATTTGTTGTTTGTTAATTGTGTTTTATAAAATATTATTATGACCAGACTCCTATTGTGAGTTTAGAGCACAGATCATAATCATTACATTGAAGAGGATGTAAGATTTAAATTACGGGAGTAAAAAAACATCATACATGACTATTGTGAGTTGTCATGTAATGTATTCCAGCTATTGTGAGTTGTGGAATAACAATTAAACGAAGAACTGAATTCGCGAAGAACAATTACTATCGAATAAAAGATTTACTTACCCTATAAGTCTCATCTTAACACCACTTCGTGGCGAAGTTTTCAAAACCTAGTTTCAAAACCTTTTATACTTACTTCTTTCTTATTCCCATACTTACTTTTTCCATAAATGATAAAGATTAATTTATTAAGCTCCACTTCCACTCCACAGTGAAACTTAGAACTTATCTACTCGATAATTACTAATTCCTATGTACTACATCGAAACACAGTTCTCTGCTTGTTGCATTCACAGGCACAAAACGACTAGCTAGATATTAGGCTACAGTTCATAAAATTTACAACTAGTAAATCACTATCTCGCTCTCTACTACTTTCGCAGTACTACATGTGAGTTCTTAATTAGAGCGAAATAACGGATACTACTGATGCTATCTATTTTTATCAACCAATACCAAGTATTCAAATCGTTTTTGCTAATAAACTTCTTCTGTCATCCATAGGAAAACCTAAGGAATCAGATTTATAATAATTCGTTAGTAAGGGAATTTGTTTAGACATATAGCACTATCTCCACTCCTCTAAAAAAACTCCCTCAATTGAATGTACTATTAAAACATCTTGAGGGAGCGTAACAGTTCTCCATTGTCCCCACAAAATCAGAACTGCTAATATTATCTAGATTCATTGGAACTATATCTCTTCCCAAATTCAAAAACAAAATTAGTCACTGCACGAGAGGTAGTGCCTATACTTAAGCATGGTTTTTATCATAAATAGAAGCCCAATACGGTTGTTAATAATCTTAAATTGATACTTTTAAAAAGTTTAAAAAGACGCTCTTAAAAACAATAAACAGCTAAAAAACAGATATTTAAAAACTTAAAATAGTACTAGTACCTAACTAATTTCAACGATTCTAAAAAACAGTATTTACCCATTATTTGTTACACCAAAAAATGTGAAACATCAACAATTCGAATGATACAATGTGATTTTAAAAAATGTAAAATAGTGTCAAAATAGTCTAGGTTACGCTATATATAAAAGATTCTTAAAACCTAAAAAGTCTTAAAATAGAATCGATAATACGATATATGATTTTTATAATAATCTAGATAAATAGTGCAATCAACGTACCTTCAGTAGTTAGAAGTTGACTATTACTTTAATATATTTTACAGAATAATATGTTATAAAACTAAAAGGAAACAGATCACTAAAACACTCTAAAAATTAATACTTTCCTAGCCTAGTCTATATTTAAGATATCATAACTTAAGCTCACTTTTAACAACAGCCTTAGTCTAACTGTTAATAAATGTCATTAGTCTTATAAAACCTTCCTCTATTCGCATAACACACTAATTCACAAATGTCTTAAACAGATAAATAGGGTAATTATTTAACAAAGAACTATACTTTGTTATAGTACATATTACAGCTTTTCACTCTATATTGCTTAGTCAAAACAAAACAACAATAAACATGAGAAAAGAACAACAACAACCTAAAAACAAAGAGGTTACACTAAAATCAATTCTCTTAGATGTATTCAAAATCAAATACATAACACCACCTATTAGAAGCTATACTTCTAAAATATTTAACAATTACAGAAAAGAAGATTTAGAGATCAATATATCTTTTAAGTACTAAAAAACACTTAGTATATCACATATAGTTTGTTTTACGCTAGTATTATTCACCACTCTATCCTTAACTAATACTAACAGTACACTAACTATATAGACTTTCTCACTATCAAAGTCAAAAATTGCTATTATAGAAAAGTACAGATGTCTACTGTTTTGGGCTAAGACAGCAGCTATCCCCTCGTACTCTATTCTATGGTATTGATTATTTATTGTTAAAAAATTAAAATGGATTCGAAAAAAAAACAACAATATACCCATATAGGATTGATTCCTATATCGGTAATACTGAGTTATGTCCTTATAACTTGGCTACTTACTTTATTCATTAATATAAAGGATATAGTACTCACCTACACCTCATATACCCTATTTGATATAGCTCCAAAAATGCTTCAGAATATTGGATTGGGTCAGCTATCTATCTTTCAAAGCACTATAAGCATTAATAACTTCAGCGGTGTACAACTACACCATGAAATGACATCCTATATAGATCTACCTATCAACTATTTTGTATCAGGTATATTCTATGGTATGGCTTTCTTAGGATTAATAGCTAGTTTTATTATCTACCAAATCTTTAAAGAACGTAAGTGGATTAGTTATTTATCTATACAGTTACTTATTACACTTTGTTTTATAACAGGTGATATCCTAAACCTATTTCATATTCATTTACAAGCAGTTGAATCTTTTTTAAAAGCAACTATTCTTTCTTCCTCTATCATTTTTACAGGTATGTTACTATCTACATACTACCCATTCGGAACGAAGAGATTTATGTATAAGAATGAATTAAAATTATATTCTCTTACCTCTATCATAGCCATTGTATTATACTTCTCTAGCTATCTATATGGAGGCAAACATTCAGTAGTATTGGACATTACTGTTTTAGTATTCTTTATTTTTGTACAATTAACTAAAAGGAATTTAAAACACAGAAAGCAATACTATCTTTATGTAGCTTTTGTAATATCATTGTGTATTCTGTTAGGACTGAGCTTTATCAATCTAGAAATAGATGACCCTATCACTATTCAGAATCACGCTATGCCAAACTTAAAGCTATATGTATCAGCGATTATCGTATTGAGTATTATTAATAACTATGTGCTAGTCAGAAAAAACCAAAAACACAATGTACGCAACCGTGTTTTTATGTTTCAATATGTATTAATGCTGAAGAATTACCATAAACTGCTAGTTCATGAAAAGAATACACAAACTCTAAAACAACCTGATACTATTACACTTAAGGATCATCAAGGAGACTTGTCTTATCATTTAAAGAACAATTATAAACTAACGGAGAGAGAAGTAGATGTACTCTACCTCATCTGGGATGGACTGACTAATAAAGAGATAGCACATGAATTGAGTATAACGATAAGTACGACTAAATATCATATTAGTAATATATATCTGAAGTTAAATGTAAACTCGCGTTCACAGGTATTTGCATTAAAAGATTGGTAGCATACTTCAGTTACTTTTCTATTACTAATGTAGCACTTAAAGTAGGGATGAGTCCGTAGTGAGTCCGTTATGAGTCCATACTGACTCCATTAATTCATACAAAATAACGGACTGAACACGAACTTATTGACCTCTTACTAGTTGTCATCCAAAAGGAAACAGCTAATCAATATAAATTAAACAAAAACAGACTTGATCATAAATGACAAGTCTGTTTTGTTTTGACATATAGCTTATCAAAATTCGCATATTTAGAAAATATTTTTTTCTAAACCGAAATATTAGAATTTTAAAACAAGACTATATATCACTACATATAGGGATAGTTATTTAAGGTGTCTTTCTTTTAAAACAGATTCTATATCACTTAGAGTAAATCCTTTTGCTTTTAATAAAATAAGGTAGTGATATAATAAGTCTGCTGCTTCATTCTTAAAAAGAGTATCATTATCGTCTTTGGCTTCGATAACTAACTCCACTGCTTCTTCTCCTACTTTTTGAGCAACTTTATTGATTCCTCTCTTAAATAGTTGATTGGTATAAGATGATTCTACATTGTTATCAATACGCTCACTGATGATATTCTCTAAGATGTAAACAAAACCTTTATCACAAATCTCTCCAAAGCACGAAGTACTTCCTGTATGGCAAGTAGCTCCAATAGCTTCTACTTTTATCAATAGGCAGTCTCTATCACAGTCAGTCAAAATCTCTTTTACTAGTAAATAATTACCTGAAGTTTCTCCTTTAGTCCAGAGTCTATTTTTAGTACGGCTATAGAACGTTACTTTACCTTCTGTAATCGTCTGTTGATAGGCTTCTTCATTCATATAGCCTTGCATCAATACCTGCATGGAATCCTTATCTTGAATAATCACAGGTACTAACCCGTTGCCTTTATTAAAATCTATATCTAGTTTCATCTTACACTTATATTATTTGTTTTTAATATTTGCTTTAACTCTGGTATACTTATTTCTCCATAGTGAAATATACTAGCCGCTAACGCACCTGTCGCTTGCGTCTGAGTAAACACTTGTGCAAAGTGATCTATACTCCCAGCGCCCCCAGATACGATCACGGGTATATTTACCGTTTTAGCTACCTCAGCTGTAATATCCAGTGCAAAGCCCGCTTTCGTACCGTCATTATTCATTGAGGTTAACAGTATCTCACCTGCTCCTAAACTAGCTACTTGCTTTGCCCAGTCTATAGTCTTTAACTTAGTCTTGATACGCCCTCCTGCACTGTATACCCACCATTCACCCTCTTCGTACTTCGTGTCTATCGCTACTACTGCACATTGACTCCCCAATGCCTGAGCGATCTCCTGTATTAGCTCAGGTCTCTTGATAGCAGCTGAATTGACACTTACTTTATCTGCGCCTGCTCTCACTAAATCTATTGCTTGTTCTCTAGTACTAATGCCGCCACCTACGGTAAAAGGGATATTAATCTGACTCGCAATCTCATTGACTAAACTGATCAGCGTCTTCCTATTCTCTATCGTAGCTGTAATATCCAGAAAGACTAATTCGTCTGCGCCCTCTACCACATAGCGTTTTGCCAACGCTATAGGATCACCAGCTCGCTGTATATCAACGAAGTTAACCCCTTTGACTACCTCACCATTCTGAATATCCATACACGCTATTACTCTCTTCTTTAGCATAATTCACTCAACTCTTTTAATGTTATTCTTCCTTCATAGATCGCTTTTCCGATGATCACTCCTTCACAACCTATCTCTTTTAGCTTGTATAATTCTGCTACCGTAGTTAATCCTCCACTAGCGATCAGTTTCACCTCAGTATTCGTTATAATCTCTTTATACAACTCAATAGCAGGTCCGTTTAGCATTCCATCTTTTTCTATATCAGTGACTATGGTATAGGATACTCCTCTCTGCTCATACGATTGGATAAACTCTAGCACATCTGTATCCGCAGAGTCTAACCACCCTTGGGTCATAATCTTGCGCTGTTTACAGTCTGCTCCTAATATAATCTGCTCACTTCCGTATCGCTCTAACCATGTTAAGAATAGCTCAGGCTTAGTCGCCGCTATACTTCCTACAGTCACTTGCTTAGCTCCACTGTTAAAGGCAGTGATGATATCCGAGTCATTCTTAATACCTCCACCAAAATCTATCTGTAGATTGGTCTGAGTAGCTATCTCTTCTAATACCTTAGCATTCATTATTTGGCTTGACTTAGCGCCGTCTAGATCCACTACGTGTAAATACTTAATTCCTGCATCTTCAAACTGCTTCGCTACCTCTACTGGACTTGTATTATACACTTTAGAGGTATTATAATCTCCTTTTGATAGTCGAACACACTGTCCGTCTATTATATCTATCGCTGGTATGATTCTCATAATTCTAAAAAATTCTTCAATAATAGTTCTCCTACTTTACCTGACTTCTCAGGGTGAAACTGTACTGCATAAAAATTACCTTTAGCTAAAGCAGCCGAAAAGGGCACGATATAATTATTAACAGCAATAGTATCCTTAGATAAAGTAGCATAATAACTGTGTACAAAGTAGAAATCATCTAGCTCTTCAATCCCTTTAAACAAGGTCTCTTCTTCTATCATATCACAATTATTCCATCCCATATGAGGAACAATATCTGTGGCAGGAAAAAGCTTTACTTCATTGTCAAAGACACCTAATCCTACTACATTCCCTTCTTCACTAGAATTGCACAACAATTGCATTCCTAAACATATCCCTAGTATAGGCTGTTTTAAACTTACGATAACCTTATCCAATCCTTTATCTACTAAATACCTCATCGCAGAAGAAGCCTCTCCTACTCCTGGAAAAATCACTTTATCCGCAGAGGTAAGTATCGCTACATCATCTGTGACTATGGTCTGATACCCTAGTCGTTCTATAGCATTCTGTACAGACTGTACATTTCCTGCATTGTATTTTAAGATTGCGATCATAGTATGCCTTTAGTACTTGGTATATTATAGTTCTCCGTTTTACTTACTGCCATCTTTATTGCTTTAGCAAAGGCTTTAAAGATCGACTCTATCTTGTGGTGCTCATTGTCACCTTCTACCTTTATATTCAGGTTGCAACTCGCTGCATCAGCAAAAGATTTAAAGAAGTGATAGAACATCTCTGTTGGCATATCTCCTACTTTCTCTCTCTTAAACTCTGCGTCCCACATCAGCCATGCTCTCCCTCCAAAGTCTATAGCTACCTGAGCTAAACACTCATCCATCGGTAGTAAAAAGCCATATCTCTCTATGCCTTTCTTATTGCCTAAGGCACGCTTAAACGCAGAACCTAGTGCAATAGCTGTATCTTCTATTGTGTGGTGCTCATCTACTTGTAAGTCACCTTTGACTTTTATCTTTAAACCTATATTACCATGTCTATTGACTTGTTCTAACATATGATCAAAGAATCCTAAACCTGTCTCGATAACACAGTCTTTAGCGCTGTCTAGATTCACTTCTATATCAATCGTAGTCTCATTCGTCTTTCTGTATTCTTTACCTATACGGGGTTGTTGCTTTAAGAACTGATAGATCTCCTGCCAATCTATTGTGCTCAATGTGGCACGCTCATCTGCAACTTCATTGATATAAATAACTTTGCTTCCTAAGTTCTCTGCTAACTGTATATCTGTCAACCTATCGCCTAAGACATAAGAGTTCGTTAAATCATAATCTCCATAGACATACTTACCTAACATTCCTAATCCAGGTTTACGCGTAGGTTTATTTTCATAGTCAAAAGAATCATCTACATAAATATCTGTAAATGTCACTCCCTCTCCTGCTAGTGTATCCAATATAAAGTTCTGCACAGGCCAAAAGGTATCTTCTGGAAATGAAGCAGTTCCTAGACCATCTTGATTACTAACTAAAACTAAAGTGTAGTCTAACTCTCTAGCTATCTTAGACAAACTAGAAATAGCTTTAGGTAAGAATACTAACTTCTCAAAACTATCAATCTGAAAGTCTTCAGGTTCTTTAATAATAGTTCCATCTCTATCTATAAATAATACTTTCTTACTCACGATCTATTGTTTTTAATGCAGTTATTAATTGATTGTTTTCCTCTGGTGTACCTATCGAAACACGCAAAGTATTCTCTACGACCTTACTTCTATTTCTCACGATAATTTGCTTATTAATCAAGGCTTCATATACCTTATCCGCATTACCAAATTCAACTAATAGATAATTAGTCTGTGAGGGACATACTCTCTTCACAATAGAAAGTAGCTTCAACTCTTGGATGAGTTTCTCTCTTTCCTCGATAAGTAGCTTTATCCTTTGTTGAAATCCCACTGTATCTTGTAGTTGCTTTATAGCTTCTTCTTGTGTTACACTACTTAGATTATAAGGAGATTTCACCTTGTTAAAATAAGAGATTAACTCCTCACTCATCCATGCCATACCGATGCGAAGTCCTGCCATTCCCCATCCCTTAGAAAGAGTCTGTAGAACGATTAGATTATTATACTTCGCTAACTCCTCTAACCAAGAAGGCTCATTGCTAAAGTCTATATAAGCTTCGTCTATAATGACTATCCCTTTAAATCTCGTTAATAATGCTGTGATACTGTTTCTATCTAATAGATTACCCGTAGGATTATTAGGCGAACAGATAAACATCAGCTTCACAGTAGGGTCTTCTAAATAAGGTTCTAGTACTGCTAGTTCTAAATCAAATGCATCATTAAGAGGAAGAGGTATTAACTCTACCGCATTAACATCTGCATAAACTTCATACATCGCATAAGTAGGCGTAAATACGATAGCCTTATCCTTATTAGGCTGACAAAAGATACGATACACTAGATCAATAGCTTCATCACTTCCATTCCCTAAAAACAGCTGATTTGGTTTCCCTCCTTTTACTTTACTGATCACTTGTTTTAATGCGAATTGATATGGATCAGGATAGCGGTTAACTGTTCCGAATGGGTTCTCATTTGCATCTAAGAATATCCCTTGTTCTCCTTTATACTCATCTTTAGCACTTGTATAAGGGGATAAAGCCTTGATATTCGGACGAACTAATTCGTTTATATTTATTTTATTATTACTCATTGCTTAGTTTTTTAAGGCGAATACTAACAGCATTTTTATGAGCGATTAACTCTTCTGCCTCTGCCATTACTTCGATTGTTTTACCTATGTTCTTTAGTCCTTGTTTCGTTAGCTTTTGAAAAGTAACCTTCTTTACAAAGCTGTCTACCGATACGCCACTATAGCTCTTAGCATAGCCATTCGTAGGTAGAGTGTGATTCGTACCACTTGCATAATCACCAGCGCTCTCACAAGAATAAGCTCCTAAGAATACAGAACCTGCATTGATCACTAAGTCTATATACTTCTCAGCATTCTCTATATTTAAGATTAAGTGTTCAGGCGCATAAGCATTGCTAAAAGCAATACATTCTTCTATAGTCGATAATTCTATCATCAAGCTATTATTAAGCGTCTGTTTCGCTAAGTCTCTTCGAGGTAGTTCCTCAAGCTGTTTCTCCAATGCCTCAGCTACTTCACTTATCTTCTGCTTCGTTGTGGTCACAAAGACTACTTGACTATCTGTTCCGTGCTCCGCCTGTGATAATAGATCTGCTGCTATATAATCTGCATCAGCCTCTTGATCTGCAACGACTAAGACCTCACTTGGCCCTGCTGGCATATCGATAGCTATGCCTTGTGCCTGTACTAACTCTTTAGCCTTAGTTACATATTGATTACCAGGGCCAAATATCTTATAGACTTGAGGCACTGTCTCTGTTCCATACGCCATGGCAGCAATAGCTTGTGCTCCACCAATCTTAAAGATAGTCTCTATACCTAGGTACTGCGCAGCATAAAGAACTACCTCATTTACTTTGCCTTGTTTATTACACGGTGTACACAATACTAGTTCTTTACAACCTGCTAATTGAGCAGGAATAGTTAGCATTAACAAGGTGGAAAACAACGGAGCTGTACCACCCGGTATATAAAGCCCTACCTTCTCTATTCCTACACTCTTTCTCCAGCAAGTCACTCCTTCTGTTGTCTCTACTTTATCTTCTGTAGATAATTGAGACTGGTGAAATGTTCTGATATTCGATGCAGCTATAGCTATAGCATCTTTGATATCCTGATTGACTAAAGTAGCAGCTTCTTCTATCTCCTGTCTACTTACTCTGAAGTCTGTTAACTGTACTCCATCAAATAATGAAGCATAATTCTGAATAGCCTGATCTCCTCTTTCTTTGACTTGTTTAAGTACTGTACCAATACTCTCATTTAGACTTTCTGTTGTGATAATAGGACGCTTTGTTAACCCTATCCATTCTTCTCTTGCAGGTTTATATACTGTTATCATAGCTTCTTATTTTAGTAAATCATTTTTTCTATCGGAGCGACTAGAATTCCCTCTGCTCCTAAGGCTTTTAACTCGTCGATGATATCCCAGAATTGGTCTTCTTGGATAACAGAGTGTAGACTACTCCAACCTTCATCTGCTAAGGGTAAAACAGTAGGACTCTTCATCCCTGGTAGTATAGAGATGATCTGTTCTAACTTATCATTAGGAGCATTTAATAAAATATACTTGCGTTCCTTAGCATTTAAAACAGACTTAATTCTAAACAAGAGTTTGTCTAATAAGACTTGTTTCTCCTCTCCTAAAGCTTGGTTGCTAATTAAGACTGCTTGGCTGTCTAGCACCTTGTCTACTTCTTTAAGTCCATTAGACATTAGCGTAGATCCACTACTCACGATATCGCATACCCCATTAGCTAGCCCTATGCTAGGTGCTATTTCCACACTTCCTGAGATAAACTCTATAGAAGCATTCACGCCTTGTTGTTTTAAGTATTTTTCTAGGATAAAGGGATAAGAAGTTGCAATCTTTTTGCCTTCAAAGTAAGTAATACCAGTATAGTCAACTTCTTTAGATACAGCTAAACTCAATCTACAACTACCAAAGCCTAGGTATTCTAATACCTTAACAGGTAGATTAGCCTCTAAGTACACATTCTCTCCTACAATACCGATATCAGCTACTTGTTGTTCTACATATTTCGTTACATCATCATCACGCAAGAACAGTACTTCGATAGGGAAGTTCTTACTTTCGGCAATTAGTTTACCACCACCATTAGGAAACTTAATGCCACATTCTTTTAATAATTCTAGGGATTTCTCACTAAGACGTCCACTTTTTTGGATTGCAATTTTTAATTTACTCATATTATTTTTTGATTAAAATGTTCGAGTAAACCGATAGGAAGTATCAAATAGCAATACGCTTAAAAACAAAAAATCCCGTCTGATTTACTCAAACGGGATAATTAGATATTTTGGATTCAAATACACCATATCATTACCAGCTCGTAAGAGTACAAGTAGAATGATGATGATGATGTAATTGACTTGGATACATGTCTTTTTTGTTTATTTGATAGGTCAAATGTATATATAATTTTAATACACTTGGTTAATTATTTTTATTTATTTCTTATACTTTTCAAATATCGCCTATTTAAAACAGCTTTCAAACTCAATGAGAGCAAGCCTTTTAACCTATTAATAACTACAGATAAAAATTAGCCATTTTAGCCATTGTTAGATTAAAATGAGTATCCACTTCTTCTGCATTCTTGATTGTTAAAGGGAAAGGAACCATATGACTATAGGAGAAAGGATAGTCTAAAATATCCACTCCAATAGGCACATCTCTATACGGTCCTTTTAGCATATTTAAAGCTTCTACAGCAGGAGCTACCTCATCATTTTTAAGGTTGACAGAGTAGATTTGATTCTCTAATTCTTTTAAGCGTTCTTCTCTTTCTTCTTGGTGATGATTGTAACGAAGCATTGTTTTAAACCAACTCTCCCCTGGGTGTAATTCTTTGGATTGATAGTGATTTAGACGAGGTTCTGCTATAAACTTAGTTGTCAGTAATTGAGCAAAGACTTTTTGCATCATAATAGTTGCTTTTCCATCCATAATATACTTCGATACTGGGAACATACGATCAATAGTCATTCCTCCACAGAAGCAAACTAACTTAGCATTATTCAATATGCCATTAGGATTCGCCATCAGAATAATAATAGATAAAAACGAGCCTATAGAATATCCAAACAAATCAATAGAAGCTGTTTTAGAAAGACTCGGGAACTTACCTTCTCTTAGTTGAGTCTCCCATTGTATAAAATCGTAATATGTCTGTAATCCCGACCAAAACATACGTTGTGGATTAGCCTCCATACGTGTACTCAATGCTGCATTGACATAGCTCGTATCTGAATTCTCTTGCCAATGCATCGCTCTCTTCTGAGCCACCTCAAACATCAGTTTTCGATCAGACCATTCAAGAGGTGCTCTATCCATGTGAAAGCTTATAGGAAACAAGACTAGGGCTTTTTTAGTACGTTTTGCTAACTCATATGCCCAAGGTAGATACTTATCCCACTTCTTCTCATTTAAGCCGTGAAACATGACTATAGTCTCTTCTGAAACCTCTTGCTCTAATGTCTTTAAAACAATAATCTTAAACTTCTTATTCTCCTCTACACTATAATCAGAAATATCTAATAGGTGATCTGTATCTGTAATCAGCTTACAAAAAGTATCTTCAAAACTCTCGTGATGTTCATCACAATACAATTTATCTGAACCACATAGTACATTAGCTGCTTGTGTAGATTCAAAATCGTATTTAAAGAATTCAATACCTAGTTCTTCACTTTTTATATAGTCATCTTCTGTATTAAAAAGCTTTTTGAGTTGATCGTGTAATTGGTAGTAATGCATGGTGTTAGGATTAGGTTGGTTTAAAATACTATGTATGCATAGTATTAACGCAATAACCATTGAAATTATTACACAAATCAGACATTATTAATATATAATTATTTTGAACTACTACTTGTATTTATTATATCACCAATCGTTATTTCAATTAATTATAAAAAACAAAATCTACTTTTTATAAGACACTCCTGATATACTACTTGCACTTCTAGGATCATATACAGACCATAAAGTCCCCCACTCAAAAGCGATACTCCACTGAGGATAAGGTGAGTTCTTTTTCTTTCCTTTCTCCCCTGACAGTTTACGCATAAAAGAATTATTGCGTTCGAAGACTTCCATTTCCTTCTTTTCTGACCAATCATCCCAAGTCTTAGCATCTCTATCATCGCTAGTGTATATATACATACTCTCTAAGCTATCTCCAAAGAAGCAAATACTAATCCGAACTTGATACCCTTCCCAATCACAATGATTAAAACCATACCAGAAATATCCTGTATTAACATCTCTAAAGCTATCATATTTAGCCTTGTAATAATCCGTTTGTTTTAATTCTTCTAACTGCATTCCCTTATACAATCTACAATTAAATTCTTCTAAAACTATACTACCATTTGTTTTATCTAACATCCCCATGTGTACACTTATTAAACATTTATACTTCTATATAAAAAGCCGATAAGTTCATTAGTACTTATCGGCTTCATATTAAATATAAAAATAGCTTCTTAGTAATTAGATTTATAATCTTCTATCTCCGCAACAGTTCTGATTAACTCTGGTCCTAAATACTGATAACCATTATCTTTAATCAAGAAGTTGTCCTCAATACGGATACCTCCAAAGTGAGCAAACTGTTTTACCTTGTCATAGTTTATAAACTCTGCATATTTCTTCTCAGCCTCCCACATCTCGATTAACTCTGGAATAAAGTAAATACCTGGCTCTACAGTTAGCACATGTCCTGCTTTTAGCTCTTTTCCTAAACGCAATGATTTAATACCAAACTGCTTCGTATCTTTAGGGTCTTCTGTTGTATATCCTACATACTGTTCTCCTAAATCTTCCATATCGTGTACATCAAGTCCCATCATATGTCCTAATCCACATTGGAAGAACATCGTATGTGCATGATTAGCTACAGCATCTTGTGCATTTCCTTTCATAAAGCCTAAGTCGATTAATCCTTCTGCTAATATCTCACAGGCTTTTAGGTGTACATTTTTATACTTCACTCCAGCTTTAAGCTCTGCCTTAGCTCCTTCAAAAGAATTAAGAACTACATTATAAAGATCGCGTTGTTCTGGTGTAAAAGTCTTATCTACAGGATATGTACGCGTCAAGTCAGATGCGTACCCCATTGGCGTCTCGCAACCAGAGTCATTTAACAATAACTTACCTGATTGTAACGTATTCATTTTATAATGATTGTGTAAGATCCCTCCGTTGATTGTCACAATAGAGTTATAAGCTAACTCACAGTTATGACTCCCTGCCACATTCTGAATAGCACTCACGATTTCATACTCCTTCACACCAGGCTTAGCCATGCGCATCGCTAGTAAGTGCATCTGATTAGATACTTTTAGTGCTTCTTCTATCTGTACTATTTCTTGTGCTTCTTTGATTTCTCGTTGTGCTACGATAGCTTGAATCATCGGCACAGATGGTTTAAAGTCCACTATAGAAATATGTAGTAACTCACTTAATAAAATCTTGTTGAATGATTGATAAGGAGGTAGGTAGTGAATATTTCTTTTCACGCTCATAGCAGTCGCTAAATAAATAGCTAATTCTGCATAAGGTCTTGTCTCTACTACACCTGCTTTCTCACATTTTTCTTTTAAAGTCTCTTGACGTCCCATCCATACAATAGCATCCATAGACATCTCATCTCCAAATACGATTGTCTTATGCTCATCTAAATCAATGATAGCAGCTAAGTGTGGTTGTTGGATACCAAAGTAGTACAAAAACGTACTATCCTGTCTGAAATGTGAAGCATTGTCAGCAAAGTTGATTGGATTCTCTATATTTCCTAAAAACAATAAGATTCCCTTTGCTTGAATATTTTGTTGAAGAACTTCTCTTCTTCTCTTATAAGTTTCTGTATTAAACATGGTATTGTTGGTTTGATCCTCCCAAGGTAACAACTTTGTCTGATATATACTCACAAATTGAGTAGTTTTTATCTAGTTGTTAGAGCAGGTGCTAATTCTTATAAATATCTATTGAAAAGAACTGTTGTACTTTATCATATACATCTTGGTCTAGTGCTACTTCTTTTAAGAAAAGTACATATTCAAAGTCCATCAATTGACGTTTGACAGACATAGAAAGTATGTGTACTACTAGCTCATCTGCAATATACTTTTGTTGTTCTTTGTTAGCAGAGTGATAGACCTCTTTTACTAAGAAATTATAATAGGTCTTACCTTCTATTTTCTTGTTTACAAACTGTTCGAAGGTCTTATAAACAATATTCTTAATCACCTCTTCCCACACTGATTTAACTTGTACATTATTAATGGTCAATGCCAACCAATGTATATACTCATCATAGAACAAATCAATCTTCTTACTATACGTTCTAATGCGATTCTGAAAGTCTGTCATGGTTTCGATCACAGTCGAAAAGATATCCAATGTGATTGGTTTATTAATACTGACAGTCACATAGTGATTCACAGGCTCTAAAGCAATATTCATCAAGTCCATCAGCTTCTTCACATTCGCCCCTTCTAATGTTTTTCGACGTCCCGCAACCGACTTTATCGTCTGTTCCATAATCTCTCTTACCTGATCTGTGGTGTATTGTGTTTCATCAGTCGAAAAAGTAAGTAAAAAGAGCTGTTCTAAAGGTTTATTCTTTTTAAAGACTTCTGACAGCCATCCTGTGATAGCTTCCTTATCTACACGAAGCATTACTTCTTCTGTCTCAGTTAGCTTTTTCTTTTTAGTCTTCACTCCTGTAGTAGTGGATTTCTTTTTCGTTCCTCCCTTACTATCTTCCATAGCTAGCAATACCGCTACTTTATGGAGGCAAAGTGTTTCTCCATTCGGACAATCACAAGTAAGCGCAGTAATCTTAGCAGCCTGAATAAACAACTGTACATCATAGCTCTGTTCTCCATCATCTACAAAAGCTACATAGTGCCCCTTACTCTCTTGTTCTAGCTCACGAACAGGCAATTGCATTGCTCTATTTTTATCTTTTGTAGTTATTGATTTGATTACTTCTGCTACTTTCATAATACTTTTATTGTCAGAACACAAAGTAACATATTTATCTCCACTATAACACTATTTCAAAGATCGTTTTGAGTATATACTCCTTTTCTACTCATCAGCAAATCTAGTATACTTCTATTCATCTTATTTTAATTGTGATTATAATGACCTCAGTTGAACTTATATACTCACTTATGGTTGTATAAAGTGGGACACTACGATATAAAAAAGGCTTGAGAATTAATTCTCAAGCCTTATATATCTAATTTAATACTTACTTATCCATTCATCGCTACATGAGATTCAAACTCTCCATCAACCATCTCAATAGATAAAATATGATCTCCGAAATATGCTCCGCCTTCATAATTAAACTCTACTTCACCATCTCCAGTAAAATATAACGACAACAGTCCTAACTCATCTCTAAACTGCTCTTCAGACAATCCTTCGTTCTTTTCACTATACACATCATACAGCTCATCTACAATAATATCTTTTCCTTCAGCATTGTATTTCTCTAACTGAACTACTACCTTATTGACATCTTTTAGAATCTCTTCTAACTCATCATCGCCATTATAAATAGAAAGATTAATTACTTCTTCTCCTAAAGTATAATCCATCTCTAATGTTTCTTCATCATATTCTGATATTTTAAAATCTTGTGCTGTTAATATCATATCTATTGTTTGTTTAATGCTTTATCTACTATACTAATCAATTCCTGTGGAGTCATAAACGTATTCATGAATGCTTCTAAACTTCCTTCATTAGTCACTTCACTAAAGAAAACCTCGTGATCAGTACCAAATAATGTAGGATTCTCTTGATTAGGATCATCTATACAAATGTAATAATGATCAGGAAAACCATAACTATAGAATAGCTGTATCATGCTTGGATATTTTGTACCTACTACTCTCTCTATCTCGCTTAGATTAACAAAATCCTCATCCATAAAATCTGTATTCCACTCTTCATAATCATCAGTTCCTTCCTTATAGGGTGTAAAAGGAGTTGCTGTCCAAAACACCTGCCCTCTCCCTTCTTCTGTATGTACATAGTAATGAGCTATCATCTTATCCATAAATGCCTGTCTATCTGACTGAATCAACTCTTGATGTTCATCTATATACTCTCCTAAACCATAGATAGGCTCTTGATCCTCTTCATCTGCCCAAGGTGTATCTTCTGGCTTCGGATATAATACCATATCAAAAGTGATAGACATCAAATCTTCTGCTAATGACTTCCCTTTTACTTGACTAATATCTCCTCCAAGTGCCTGTATTCTATCTAAAATTGTTTGTTTCATTACTATCTACTTTTGTTTTTTCTCGACAAGTGTCTTGATTTTTTTATTCAAACTTCCATCTGTATACCTATACTTCATCAATTTCTGTACGATATCTTTCGCTGAGAATTTCTCTACAATAAACTTAGCCAATCTTTCATCAGTATATCTAGGATAAACAGGAGTTTGTCCAATACTCATAACCTTGTCTAAGTACGATGCAGCATTAAACTTACACATCTGTTCGCCATAAGCCCACATTACATCTTGAGGAACATCTCTACTTAGTACTTCTAGCATTTTCTTATAATTATGCTCTGTTTCCAGAATAGCAAAATACAACATAGAGGCTGATTTTGCATGATGAAAGTTATTTATTAAACTACTTAAAACCTTAGCTCTAAATCTCTTAACCTCTTCAGTATCATCTAAATACTTAATTACATAACTATAATCTTCAAGGTCATAGGTCTCAAAGAAAAGTTGCTTCTTTATATTTGCTAAACCTCTTTTATCCCCATTATTCTCATAAATCTCTTCTAGTATCTCTAGATAAGGTTCGTTATACTCTGTCTGAATATTACTCTCTATTATTTTTAAACAATACTCCTCTACTAGTTTAAGATCTATATCCATTAACCCTTTTAATAATAGCAAATTGTATTCATTCTGAAACCTAACTGGTTTAAACAATTTATAACAATCTTTTAAAACTTGTTGTTCAACAGCTATTATCAAAAAGAACAAATACATCTCTATCTCAACAACATAATTATTATCTTGATAATGCTTCATTATTTTCACTACCTCATCCCCAAAAAGAGAAGTATATCTCTCATCTTTACTTTCGTATAGTTCTATAACTAAAGCTGAAACTAGACTGTAGTGTAAACTATTCTTAGGCTCATACAGTTGTTTCAATAAGTTTACTATCGTATTCTTGACAACATCTTGATCTTTGACATTTAATAATGCTAATACGTATCTTTCAACAAACTTATTCATATAGGTATCAACTCGTTTGCTAGTATAATTCACACTATACTTTAACGTAAATAGAGAAGACATTATCTTTAAATAAAGTTCTAAAGCAATAGGTTTTGTAATATTAACAACGATATATTTATCCACTGGCTCTAATGCAAGTGAAACCAAATCTACCAGCCTCTTAATATCTTTAGCATCTGCATTCTTTCTTTTTCCAAAAACAGAAGTATAAATATCTTTCAATATTTTATCAACGATATCAACACTATATTCGGCACTATCTTGTTTTTTAAAAGTTAATATAAACTCCTGCTCTACCTCCTTATTTTTCTTAAACAATTCAGTCAGCCATGTATACACCTCCTCTTGATTAACATCTTGAAGTAATGCTACACTTTCGCTTATTTTCTTTTTACTCAAAGCTTTTTTCACAACGGGTTTCGTAGCAATTTTCTTCCCTTTTAAGGCATCATTTATTGCCATCAGTAGCTTAGTCTGGTGTGAACACATGACTATATTGTCAATCTCACATTCACAACTTCTACTGACTACAGTACGGCCATCTATTACGATTTGTACATCATAGCTACTTTCTTCGTCATCTACATAAGCTACCCAATGTCCTTTACTCTCTTCCTCTACTTCTCTTAGAGATAACCTTTCTGTTTTCCTTAATGTCGATTTTTCTACTAATTTTAATATCTGTCCTATTGTCATTACCTTCTTTTTTCTATTGTCAAATATACTTACTCTCCACTAAAGAACTATATCATATATATATAAAGATTTTCTACTCTATCTGCCTTAAGATACCCGTATCTCTAATACTCCCATCCCTAGCTAAAATTAAAGCCTTAGACACAATCTCTGTGGTCTTAGGGTCATCATCTACAAAGGGTAGGAACAACTTCCCTCTATCCTGTGTATGTACAGGCTCGATATAGAGATGCGTACCAGATATCAAGTGAATCACACCACTACCGACATGTAAGCTATAGATTCCCTTAGTCCCTGTGATCACAAGGTGGCGTTCTTTGTACTCGATATTTGTTAACTTCAATAATCGTGCTGTTTCTCTCACAACAGCCATACGCATCTGTACCGTAGACAGACTTGTCTCTGGATCTACTCCTCCTACATAAGCGACACTTACCACCAAGTCAAGGTCTCTCATCACCTCACTGAAGACAATAGGATTAACCTCTGTTAGGGCAATCACGTCATCTGAAGAAGCTTTAGTGAACAAGACATGCTCTAAGCTAACATAGTCACCATACTCTGCATTACTACCTCCTAAATAGTCAATATAAACCTCAACTCGAATATCCTCCTCAAAATACAGTTTGCTGTAATTCGCATAGTATTCATACTGCCAGTTTCTTGTCTTAAACAGTCCTAAAGTCTGTTTGTCTTTGACCTGATATCCCGTATAGCGATTAGAGCTACCGATATTTGTTTCCTCTGCTTCGTTGTGTAAATACAACTCTCTAAACACTTGTTTAAAGGGTTGTTCTATCTGTTTGTCAAACAAATAAGCTTGTATATTGACCCATTGTCCACTTTGATATAAACCATAACAGTGTACTATCACGAACTCTTCCTCTCCTTGTACATCCATTACCACGCCATCTATAGTGGTAAATACTCCCTCTACAAACAAACCGTAAACCTCACCACATTTAAAAACCAACTTAGCCAAATGGTGCTTAATAATCGGATGCAGTAACAACTTCTGCATCTCTGCATAAGAGAACGCATCTTGTCTAAGCATTGCCTGCTCTAAATTCAGACGAGAGCGACTATACTGTTCTTTCAGTGCCTTCTGACGTTCTACTAGATCTATGATTTGCTCATTTTTCTTTAGTTTAGCAGGTATCGCTTTTAAGGGCTTATCCCCTTTACTCTTCACTGTCAACTCTACTTTTCCTTCATCAGATACAGTCAAAGAGAATGTATACTCATCCAATACCAGTTCCTTATAGTTCTCTAGAATAGACTGCACTTGTACACTCTCCATAGACCATTGAAAACGCACTGCATCAGTATACCCTGCCGCTCTAGCGATGTTCTGCATCGCTACATTATATATCTTTAAGTCATTCTCTTGGCGCATAGCTCCATACTTCTTAGAACCTTTCTTAAACTGTTCTAATAACTCATATCGATCCATCAAATCTCCTTCTCTATCTGTCTCAGATAAGGGGAATAACCCACATGCACGTACATAGTTTCTATCGCGTTTAGAGATAACCCTCGTTTTCAAGTCTTTCATAGAGACTTTGCCTAACAGCACATCTGCATATAGCTTCACACGAGTATGCCCCTCTACTGCCATAAACTTAGTTGAATCATAAAGCATCTGCCAACGCTCTTCTCCTAGTACGTGATAAAAACTAAAGAACCAATCTATATCTACTACACCTCCTTCAAACTCCTCTAACGCTATAGCAGAATAGCGTTGTATCTGTTTTTGTATCTTGTTTCTCTCCTCTTCTTGTTCGTTATCCAGCAGATGAGCGAACAGCCACCATATCGCTGACTCTAATCCTTGCCAGTCTAAGTAAGTCGTGATGTACTTTATCCACTGCGGACATGCTACAGCCACTTCGATCCATTGTATTGCACTGAAGTTTATCTCTGCTACTTGAGCATTAAACATCTCTTGGCTATCCGTACTTAAAGGTGTTGTTCTACGAATAAGTTTACTATAGATTTGTCCTAATTCCTTAATCGTGATTTGCATCTCTGCATAATAGTAAATACTTTCTTTAGATATCCCTGTGTGCTTGATCTTATGCAATAATCCAAAGAAATACTGCATTCCTTCTATCTCCTGAAAGTCAAAGACAATATCAAATACCTTAGTCGTAGGGTTATCCCTATCCATAACCTGTTGTAAATAATACGCTTTAAACTCAACCAAGACTTGCTGTACTTTATCGTTTATAAATCGCTTTGTAAAAGGAGATAACATTGAACTGAAATAAGACTTTCTATTATCTATAACTACAAGATACTGTATAAACTCATCTCGCGTAATTTCATTCTTATCATAGGCAATAGCCATCAATTCAAAAGGTAACAGATAATAGCTATCATCTACTTTATTACAATTCAATTGACGCCAACGCAATAGTCTGAAATATGCTAAACACTGTTCTTCTGTTAAATCCTCTATAGGTATAAACTCAGCATACCAAGATAAATCTGTATAATCTACCCATGTATAGCTATACTCTTCTCCATAAACAGAAGTGCGTATCTCTAAATCTAATACTTCTTGAGTAATACTGTTGTATATTGTTTTTAAACCATCTAAGCAATAGGTCGTTTTTTCTTTAAATGGATATTGATAGGTTAAACAAGAAAAGACTGTTCCCATCGCATACCAGTAGTTATCATATTTAGCTGAGAGTTCATTATAGAAATAAGGCAACTTCCCATCTAATAATGGTTTTATCAATTCAGGGACCTCTGTTTCTGAAGTAGCGCAACGCAGTAAGAATAAGTCTAATGCATCTAACTTACTATCCATAAACCACTGATTCCATACTTCATACAATGGGTAATCTTGGAAGTGTTGTTCTGCTGTCCATTCATCATCACCTGAATAACTATGCATCTTCGTGAAATGTGTTCCTAAGAGTACCTTCTCTGCTTTTCCATAATTAAAATGTTCATATTCATACATAGCATATTGTTTCATCAGGTGCTCTAGACTATCTAACTCTCGTACTACCTCTTCCCATTTCTTAGAAAGTCCCCAATTATGTGCAATGCGCTGGCTAAATAAAGTATTCTCTTCCACTGAAGGCAATACGACAGCACTCACCACAGTAGCATCGTATAATGCCATATCTGTATCTTGTCCTTCTTTTCCTTGACGCCCAAAGTCACGCAAGAGTACTAAGTATTCTTCTTCCTCTTTAGCATACTGAATACCTAGCTCATCTAACTGTGCAAGCCAAATACCTAGTTGATGGTGTATTTCATCTCTCTGAGCTAGTACCACTAACCCTTCCATTGCTGTTAAACGTTGATTTACATCCTCACTTAATATTAATTGTTCTAACAGTCTATCCTTAAAATCATCTTGTCTAGATATTAATAGGCGGATAAAGTGCTGTTGTGTCTTTTTAAACTTCCCTTTAAAGTATGCTACTATCTCTTCTTCATCTCTACTTGATAAGGTCGCTATTGTTAAGAATCGCATACAACCAAAAGCTATTGTCTCTTTGCGTTCTTTCAGATAAGCGAAAGCTAACTCATTTTGCACCTCATAGGTAGGTTGTATCTCTCCTTTAAAACTATATCCATACCCCTGAAGTCCATATTCTTTACCTCCAAACAACAATACGTTTAATAACTCTTCTTTAAAATCAACAGTAAAGGTATTTCGCTTGTCTATAAACAGCCTCGCCTTCTCTGATGACTCCTCTGTCAAATACAACAGTGAAGTCAATAACTCTTCTTTATTTAACTCAAAGCTTCTGTAATAATCTGGTATTACACTACTCTTCAAGATAAGTGTCTTTCCACTTTTATATTGTTCATATAAGTCATAAAACACTTGGTATATGTCTTCATAGTTTTCTTGTCGAATAAAATACCTCGAAGCTCTACTCCCTTCCAAATATTGGTTTATTCTATTTAGAAGCATAGCGATAAACTCTTGATCTCTACTTTCTAATATTTTATTAAATAGGACAGACTCTACCGTATATTCATTAAAGTTTGGTAAGAACTCTAATATTACAAGCTGAAACTTGCGCTCTACTTCCTCAAATGCACTCTCAACAAAGCCAAACGCCATCTCTCTGTGTATCCATAGATAACAGTGCATCAATGCGTAAAACTCTTTTTCATTAAACGTAGATAATTCTTTCTCGTCAAAATAGTCATAGTGATTTATAGCATAGAGCATCAACTCACATAGTCGCTTTACATTATCTTGTTTGTCATCCTCTACATGACTTCTAAAGTGGTATGCTAATTCTGTACGCACTGCTTCATAACGCACTAAATTATGAGAGAGAATAACTTCTAAAAAATACTTTAAGTTAGCTACCTGTACATGTGATAATAACCTCGTAATATCTTGTCTAATTCCCTCTTCACGACCAGCGTTTACCAATATATCTTTTACTTTCTCCCAATACTTTGATTGCTTTGAAGCCATTAGCATCAATAAAAAAGAAGGTGTCCATCGTCCATGCTCATTATCCCCATCACAGATAGTATCGACTACCTCGATTAACTGCCCTTCTCCACTATCTAAAGCTACTGCCCATACATAAGGAAGATAGTTAGGTAGCGAGAGGTGCATACTATACTCCACCTGCTTATGAAGTGGCAACTCTATGCTATAGGAATCATAGTTATGATTATCATAGAACGATATACCATATAACAGTCCTGAAATAACATTACACTGTTTTAAGAATGTATGTTCTGCATTGTGCCACGTCGCTTCTTTTATATCATATTGTCCTCCTAAGATATATTCATCCACTCGATCTAATAATTTCTGTACCCAAGGCGCTAGCTTCTCTCCAAAAAAACACACCAATAAAGCGTAATACTCTACTTCTCTCCACATCCCAACAGAATTACTTGCTAACATCTCTACAAAAGTCTCATCACAACGCGTAAATACCTTAGGGCTATAAATAGAATCTTCTGGATCATTGCTATTGCCTGTAAAGTGTAGTCCTAACATAGCGATATGTGGCTCTAATTTCACACCTACGTACTCTTCGTTATACACCATCGCATAAAGCTCCTCATGCATCTCTGCGTAAGTACGGTTCTCTACTTGATAATCTCTTAGTATAGTTACAATATTATTATTCATTGGGATCTGTTTAAAAACTAGCTTTTAAAAAATTAAGGGGAATAAATACAAAGGCATCTGCATCATTCAACACAATGGCCTCTTCTAATGACAGCAACTCTCGCTCTCCATAAAACAATAAGAACAACTGATCTTCATACGCCTGTATCACACGCTGTACCTCTTCTGCTATATTGATATCTCTATACTTCTCAGGAGAAGTAAAACGGAGTTTACTAGTGAATAGAATATGATCTAAAGCTTCTTGTGTAATGGTTAACTGCTCTATGGTATTGCGCTGTTTGAACTTCTGTATATGTTGTTCTACCTGCTGTGTCACTACAGCTCCAAGGAACTCTCTTACCGTGACTTCAGCTGTGGATACTACTATCGCTATCGTCAGTCCCTCTACCTCAGCACTTAATCTATTCAATTGTTTGATCTGTATATTCACTTGCTTTACAGTCATAATCTCTTTCTTTTTCAAAGAGGAAAGATAAGACTTTTAACAAAAAGGTAAGTAGCTATAACTGGCTATATTCTATAGCAAATCATACATCTTAACACCTCAATAATACTTACACAGCGTTCTTCAACTTGCCGTTATCGGCAAAAAAACCATCTAAACAGATAAATTATTTTAAAAACTTGCCGATATCGGCAAAAAACTCATATAAGCAGATAATTTATTTCAAAACTTGCCGATAGTTATAAAAGATAAATACGAATAACCTATTCTCTAGAAATAGTAATTAGCGACATCGCATTTAATCTAGTTATTTCGTATCTTAATACTCTATTTCACACCTGTCATACTCATGGAAAAAGCTATCAAAATCACTATTGCAGTTTTACTCTTAATGTGTCTTTTAAAGTTGCCTTATGGGTTCTATCAATTCGTTCGCTTTGTGGCCTGTATAGGATTTAGTTACTTTGCGTACAAATCTTATTATAGAGAAGAAAAAACGGAGATGTTTATCTATATCGTACTAGTGCTACTGTTTCAGCCTTTTTTAAAAGTCGCTCTTGGTCGTAGTATTTGGAATATAGTGGATGTCATAGTTGCTATTGGTCTATTTATCAATATCCCTAACAGCAATAAAAAAATAAACCGCGAATAGAATTAATCCATCCGCGGTTATACTTTATTTTAGTGATTAAAACTCATATACATCTAACTTCTGCTCTTGATCGAAGACTACCTCAGCGTGCCCACTCGGTGCATCATACTTCGCTTTCTCTACTACAGAAGGATTAGAAGGATATGTACCATTAGCATATACTAGTGATTTCCATTCTCCATCTGATTTTACAGTTAAGACTTTCCAATCATTCTCTACAGTAGGTTCTACAAAAATAGCTCCTTGCATCACTGTAAACTTCGTGATTAACTTATAATCAGACCCAAGCAACAAAGTAGTACACCCACCTGATCCACAGAAATAAGTACCTGTAAGACTTACAAAGATTTCTTTCTTCCCATCTCCATTTAGATCAATAGCATACAGCTTAAACTGACGGTCTGTATCTGTCATCACCTTCAAATCTGCTTCTGTCAGAAACTCATTCTTTAAAAAGTTACTTACTCCTAATACAATATCTGATCCTACAGCATCAGCTTTAGGCTCCTGAAATTCTATTACCTCTTCTAAAGGTTCTATAGCCTCTACTTTCTTCTCTTTCTTACAAGAGACAAATGCTATTCCAACTAATAATACTGCAACAATACTTATTCTTCTCATCTTATTTTATTCTTTTTAATAGTATACAAAGGTGGCTAATTAATTCAATTGTAAAGTCTTTTTAACAACAATTTGATGTTCTTTTCTACAAAAAAAAGTGTTACTTTTTTACTATTTCAATAATTATTCAATTGATAAAGTTATTATTTTAAACTTCTGCTCAACTTTTTTTCTCTAAAAACAGTAATTATCCGTTTTTTGAGCACAAAAATAAAAAAAAAACAACCTCTTTTTTTTATTCCTAAAAAACAACAACACACTTAATAACAGCATGTTACTAAAAAAACTAGTCTATACATTAAAATACAATCATGCTATAACCCTAGTAAAATAGGGGCTTCAATGCAAATCCTTCGACAATACATGGACAATAACCCAAGAATGGTGGAGCTAAGGCAAGCTTTGTCCAACAATGCTCCTTTTATACTCCATGTATTCTCCTTTGATGAAAGACTCATACTTCATAATCATTAGATCATCATACTATTGCTATTTTGCTGATTAGAGATTGAAAAAACACTTTTCATTTTTCGTTTACCTCTGTATCACCCTATCTATATTCACTATCCTGTTGCAACAAAAAAAGCCTTGAAACTAGTGCTTCAAGGCTTATATATATTCTTTTATGTCTTATTTCTTCTTCGCTATCCCTCTGATTACTTTTGCTATTCCTCTGTGATATAGACCTTCTGACAGCTCTATATCTACCTCTTCTAGATTGATAAATTCGAAATCGCAGAAATCCTCTTTTAATTCTTCTACGCTATACAGCATCGTAGGGTTACTAGGTCCTCCTACATCGGGATTCTCTTTTTGTTTATAGATATGCTCTTTAGCAAAGGCTTCTAGTATCAATGTTCCACCTGCTTTGACATAACTTCCTAACTGTCTGTGATAGGCCCTCCTTACACTCTCTGGAAAATGAGCATAAATCAACGCTATTGCATCCACTGATGCTAATTCGTAAGATAACGATTCAACATCACTGACAAGATAGTCAATCTCTACATGGTGTTGTTTAGCTAATTGAAGTGCTTTATTCCTAGCTTCTATACTTTGATCAAAGGCTTTTACACTCCAGCCTTTTTGCGCTGCATATACCGCATTTCTCCCCTCTCCCTCAGCTGCCATTAATATAACCTCCTTGTCACGACTAGACTTGAGTACTTCTTCTAGATAGGCATTAGGCGCTATCCCATAAGCATATTCTTGTTCTTTATATCGCTCATTCCAAAACTCTTTCATGCTTATCTTCCTTTTACATTAGCGACTTTAGTCCACGTTCCACCATTTATCACTTGTGTATATCCTTTCTGCTCTAACATACGCTTCGCCTGACCACTGCGCATTCCACTTCTACAGAATACGACAATCTTGCTTTCTTTAGGTAATTTATGCAACTGTGATTCTAATGTATCTAATGGGATATTCAGAGCGCCAGGTACAGAACCACTTTTAAACTCTCCTACTGTACGTACATCTACCAGCATAGCTCCTTCCTGAATATAAGCGAATAGTAACTCTGCCTTATCTAATCCTAATAACTTATTTATAAAACCAAACATAGTCCATTGTTGTTTAAAAGAGTAAAGGTATGACTTCCCTTGTAGGTTAACTGTAACTTAGGTTACTGTACTCAAAGAAGCCTTTTATTTAACATTCCTGCAGCCTTCCACCTAAAAAAGGCAATTCTCTGACAGTCTCAACCATTAACACTTTACACCTATTTTACGCTAATTACTTACACTAAACAAACATTTATACATCAAAACATAAAAAGTATCTAAAAAGTATATACCTAAGATTTGGAGGTATCAGATATTTTTATACTTTTGCTATACATAAGAATCTTAAGTATGAAAAAGCAACAACAACTTTATAAAGGAAGTCTCAATGCCATCATCATGAAACTACTCGATCAGAATGGGAGAATGTATGGGTATGAAATCACGCAAAAGGTAAAGGAAGTAACCGAAGGAGAAATGAGCTTGACAGAAGGTGCTCTCTATCCTGCCCTTCACAAGCTAGAAGCTGATGGATACTTAGATGTAGAACTAGAGCGTGTAGATGGACGAGTACGTAAGTACTATAAGCTCACTGAGTCTGGAGTAAAAGAAACTACTTCTAAAATGGAAGAGCTAGAAAGCTTTATCCGCAATATGCAGAACATTGTCAACCTAAAATTGACATAATTGGTAACCACCAAAGACAAAACACAATGAAAACACTTACTATAAACCAACAAAAACTAATTATCGCTGAGATAGCAAGATATAATGTGCGTTATGCCAATCTTAAAGAAGAATTGACAGATCATATCTTCTGTGAAATAGAAGAGCTATATCATACAGGATACGAGTTTGAACAAGCTTTTATACAAGTATTTGATAAATGGCATCCTATGCTGACTCCTAGAAAAGACTTTAAGTATAGACACGTCCCTTCTTTTATCTCTAATACGTGGTATCTCAGAGATGATAACAGATGGAGAATAGCAGGTGTTATCACTTTCTTGTTTGCCTTAATCAATTCACTCTTTTTAAAATTAGATCATACCACTCATAATATTAGCTTTTTTGCGATCAGTTTGATAGGTCTTGTATTATCTATTCTACTATTCATGAAGAACCGCAAGAGACAGAACTATAGAGCTTCTTATTTGATTCTAAAATCTATGGTATCTGGTAGTATACTACTTGTATTCACTCTTATACTTGGTATAAAAGTTTACGGATATATGATTAATGGCTTTACTATGGGAGACCTTGACCTACTATCATTAGTTGCCCTATACCACTGTATCAGTATTATAGTGTTATCTAGAGAAAATAGTAGACAACGTCGTACACAGATTGCTTAAAAAAAGAAAATGCTATGAAAACATTAAGTAACCTAGAAATAAAACAAATAGAATGTGAGATAAATGAATATAATATTCAATATGAAGATATTATAGCAGAAGTAACAGATCATGTTATATGTGAAATAGAATATGAAATAAATCAACATAACCTTGACTTTGATAGTGCATTCATATTAGTATTTAATAAATGGCGACCTATGCTAAGGCCTAATCTAAGTTCTAAATACAATCATATTCCTTCTTTTATCTCTAATTCGTGGACAGAAAAAGATAGTGCTAGATGGAAAATAGCTGGAGCCCTGACTGCGCTATTTGGTTTATTCTACTTCGGTATCTCATATTGGACTAGGTATGACTTACTTCTGTTTGCTGTGGTGCTCTTAGGGATTACTGTCTTGTTATCTTTTAATATGTTTAGATTCTTAAAAGAGACACAGAATTATAGAAGCTTTTATTTAAAGACCTTATCTAAAAAACAAATTATTAATGTCTTAGTATTTATGGGGCTAACTATATATGAGCTATCTAGATATATTAGTAAACCTAACACAGACTTTGGTACTCTGATAATAGGATTAATAGCAATCTATACGTTCATAAATACTGTATTGATTTACAGAGAAAGCTTGAAGCTGATAAAAAACTAAAAAAAGAAAATGCTATGAAAACACTACAACCACTAGAACTAGATAAAATTAGACAAGAACTAATCAACCACAAGATTGAATACATAGAGGTAATAGAAGAACTGACAGACCATATCGCTAATGGTATTGAGCAACAATGGAGTGAATCTAATACTCAAATATCTTTTGAAGAGGCGTTAGCTATAGAGATTAATAAATTCGGAATTAAAGGATTAAGCAAAGTGCAAACTCAGATGAATAAAGCCCAAATATATGAGTACTTGCGTATCATCGGTTTAGGTATAAAAGAGTACTTTGTAACTTCTAAAGTGTTATATCTACTAGCTATTTTTATTGGTACACTTCTACTATTTAATATTTCAAGTACATGGTATTTTATAGACAGAATATTTAATGTTGGTTATTTAGCTACGATTGTAACTTTTAATCTAGTTATCATGATAGAAAGTGATAGTAGTTGTAAATTACCTTATCTGGGAAATACAAAAAGATATATTTCTAATGCGTACTATTTACTAGTAAAGCAGTTAACCTATTTCTCTTTAATACCTATGATAATTCTTTGTTTTAGTAAAATTTCTCAACAGTTTATCTATTCAAACAGCGCTTTTATCTGGGTACCTAAAAGTATTCTATTTACACTCTTGCTGATTATCCCTTTCATCATTCTCAATAAACTGAGACCTATGGTACTTAAAAAAAAGAATGAACTATCACAATCTAAAGTAATCTAATTAATTACACTATGAAAACACTACAACCACTAGAACTAGATAAAATCAGACAAGAACTAATCAACCACAAGGTTGAATACATAGAGGTAATAGAAGAACTGACAGACCATATCGCTAATGGTATTGAGCAACAATGGAGAGAGTCTAATACTCAAATATCTTTTGAAGAGGCCTTGACTATAGAGATTAATAAATTCGGGGTTAAAGGTTTAAGCAAAGTACAGTCTACCATCCTGAACATAAAAACACAAGAGTTTGGTCTAGTTGTCTTAAAAGGAGTAAAAGATTGTTTAACCTCTTTTAAACTATTAGCTGTAATAGCTGTTGTTCTTTCTTTATATTCATTAATGACACTAACACAGCATTCACTATTGTTAGCATCGCTATCTAACTTAATAATACTTATAATTTTTGGTATAGGACAGGTAATTATTTTTAGCGAAACACTTAAAGCTTTGCAAAAGTATAGATATATGAATGGTTATAAAAAAACTCTTAATGATAAAAGTTATAGTATCATAGCTAGTGTTATATGTATAATAGTATTTGGAAGTACTCATTCTATAAAGAATTATATGTCTGTAACTGACAACGGAATACTATCACTAAGCTTTATATATACAACTAAGAGTATACTATTTACACTATTACTACTTACACAGTACAGTGCATAATTCTATCTAAAACCAAAATATATTAGAGATAAAAATAACTTACTAAAAACTAACTAGTAACCAAAAATCGCTATGACAACACTATCTACTAACCAAATAGAAGAAATAGAAGAGTTCTTAATCACTCAATACAATATCAAGTATCAAGATACTCGTGAGGAGGTACTAGATCATATTGCTTGTGAGATAGAAGAACTGATGAGTGAGGGTTTTGGCTATGAGATTGCTTTTAAAAAGACATTTAATAAATGGCATAATGACTTAAAACCACACCCGTTTATAAGATACAATAATGTACCTTATTATTTAGGTCGTCAATGGGTAAAAAGAGATGTATTCAATATCATCCTAGCCATGCTAATAGGTATAGGAGTACCCTATATCTTTAAAAATATAATAGAAGATTATCATTTAGCGAATACAATAGGAATATTTATATCCTTGACTAGTATAATGACAACATTATTTATAACTATTAAGTACTATGGAGTCAAAGGGTACAGAATAAGTCAACTAAAAAAAGATATATTGGGTTATAGTGGTATTTCCTTATTCTATCTTGTATTTTTTTGGGGAGGTTTTACGTATAAATTGATTCCACTACTATTGATTATATCCTTATATCAACTATATTACATAGTAGAAATAAGCAAGTTAAACATTCGAACTATTAACTAGGTACTTATGACAACACTATCTACTAACCAAACAAAACAGATAGAGGATACTCTAATCTCTAAATACAATATCAAGTATCAAGATACTCGTGAGGAAGTATTGGATCATATTGCCTGTGAGATAGAAGAACTGATGAGTGAGGGGGATGAATATGAAAACGCTATGGAATTAGTATTTAAAAAATGGCATTCAAAACTACTACTAGAGCATTTTGGAGTCTACAAAGGTATCCCAAAGTTTATATCTCATCCAATAGTTAAGCTTGTAACACAGCCTAATTGGACTGTATATCCCTTAACTTTCTTTGTATCAATTGGACTTACTGTTTTTTTTAGCATACAGAAAATAAGTGCTGTTACAGCTTTTGTGTCAATACTCACAATTACAATAACAGTAGCTACAATCTCTCTATACAACACTAAAAGACTAAAGGGATACTACTTAGATATATACAAACGATTATTGTTGATGGAAATCAGTGTAAGTGTTCTATTATTTGTTCTAATGGCCTTTTTAGATAACTTACTACAATTAAATTATAGTAGTATAGATTCTGTTGTTATGTATCACTTTACAATTACTTGGTATCATATCTATTTATTCAGAAACTTGATAAAAAAAGGTCAATTAAGCACCTCTTAACTATTAAATCAGCACTATTATGACAACACTAACTACTGACAAAATAAAACAGATAGAGGATACTCTAATTACTCAATACAATATCAAGTATCAAGATACTCGTGATGAGGTTCTAGATCACATTTCTTGTGAGATAGAAGAACTGATGAATGAAGGTGCTTATTTTCACGAAGCGAGTAAAATAACAATATCTAAATGGCATAGTCAACTAAAGCCTTCTAATTGGGTGATTAACAAAACGCCTAGATTTATAGTTAGTCCATTAATTGTAAAAGACATGCAAAGCATTGGATTACTATTTATTTTGGCTGTATTCACGACCTTTATAATTCATGTCTTTATCAAAGAACAATTATTCATCTTAGGTTTAGCTTTAGCTATCACAGCTTTTCCTATGTTAGTAATGGGTTACCTCAAGTATAAAAAGAATCGTTACGCGAACTTTAAACTGGATTACTACACTGAACATATCAAAGGCGTTACTTGGTTTAGTGTATTTGTATTAGATGGCATGGTAGCTTTATATTACAGTTTCACGAGTACTTTTTCGATAGTTTACTTAAACCTAACATTCTTACTACTAGCTATATTCTTATCGAGTATAGCCATGTATTTGACCTTAAAACACAACCAAGAATACAACAGTGTTTCATCTAAAATATTGTAATTATGAAAACGCTTACTACTGACCAAATAAAAGAGATAAAAGATTTTATCATCAGTAAAGATGTGAAGTATTACGAAATAATAGAAGAACTTACTGATCACCTAGCTTCTTCTATAGAAGAGAAATGGTCTGAAGGTGACAATAATAACTTAGAATATCTATTAGCTAAAGAATATGAAAACTTTGGTTCTTATAAATTCTTATCTATTCAAGAAAGTAGAGAGAAACAAAAGTTCAGAGAATATAAACATATGTTTTTTAAATCTTTAAAAGAGTTTTTCACATTTCCTTTAATAGTTACAGTTATAGCTATAATATTACTAATTGCCGCATTACTTCATTGGATAGGTCAAGAATTTAAATTCTTAACAATGATATTTATAATGAGCCCAGTTATTGTATTCTTTTATAGCTATGCAAAAGATTTAGTGTTACGCAAAAAAGTGAAGACAAAACTACTATTAGACAGAACTTATTCATCTGTTATGAGTTTTTCGTTACTCTCGAATACAATCTTCTTTAATATCATTATGCAGGGTAAAAGGCTCTTTAACCTACCTACTACTTATGACTCTATAGGGGATTGTTTATTAATGGCTTCGGGTATTACCTTAACTATACTTAGTATCTATGTAGGTCTTAATATCATCAAACCAACCTACCAAAATGAAAGAGATAGAATATTAAAAACTATTAACTAGGCACTTATGAAAACACTATCTACTGGCCAAATAAAACATATAGAAGAGACCTTAATCACTCAATACAATATCAAGTATCAAGATACTCGTGATGAAGTATTGGATCATATTGCCTGTGAAATAGAAGAATTGATGAATGAAGGGTATGAATATGAAGATGCTTTTAGACAGACTTTTATAAACTGGAAGGATTTATTAAAAACAGATCCTTATCATTTCTATAAAAACACACCCTACTTTATCTCTAAAAACTGGATTGAAAAAGATAGTAGAATAAAGAACAACTCTATCTTATTGGGGATAATTATTGCTGTTTGTCAAATGACAGTTCTAGTGTTTTCAGATAGTTTATACTTTATAGTTTCAATGTTATTAGCTCTAGTTTCATTGAATATAGTATTTATACTTAGACACTATATCAAAACGATAGTAAGTGAACACGCTGTTTATCTAAAGAAGAGAATTAAGAAGATAACTTCTTATAATGCATTAATAGTAGTGCTATTCATAAGTATCCTACTCTTTCAACATTTACTTAAAAAAGGAGATTTACTAGGCTTCACTCAAGGTTTTATAATTGGAGGGGCTTTATTTATTCCTTTTTCATTAACCTGGACACTACTTACTTATAAATCTTACAAACAACAATTTAATTAAGTCTTTATGAAAACACTTACTACTGACCAAATACAAGCTCTACACACTTTTGTAAAGAAGCACTATGTAGAATACTATGATATCGAATTGGAGCTAGTCGATCACTTAGCCAATGGAATAGAATCTCAATGGAGAGAGGATGGTTCACTTACTTTTGAAACAGCATTAGACAGAGAGTTTAAGAAGTTTGGGGTATTTGGGTTTAGTACAATCATTGAGAAGAAGGAGAATAGTCTTACGTATTTTTATCTTGGCATTATTCTAAAAGAAGTTCTGCGCTTCCTGCATTGGCCTAAATTACTCTTAACGAGTGCGCTCTTTTATATCATATATACATCACTTAATTATCTATCAACGATATTTGAGAATAGAGATATAATCTCTGTGATTATATGGAGTCTAATGCCTCTAGTTTTCATTTATTATATCATAGAGGCGACTCTAGTTAAAAAACTTCATAAAGCAACTCAAAAGAAGTGGTTTATGGATAGAATAAGATTATCCGTAATAGCATTTCCTTTATCTGCTCTATACATCACGTATTATTTTGCAAGATTTATAGCTGATAAGTCTATTGTGTTATCAAGTGTACTTATCTTATTCGTAGGACTCTGGATATACATTACATACAATGTTATATCTCCTAAGCTCAAACTAGAAAAAGAAGCTACTATAAAGAAGTTTAACACCCTATAACTACTATTATGAAAACTCTAACTACTGACCAAATACAAGCTCTACACACTTTCGTAAAGAAGCACTATGTAGAATATTATGATATCGAGCTGGAGCTAGTCGATCACTTAGCTAATGGAATAGAGTCTCAATGGAGAGAGGATGGTTCACTTCCTTTTGAAACAGCACTAGACAGAGAGTTTAAGAAGTTTGGGGTATTTGGGTTTAGTGACGTAGTGGACTCTAAAATAATAATGACAACGAATAGTTACTTAAAACAGATGTATAAGGTCTTATTAAGTTTCTTCACTATTCCTAAAATAATTGTTTCACTAGCTATATTTTTATTGAGTTTCGCTATTGGTTTAGCTCTGCCTAATTACTATTTAGAGATATTTATAATTACCTCTTTTATACTTCTTTTAGGCTTTATCGGTATGGGGATCAGATGGCAGATAGAACTCAAACAGATCAATAAAAAAAGTAATAAGAAATGGTATTTAACTAGAGTGGCTACTATGGCTCTCGGAGGCCCTGTAATACTAGTTATAGCTCCTTCTTTTAACTCGATTAATCTATTACAAAACTATATTTCATCGATTAGCTTTCTCATTCTAACCTCCTTTTTGATAACCTTATTAATACTGTGGGTTTATATATCTCTTTTTGTATTTATACCCTTTATGCGCAAAGAGATACACCATTCTATTCAACGACACCAACTAACTTAAACACACCTTACTATGATCGCATTAATCACTAAAATTGCGTTGTATATCTGCAACCTAGTATTACATTGGCTATAAATACACCTTAGACAGTGTGCTATTTTCTATAAAAAAACTACTTTTGCAAAAAATAAATCAGACAGATGAATATCAAATTACTTGCAATAGGAAAGACAGACAGTAAACCATTACAAACGTTAATGGATGAATATATGAAGAGATTGTCTTTTTATGTAAAGTTTGACCTAGAGGTAATTCCTGATATCAAGAATGCGAAGAATATGTCTGAAGATCAACAGAAACAAAAAGAAGGGGAACTAATCTTATCTAAGATAGGCCCTACTGATCAGCTAATCTTACTAGATGACAAAGGAAAGGAGTTTACGAGTATTAGCTTCGCTGATGAGCTACAAAAGAAGATGAACTCTGGTATCAAGACCTTAGTATTTGTTATCGGAGGACCTTATGGTTTCTCAGAGGACGTGTATAAAAATGCAAAAGGGAAAATATCACTTTCTAGAATGACATTTTCCCATCAGATGATTCGTTTATTTATTATCGAACAGATTTATAGAGGATTCACTATCCTGCGCAATGAACCTTATCATCACGAATAGGTTTTTAGTTAACGGTGAACGGTGAACGGTGGACAGTTTACAGTGGACGGTTTACGGTTTACGGTTTACATTTTCAGTTAATTGGTTTACAGTGGACAGTTTCACAAAAAAACGGTTTCACGGTTTCACAAACTAACGATTTCACAGTTTCACGATTCGACTAATAAATCAAATCTGTCTTTAAAAACTGGTCTACCACTTCTTTTTCTACAAAGAAAATACGGGTCTGTAAATAAGTTTCGTATGTGACGTCTTTATTCACTCCTAGTTGTAGACTATCTTTATCTTTTATAGCCTCTATTAATTGGTCTTTAGTCACTGACTTACCTTCTACTAAGAAGTTATTAGCATCTTTTAGATATACTACTTTATCTAGAGAAGTAGGTCCTACGAAACCAAAGTCTAAGTCTTTAATTGGAAAAAGAGAAAGATGCTTGTGTAGTGTATCAGCATAACTTAGATATACTCCCTTCTCATCTCTATGCATATTGTCTTCTGCATATTTGTGATCTTTAATTCTCTTTATCTCTTGTAATACTTCTTTAGCATTCAAATCACGTTGAACAGAAACAATATAGTTCGTACCAGCAATTCTGTTGGCATCATTTAAATTAAAGCTCTTTCCTTCTTCTCCTGTTTCAAAGTAAATAGGTGAATGATCGTCTATTCCTTCTTCAACAATAAAAGAAGCTCTACTTAATTGCATTTCTTTCTTATTACAGCTCACTAATAATAGTAAAGCAGGTATTAATAGTAGCACTTTTTTCATATACTCAATTGTTTTATTATTTCTCTTGTTTGTACAGCCTCTTTCACATCGTGAACTCTTAAGATATGAGCTCCTTTTTGTAAAGCTACTGTATTTAATACTGTCGTTCCGTTTAATGCCTCTTGAGGAGTAATATCAAATAACTTATAGATCATAGATTTCCTAGATATACCTACTAAAATAGGCAATTCAAAAGAAGATAACAACTCCATTTTACTCATCAACTCATAATTTTGTTCCAATGTTTTAGCAAAGCCAAAACCTGGGTCTAGTATGATATCATTAATTTTATATTCTCTTGCTTTTGCTACTCGTTCTGAGAAGTATATTTTCACTTCTTTTACTAAGTCATTATATGTAGTCATCGTCTGCATCGTCTGAGGAGTACCTCTCATGTGCATCATAATATAAGGCACTTGTAACTCCCCTACAGTAGGTAACATCTGCTCGTCTAAATGCCCTGCGGCAATATCATTTATAACAGAAGCTCCAGCAGCTACTGTAGCTCTAGCCACACCTGCTCTAAAGGTATCTATAGAAAGGTGCATAGTCGGGAACTCTTTTTGAAGTAACTCTACAATAGGTACGATACGTTCTATCTCTTCTTCTTCACTGACATACTCTGCACTAGGTTTACTAGAATACGCTCCTACATCGATAAAGTCAGCACCTTGCTTTATCATCTGCTCTGCATGATTTAAAAAAGCTAGATCAGACTTATACTTTCCTCCATCAAAAAAAGAATTAGGCGTGATATTTAATATTCCCATTATTTTTGGAGAACTTAAATCAATCAATTCTCCTTTACAATTTATTGTCATTGTGTGTAATGCGTTACTTTTTTATGTAGTTTTATATAATTAAAAACAGCTAAAATACTTCTACCTCTTTCAAAGGGTTAGTATTATTAGTATTTTTGAAAAAATATTACACAAATATAATCCAAATGAATACGACTTCTACTCAATTTGATCAAGTAATTGCGATATGCAGAGATTTATATACCAAGAAAATGAAAGACTATGGATGTGCATGGAGAATCCTTAGAATGCCTTCATTGACTGATCAAATATTTATAAAAGCACAACGCCTTAGAAGTATTCAAGAGAATGAAGTTAGAAAGGTAGATGAAGGAGAAATCCCTGAGTTCATTGGTATTATCAATTATTGTGTGATGGCGCTTATCAATTTAGAGATAGGAGTTGCTAATCAACCTGACTTATCTACTGAAGAAGCAATTGCTTTATACGATCAAAAAGTAGCTGAAACAAAGCAATTAATGGAAGATAAAAACCATGACTATGGAGAAGCTTGGCGTGATTTAAGAGTTAGTTCATTAACAGATCTTATCTTACAGAAACTATTGCGTGTAAAGCAAATCGAAGATAACAAAGGGAAAACTATTGTATCAGAAGGAATAGCTGCTAACTATCAAGATATGCTAAACTATTCTGTATTCGCATTGATACACTTAGATTTACCAAACCAATAAATCACTGTTCTAATACAATCAAATAACTATGAAAATAATTGCTCAATTATCTCGAATATTTGTAGGAATACTATTTATCCTTTCTGGATTAGTGAAACTAAATGACCCTATGGGGTTCTCATATAAGCTAGAAGAATACTTCTCCGAAGCTGTATTAAATATTCCTTTCCTAGCTCCCTATGCTGTAGGATTAGCAGTAACTCTTGTGATTGCTGAGGTACTATTAGGAGTTGCTCTATTAATAGGGTATATGCGAAAATTGACAATTACTTTACTGTTCTTAATGATTGTATTCTTCACATTCCTTACCTTCTACTCTGCATTCTTTAATAAAGTAACAGATTGTGGTTGTTTTGGGGATGCTGTTCCACTAACACCTTGGGGATCTTTCACAAAGGATATTGTATTACTTATCTTGATTCTTATTATCATGAAATATAATCAAGTAATAAAACCTATCTTCTCTGGTAAGATTAACAATATTATAATGATTCTGTCTTTAGTACTATGTAGTTTTATGGGATACTGGGTATTGAACCATTTACCTTTAAAAGACTTCAGAGTTTATAAAGTAGGTACTGATATCGTAAAAGGAATGGAGATTCCTGAAGACGCTCCAAAAGCAGTTTATGAGATTACGTTCTACTATGATGTAAATGGTGAAGAGCGCAAGTTCTCTGATAAAGAGTTAACTAAATTACCTGAAGGTGCTAAATACCTAAGAAGAGAAGAGAAACTTATCTCTGAAGGATACCAACCTCCTATTCATGATTTGACTATGGATAGAGATGGTATTGATCACCTATCTATGATGATGGCAGAACCTAAATTAGTAATGCTTATCTCTTATGACCTAACTAGAGCTGATGAAAAAGGCCTAGAAGCAATGAAAGACTTTGCTAATAAAGCTATTGTTAAAGGATATGTAGTAGCTGGTATGACTGCTTCGAATCAAGACTTAATAGAATCTGTAGTTAGTAAATACAAACTTCCTTTTGACTACTATACATGTGATGGGACTACACTAAAAACAATAGAGCGTGGTAACCCAAGTATAGTAGTAATAGAAAATGGTATTATCGTAGAGAAGAAACATTGGAATGACAGAGAATCTGTAAACTTAAAATAAGCCTACACGACCTTGTTAAGTTATTTTTTAAAGAAACTATTATACGCATTCTTCACCTTGTTTGGTGTAGTTACTGTTGTCTTCTTTCTATTTAATATTCTTCCTGGAGATCCGGCTAGGATGATGCTTGACCAAAATGAAAACTCAGAACAACTATTAGCTATCAAAAAAAAGTATGGTTTTGATCAACCTAAAGGAAAGCAATATCTGCTTTACTTAAATGACTTATCTCCTATCTCTGTACATAGTAAAACAGAAGGAGACTACAGTTTTAATACAGATCAGAAATACAATGGAACAGTCCTATTTAGCACAAGACAATACAACTTGATGCTGAAGACACCATACTTAAGAGAAAGCTTCCAAAAAAGTGGTAAGAAAGTAAGTACCATATTAGGAGAAACCTTGCCAAACACTATTCTATTAGCAACATTAGCTATTAGTATTGCGCTTGGTATTGGTGTACTACTAGGTGTTGTTTCAGCTCTATTTAAAAACACATGGCTAGACAAAACAATAGCTATTATAAGTACTTTTGGGATGAGTATTCCTTCGTTCTTCAGTGCTATTTTATTTGCTTGGATATTCGGGTACTTACTGCATAGTTACACTGGACTACCGATGACAGGAAGTCTCTATGAGGTTGATGATTTCGGAGAAGGAAGACATTTAGTGCTAAAGAATGCTATATTACCTTCGATAGTACTTGGAATAAGACCATTAGCTGTAGTAATTCAGTTAATGAGAAACACACTATTAGAAGTACTTAATCAAGATTATATACGCACAGCCAAAGCTAAAGGACTAAGTACTACGCAGATTATCTATAAACACGCTTTAAAGAACTCCCTGAATCCTGTAGTTACAGCATTATCAGGATGGTTTGCTTCTATGCTTGCAGGAGCTGTTTTCGTAGAATATATCTTCGGGTGGAATGGCTTAGGTAAAGAAATAGTAGATGCACTGAATACACTAGACTTACCTGTCATTATGGGGGCAGTACTTATTATCTCTTCTTCTTTCGTAATCATTACTATTTTAGTAGATTTGATATATGCTTATTTAGACCCTAGAATCAAGTTAAATTAAACAATAAAACAGAAATAGAATCAATGAAAAAAATATTCATAACATTAGCACTAGCTGCTGCAGTATTTACTTCTTGTAAAGAAAAAGCAGAAACAACTACAGAAGAGATCTCAACTACATTACAAGAGGAGACTTCTGCAACTCCAGAAGTAGAACAAGTAAAAGATACAACTGCATTTGCTTCTAGAGCATTAGAACAAGACTTTGCTGAATTAGATGGGAAGTCAATTACACTTCAACAAATCCTTGATCAACAAAAAGGAAAGGCTATCCTTATAGATGTATGGGCTGCTTGGTGTCCTGATTGTATCAAAGCGGTTCCTACGATGAAAGAGATTAAAGCAGAGTTTACGAATGTAGCATTCGTTAATCTTTCTCTTGATAAAACAGAAGAATCTTGGAAAGAAGCAATTGAAAAATATGGTATTGAAGGACTTCACTACTACTCTAAAGAAGGAAAAGGAATGAAAGGAGACTTTGGTAAATCACTAGATTTAAACTGGATTCCTCGTTATATCGTAGTAGATAAAGAAGGAAAAATAGCACTATACAATGCTACTGAAAAGAACTTCGATCAAATAAAAGACTTACTTAAAAAAATTCAATAATATGAGACATTCAATCGTTGCTGGTAACTGGAAGATGCATAAAACATATTCTGAAACGCATACTCTATTAGACGAGTTAATTGAAAAATTACCTTCAGGGAAAGAAGTTGAAGTAATTGTAGCTCCTACTTTTGTAAACCTTGCTAGTGCTGTAGCACATTTAGAAGGAACTAATGTACAAGTAGCTGCACAAAATATGCATCAAGCTGAAGGTGGAGCATTCACAGGTGAAATATCTGCTCAAATGCTTACTAGCATTGGTGTAGAGACTGTGATCATTGGACACTCTGAAAGAAGACATTACTTTAATGAAACTGATGCTGTATTAGCTGATAAAGTAAATACTGCATTACGTCATAATATGCGTGTTATCTACTGTATAGGAGAAGAGCTAAAAGATAGAGAGAATAAACAGTTCTTAAACGTTATCTTTAATCAATTAAGAGATGGGTTATTCCACCTTACTAAAGAGCAATGGAGCAATATCGTTATTGCTTATGAGCCTGTTTGGGCTATTGGTACAGGAATGACAGCTACTCCAGAGCAAGCACAAGAAATACATGCTTTTATCCGTCAAGAAATTGATAGAAAGTATGATAAATCTGTTGCTGAGAATACTTCTATTCTTTATGGAGGAAGTGTTAAACCTAGTAATGCTCAAGAAATCTTCTCTAAACCTGATGTAGATGGTGGTCTTATCGGTGGAGCTGCTCTTGTAGCTGATGACTTTGTCGCTATCGTAAATGCTGCTAATTAATAGTATTTCATAATATTAAAGGGCATAAACTTTTGACAGTTTATGCCCTTTTTGTATATCATAACTTATACATATTGCCTTATTTCACACCCCTTTACGAAAGTATTTATTCTCTATTTAAATAAATTCTAAATAATTACAGTATATTTGTAGTCTATTAAATAACAATATAATGACTCATACTAATGATATTATCACTTATAGCCAGTCTCCTAAAGCATTAGGAGGTATTTATATAAAGGATCATGCACATATAGAACAAAAAAAGTCTATCATTAACCACACACATAGAGATGATTACTATGTAATTTCTATTGTAACTAATGGAGAGATGAGAATGGACTGTGAAATGGAGACATTCACTGCCTTACGCAATAACATACTTATTGTCAAACCTTACCAAATACACAACGTTAGACACATTAGCGATGACTTCACGGGTTATCTTTTAGGCATACAAGAGTATAGGATACCTAATGACATCAATGACTTGCTATACACTCTACCAGAGAGCCAACAACTTCTAAACATAAAAGAAGAAGAGATGCAAATGCTTGCTACTACTTTTGAATTAATGAAGAAGCACACTGCTACCAATAGCCAACATAAGATGCAGATCATTAATGGGCTATTCTCAACTGCACTATATAGCATTTGTTCTCAAACAACGCATAACTTACAAAACAAAGAGTTAGGAGCTCAGTCACAACCAACAGTGATTACAAGCAACTTTAAACGCCTGATCACACACCAGACACATCTGAATCTACCTTCTTATTTTGCTAATGAATTAAGTATTACAACAGCACATCTAAATGACTGTGTAAAGAAAACCACAGGACAAACAGTTAGTTATTGGTTAAAGAAATCAATACTAGATGAAGCGAAACGCTTACTGTATTACACCAACAAACCTGTTAAAGAAATTGCCTTTAACCTAGGCTTTGAAGACCATACGTATTTTTCTCGTATGTTTAAAAAACTAACCTATCAGACTCCTCTACAATTTAGAGATACTGTAAGAGCTTAATTCTATACTGTGAATTAAGCTCTTTTTTATAAGAAAAAAGAGAATAGAAAACAGGAAGCAGTCAACTAAATTTAGAGATGTACATAACTCCTAATTCCCCATTGCTAATTCCTTATTCTACACTTTCCCCTTTTTTATCCAATCTTCTCCTATTTTAGTTTTACATCCTATTCCTTCTTTTTAATGAATTTTGCTTAAAACTAAAAGAGAAGAAAATGCCAAAGATTCCAAAACTAATAGGTACAATAGTAAAGACTGCATGGAGTAAGATGTTTGTTACTGTAGTAGTTACACAAAAAGAACAGCTAGCTAATGGCTTATTGAGAATACGCTTTGAAGCTGACCTTTCTAATGCTAAATACGAAATAGGACAAGCCATATTAATGCAAATATCAGATACAGAATATCGCAATTACACTCCTAGCATTTTTAATAAAGAAGAAGGGTACTTTGATGTAATATTTCATCAAAAAGCGAAAGGTCCTGGCACTACTTTTTTCAAGAATATAACAGTAGGTACTGAACTCACTTCTAGTTTACCTAGAGGTCTAAATATCTATGATGAGAACACCTATTATCACTTCTTCTATGGAGACGATACTTGTATTGGCTTCTGTCAGGCATTACAAGAAGAAATGAAAAAGAATAACCATAAACTAGAAGGTCTACTTGAGTTAAGTGATCATTCTATCCCTTATGCCAATGACCATCTACCTCATATGGAGTATATTGAAAAATCAGATGATAAAGAAGTATACCCTGCAGTAGATTATTTAGAATCTATAGATACTTACCGTTGGAATAAACTAGTTCATGGTCAATTCTACCTAATGGGTAATGGAAAGAGTATTCAGAAGTTTAGAAAGGCACTACGAGCAAAAGGAGTCTCTTCTAACAATATCATTACGCAGCCTTTCTGGATAGAAGGAAAAATAGGCTTATAAAATAGCAAACTTAACTAACTCAATAAACAACTGCTACGGAGAATAAATCAGATTAACTTATTCTCCGTAGCTATTTTTACAAGTTCAAACATATTCTTTGCTTTAAATTTCTGTAACAGATTTCGCCTATGAGTCTCCACTGTAATTACTGATATGAACAGTTTATCTGCTATTTCTGCAGAAGTCAATCCATTAGATACAGCTTGTAGCACCTGCTGCTCTCTTTTAGTCAGTCGTGGCAACTCTACAGGATTAGATAATTGAGTCAACATAATCTCTTGTACTTTCTTACTCAATGCTAACTCTCCATTAATAGCTCTTTCTACACATTCGACTATTTCTTTAGCGTCAGCATTCTTCAGAATATATCCATTACCCCCATTCTCTAAAAATTGAAAGATAATACTTCTCTCTTCCTGATTACTTATCCCTATCACAACAATACTAGGGGATTTCTGTTTAATCATCTTACAGAAATCTAATCCACTACCATCGTTGAGTACTATATCTAATAATACCACATCTACTTTATTCTTCTGTACAAAATCTACTATTGCCTCTCCACTACTGAAGAAGAATAATTGGTACCTCTCATCTACTTGAAACAATGATTTTAAGCCTTCTAATATCATTGGATGATCATCTACTATCGCTAACGTGATTATATCCTTATTACACATTACATTCTACATTTATCGTTGTTCCTTGTCCTTTTTGAGAGTCTATACTTAATGCTCCATTAATTAACTGTACTCTGCTTTCCATATTTTTAATCCCTAATCCACATACCACCTTAGTAGTGTCAAATCCTACTCCATCATCCTCTATTGTCAGAGTCAACAAGTCTTCATTTTGACTAATCTGTACAATCACATTATCTGCTTGAGCATATTTAATTATATTACTCAATCCTTCCTGTGCTATGCGATACAAAGCTAATTGTGTCTGAAAAGGAATAGTCGTACTTATAGTAAATGCTTCGAACTGAATACTCATTTTTTCATACGTCATAGATTCACACAATTCTTTTAGAGCAATTTCTAATCCTAAATTCTTTAGTGTCTCAGGCATTAGGTTTCTAGATATCCTCCTCATTTCTATGATAGACTTATCTATTTTAGCTAATAGCCCACTAGACTCACTCGTCTCTGTAGAAGAAATAGACATCCTTATATTCGCTAACATTCCTCCCATGCTGTCGTGCAGATCTTGAGCAATGCGTTGTCTTTCTTGTTCCTCCCCTTTTAATACAGCCTGAGAAGCTTCATATTTTCGCTTATTCTCTAAGTATATCAATTCTTGTTGATGGCTTATGTTGATCTGTTGATTTAGCTTTTGTTGATTTTTATAATTTCTAAAAGCTAATATAGCTATGATTACACTTAGTACTAGGCCTATTGCTAAAAACAGCATACGCATATTTCTATTTTTAGCCATCAAAGCATCTTCCTTTTTCTCTTGTATTAATTGATTAATTGTCTGCTCCTTATCATGAGTATCGTGTATAATCTCTAATTCGTTCATCTTTTCCAACAGCTTTTGTTGTTGGAGGCTATCTCCTAATACACTTGATTTTTTCATCCATTGATAAGCTTCTTTATAATCGCCTAACACCTCATTAACGGCTGCTAACTGTGTAAAAGTTATTTTGCGATTAACAGCTTCTTTACTCAAGATATTATCCTTTAAGATCTGCTCTAAGATAAGTTTAGCTCCCTCGTAATCACTCTGCATCAAATACACATTATAAACGCGGAAATAAAGCATTTGAGTAAGCTTAGGTTGCTTCATTTGCTTAGAGAGTTCTATTCCTTTATTTAAACTCACTAGAGCAGGTTTATATTCCTGTCTAGTGGTGTGATACATTGCTAATTGATAATAATAATTGGGATACTGTCTCGAATTAGGGTAGTGTTCTAACAGTTGAGTCGCTTTATCTAAATAGATCTTAGCTGCAGTGCTATTAGCTTGATAACAATAATTACTCACTAAATTAAAATAAGTAATCAAGTGAATAGTTTCCTCTTCAGGCAATTCTTTTAATACCTCTAAAGCTTTAAAGTGGTACTCTTCTGCTTTATCAAATTGTCCCACTGACATAAAGGTCAACCCTACTTGCGTATTAGCATAAGCTAGATATAACTTATTTCCTGCCTTTTCACTTAATGGAATACACTTCTCTGTCAGTATTTTTAATAAGACTTCATACCCCATATCCTCTACTTGCACATATGCGTAGTTATACCAACTTCGAATTAAAACATCTACATTTTCCTTATCCTCCTTCAGCTCTTTAATCGCCTCTTCATAATATTGTTTCGCTTTGCTTTTACTCCCTTGATTAGTCTCATAAATCCCTTGATAATACGCTATCACGCCTTTAGATAACAAATGCTTATGAGGCGAAGACAATACCTTAGTCAGCGCTTCCTTACTTTTCACACTATCTGTAGGAGCATAAAACTCTGCTAAAAGCAAATAATGCTCTAAACGATTTTTTTCACTCTTACTAGTCTTGATTTGTTCATTTATTTCTCTGAAGTAACCTTCTTCATCTAAAGGTAATAGCTGCTGACCATAACTAAAAGAAATGAATAAAGTAAAGGAAACAAGTAGATAAAGTTTTTTCAACATAGAATCATGTATTAAAGTACAAATATCACAATAAAAACACATTCATCATTTACTATTCTAAAATTAATGGTAAACCATTAGAAACAGATTCATGGTATTCTGTGATTGTCATAAAAAGCCAATCTACTGATATTTGTAACTCACATATAAAACAAAACAAAAAACATGAAAAACTCAAAATTAAGAACTGCTTTTTTAAGTGTATTAGCCGTTTTAACATTAGGCTTAGCTACTACAGCTTGTAGTAGTGATGATAATAGCACTGACAGCCCAGCTTTAGAAAAGAATACTTACAAAGTCACAGTATCCTTAACTAATGTTGGTGAGAATGATTTCGTTTCTCTAACTTATGCTGGAGGAACACTTAGCGGAAAGACAGATGTATGGAAAGTAAACGGTAAAGTTAGAACAGGTGAGTCTGCTATTAGTCTAGCGAAGAACGACTTCGGTGCTGGTACTAAAACGTATGTAATCGAAACTACTGAGCCTATCAACGCTTTTGCTAATAGTGTACAAATTATTAACTATGGAGAGAGTTTACCAATCAACTATAAAATAGAAAAAGGAGGAAAAGTATTGGTTAATGAAGAACTAACTTTATCAGGAGATGGTAAAGACTTCTCTAAACAATACGCTTTCTAACACATTCTTATTACTTTCTCAAGTATTGTTTAGTTACTAGAACATCTTTATTATTAGTTGTCTAAGATGTTTACATGAGATGTTTGTTAACGATTACCCACTATAAGTGTTAGTACCTATAGTGGGTAATTTTATGTTTAAAAAGGTACTATATACTAATACATCAACCCCACAATTCCTTTATTCATATCTATCTAACTCCTTATTACCATAAAGTAATAAGCTATCATAAGGATTGCCAGTTAACCCTAATAACTGGGCAAAAGCAGGCTCTGTTTTTATCCCTGCTTTTTTCAGCTTTATTACTTCTTGCTTGAAGCTATCACCTTTCTCCTTTAAGATGGCATATTCAATGAGCATATGTCGATAACCATTTTGTTCTTCTACAGGTCTAGGTTGAGCGAATAACTCTACAGGAAATTCTTCTAACGTAAAGTTGACTACTACAGTAGGTAGACCTCCTATCTCTACTTCTGTCAAAGTATAGTCTTCTATAAACAAAAGTTGTACGGTTTGTATAAACTCCTCTTTATTCTGATAACAACAAGCAATATCTAAATCACTCCCTTCAACGGCAATATCTATCGGAAAAGTACCGATTAATACTAGATCAAACTTACGTAACTTATCCATTACTAATCCTTGTTCTAGTACCTCAGCTATTCGCTGTTGTACCTTATTTCCTTCTCTTAGATAACTCAGCTCTTTAAAATTAATATCACTCATTCTTCTATTTATTATTTAATGCGCACTCATCTTAGAGAACACATTGATTACAACTACCCCCGCTATAATCAATCCCAGCCCTAATACAGCAGGAACATCTGGTTTTTGGTTATACAGTACTATCGCTATCAAAGTTACTAAAACGATACCTACTCCTGACCATATCGCATACGCTATCCCTACGGGAATAGTGCGAAGAGTCTGACTTAAACAATAAAATGCAGCCGCATACATCAATACAGTCAATACACTAGCTCCTAATTTAGAAAATTGTTCTGATGCTTTTAAAGCACTTGTACCTATTACTTCACACACAATAGCTACTGCTAAAAAGATAAAATTCTTCATATATCATTTATTTACGCCACAAAAATAGCCCTCAACAGAGGGCTATTTTTTTGATATATGTCAAATTCTTCTGATTCTACTCAGTGTTTCTTGGGAGATCCCTAGATAAGATGCGATATTTCCTAAAGGGATTCTATTCACATCACTCCCTAGATCTTTTAATAATCTGTGGTATCGCTCTGTAGCAGACATGGTCTGTAGTTGAAAAGCTCTATCTTCTAACTGTAAACAATAGTCTTCTGTAGAGCGTCTTAAAATCAAGTTTAACTCAGGATATTCTTTAAAAAAACGAAATATAACTTGGTTTGGAATCGCATGTACCACACAGTCTTCCATACATTGTATAAACTCAAGAGAAGCTTTGCTCTTATACATCTGATAAGTAGACCCCATGATGGTTTGTTCAAAAGCAAACCATACATCTATTTCTTGATCATTATGCATATAGAATCCACGCACAAAGCCTTCTTCTAAAACATAAAGACTACCTGACAGTTGTCCTTTTTTTAGTAAGTACTCCCCTTTTCTCTTATAAAATATCTGAGTATTTTTCTCCAAAGCCTCTTTACACATTGGTGATAAATACCCGTATTGCTCGAATAATCTAATTAACATATTCATAGCGTTCCTTCGTTATAGCCTTTTTATTTCTTAAGTCTAATATACCAAAAATTTGGCACACCTTCATCTAAAAATGTATCGACTACTTTAAAACCTACTTTTTCTAACACATGTCTAGAGCCATCATTACCTACTTCAGAACTAGCATGTATCGGTAACGTTGTCAAATGTTTGTCTGCATATACTAAGCATGCTTTCGCAGTCTCAGTAGCATATCCCTTACCCCATGCCTCGTAGATAAAGCGGTATCCTAAATCTAAGTATTCTGCGACTCCACTAGGACCGTCTTTTAAATACTTAAAGCCTGTCCACCCGATAAAAGTATTCGTTTCTTTCTCTATTACAGCCCATCTTCCGATACCGAAGTCTTCGTATTGCTGACGAATAAATCTGATTACGCCGAGCGCCTCTTCTTTACTCCCTATCGGTTTCTTACCTAAGAACTCTAACACTCGGATATCTCCGTCTAAAGCCAATATCCCCTCTACATCTCCTTCTTCTAAAGGGCGAATTATTACTCTATCAGTCTCTATTATTTCTTTCATTTTCTTCTTTCTTTAATTGATTCATTACGAAGGTTACGCGTTCATCTACTGTCCCTTTAGGCACCTCTATTAGAGTGTAACCATATCGTTGATACGTTGTTTTCATTGTCTCATAAGTTGCCCTAGCTACCTCCATATCCTGTTTGCGCTCTTTGTCTTGCGTATAGATTTCTTCCCATGGAGGTAAGATAAAGACAGTTGGCATATAGGGAAGACTGGAGGCGATATTATGCTGTGCCTCACTTATATCTAATCCTTCTAATACGGCATAGCCTATACTATCGAGTATCCCTCTGTCCCATAATATAACCTCATCCGTTATACAATGTTCGTAATCATAAACAGACTGAGACAACATCGCTTCATAAAATAATTGTTTATTCTCCCAAGGCAGTACATCGCTACCCAATGCTTGTTCGCGCTGGATAATAGCCCTCCCCACTTCAGGCATTACGGTATATCCTTGAGCTTTTAAGGCATGAAGTAACGTCGTTTTTCCGCTACCTGGCCCTCCTGTAAATATATAGAATGGTGGTATGTTCATGTATAAAATATGGTATTACTCACTCTTATTGATAAGCTCAACAAGAGCAAAACTGTTGTTACTGATACTTGTATTCTTAGGAAAAACGAAAAGCAATCACTGTAGTAGTACCTACACACTTTTCTAAAAATGAAGTCATTAAGATAGAAGACAACCTTAATGTAGTAAGGCAAATTTACTCAAAATATCCTAATCCCCAAAAAACAAACGCATTACCACCTCACTATGGATATAGATATACACCTCATATTCTATTCACTCTATACTATAATATACGCTATATATAGACTCAACTATAGGCACGGATTATACTCTGTTATCTCATATATATAATCCGTGTCATGCTTACTTTCCTGCTACGATAGCATATACTAAAGGAACTTTATCTCCAAAAGGTTTGATTTGATACTTCTTAGGTGCTATCTCTACCACCTGATTAAAACAAGGATAAGGAGAATAATTATGTTCTTCGAAGGCCTTTATTTGCAATTGATTATTAACCAATCCCTGCACAACATCAGCAATACTGTGATTCCAACTTACACTACCAAACTCTGCATCAGCAGTCTTATCTGCGTAGGTACCTGTCTCTGTCTCTACAATAGGCTCTATATTAAAATAAGAGTACTCAATCTTAGTAAAATCGTAGTCATACATCCAAATGAAAGGATGAAACTCTACGAATACAAATTTACCTCCTGGCTTGACAAACTTAGATACTACTTCAGCCCATTTATTCATATCAGGTAACCAACCTATCACTCCATAACTGGTATATACGATATCAAACTGCTCTTCTAACACCTCTGGCAGTTGATACACATCACTGCAAATAAAACGAACATCTAGTCCTAACTGCTGAGCTAGTTCACTCCCTTTTTCTACAGCTTTATCAGACAGATCTACACCTGTTACATCTGCCCCCATTCTAGCTAACGAAAGCGTATCTTGTCCAAAGTGACATTGTAAATGAAGAACCTTTTTCCCTCTAACATCTCCTAACAAGTTTAACTCTATCTCATTTAGAGAAGTCTCCCCTGCCAAAAAATCTTTCATATTATAGAACTCAGAATCTACGTGCAAAGCCACCTTCTCATTCCAAGTTTTTTTATTGATCTCTATATAGTTAGTATTTGTGTCCATGATTAGTTTACTCTTTCTATTTTAAGAAAGCTAAAAATAATAATTCCAATTTACAAATCATCTACTGAGATGGTGTATTTTAAGGATATACAGAGACCATTAGTATAATTTTAGAATTACAACTCTTTTTTTATTACATCAACAGCATTATTTATAGAGTTTTTCCCTTCAAAATACTTTGTTTTAATTTCTTCAAACTTCTTATCATCCTTAATTGTCTCCTTTAACGTAGAACATAGAAAATCATAGTTTGTAAAATCAGTTTTTGTCATAAGAATATTTCTTAACCAACTCCACATCTGTTTATCTCCGATTTCTTTTCGTATCGCCTCGAATAACAAAGGTGCATAGTAATACACATATAACTCTCTATCCAAATACTCTTCTTGAGACTTTATTTTACCAAACGGAATAACAGCTTCTTTAAACTTATCTAATGCCTCTATCTTTCTAGATACTATCCCTTTATAAATATCCTTACCTAAGACATCCTTAGTTAATTGCCAAGATAGATATTCTGCAAATCCTTCACTCATCATATCTCCTAACTCTGAATTAAACACCTTATAAGTCCCAAAGTAATAATGTCCTAATTCATGTGCTATAAAAGGTCTAAACCAATTCTGTGTCTTAGGCTTAAAAATACTTTTCAATCCATTATTTCCCCAACCAATAGTATATATACTAGGATAAGATACAAACATCCAAGAATTATTCTTAGAAGTAGGTGTAGTATTTATAAATACTGTTTCTTGTTCAAATGGAATACCGATATTAGTAGTATAATATTTTTTAAATGATTCTATCAAATGGCCGAATTCTTTTATTTGACTTTCTTCAATATCTGGATTTAATAAATAGGTATTATCAACTTTTGAATATTTGTAATCTCCACTAAAAATAGCTAGTTCTTGAGGTACATCACTTTTAAATCGATGAGTTTGGCTCTTCACTGGTATATTCCCATTGATATAAAGCGTAGTACAGTCCTTACATGTTAATTCAATATCATATTTTACCCTATCATAAGCCTTATCCTTATCTATATCGTATAAAACAGGATACCAACCTGATTGATTCCCATCTGCTCTAACAGAATAATTATTAAAAGCTATATTCCCTTTCCAATCCTCTCTACTATAATTCTCAATAGTATCAGTAGCTACAGGAAATTTACCTACATATCTTATCTGCAAAGATTTAGGTAGAAACTTGCCACTCTTAGTATTATCTGCAAAATAGTAAGCTAATGTTTCTCCTGTTGAAGTTGAATCTGTAACTGATTTATCTGCATAGATTAAAAAGTCATTTGGTTCCTTACTTCTAAAGTGTAAAGGGTTCATGCCTGAGTTTAAACGAATATAATAGTTCTTTAACTGCGGAATATCTGATAAAGTCAAGTCACATTCAAAGGTTCCCTCTTTAATAGAAATATTAACTTTTCCCGTGATTAAAGGTGCATTTTCTTGAGCAAACAAATACATTGATGTAAGGAAGATCAGTACTAGCAAATATGCTTTTTTCATAATATAGTATAGGTATGTTTAATAAGTTACAAGATAATAAAAACAACCCCTTAATAATCAAAAAGTTATACTATTAATCAAACAAATAGCTTATTCTAAAGAATTATAAAATCTGAATAACATAATTAAACCTATAGTTCATTATAAGCACACATTCAATAGTTCTAGTATTATTCTATTCTCCTAAAAATACCCTGACACATCTTAATAACTTTTTCTCTATACAATTCTCTTCCACCTCAATAGAATCACAAGAGCTAATCCTAGAACAATAGCTGGATAATAAAAGGAGCATCCTTCGACAAACCATCGCTTTCCTCCACCATTCTCTAGGTATTGTCCATGAATTGTCAAAGGATTTTGCTGTATGCCTCGTATTTACTAGGGTTAAAGCAGGTATGAGTAAAGTATAAAAAACAGTCAAAAACAAACAAAACACTAACAATCAACAACTTAAAATAAAATATCATTCAAAAAAATGATAGCTTTTTTTAATATATTGGTTGTATAAAGGTCAAAATAACTGCTTTAACTAAAAAAATAAGAGTAAAAAAAGCTATTTACCATTAAAAAACAGTAAAAAGAAGAGAGAAAACAAAAAAAGTACAGGTAGTTTTCTCGAATAGATACTGTAACAAAAAGACGCAGTTCTGTGGTGAACTACGTCTCTATCTATATTTATTTTTGATAATATTTCTTTTGCCAATACAAGCTTAATCTCACAAGAGCAATTAAAACAGGTACTTCTACCAAAGGCCCGATTACTCCAACAAAAGCTTGGGGAGAATGTATTCCAAAGACTGCAATAGCAATGGCAATAGCTAATTCAAAGTTGTTTCCTGAAGCAGTGAAAGCGATAGCAGCATTGTGATCATAAGGTAATTTCATACGATAGTTCAGCCAAAAACTGATGGCAAACATCAATACAAAATAAATGACTAAAGGAATACCTACTTGTATCACTTCCATCGGTAATTCTACTACTTGCTGTCCTTTAAAAGAGAACATCAACAGTATCGTAAACAATAAAGCATACAAGGTAAAAGGTGATATGCGTGGAATAAACCTGTGATTATACCACTGCTCTCCTTTGTATTTCACCAAGTATTTTCGGCTTAAGAAGCCTGCTAAAAAGGGAATTCCTAAGTAGATCAAGACACTTTGTATCACATCACTTATCTCTATATGTACATCATAAGTAGCCAAACCTAATTTGGCAGGTAGTACATTGATAAAAAGCCATACATATACACTGTAAAAAAGTACTTGAAACACACTATTCAGAGCTACTAACATAGCAGCATATTCTTTATTTCCTTTTGCCAAATCATTCCAAACCAAAACCATCGCTATACACCTAGCCAATCCGATTAGAATCACTCCTATCATATAGTCAGGCTGATCCCTCAAAAAAATAATAGCCAACACAAACATAAGAACAGGACCAATCACCCAATTCAGTAGTAAGGATGAAGTCAATGCCTTTTTATCTTCAAACACTTTTGGTAATAAGTTATAATCCACCTTAGCTAATGGAGGATACATCATCACAATCAACCCTATCGCTAGAGGGATATTCGTACTCCCAATAGACACCGATGCCATAAGATCTTGAATGCGGGGAAAGAAATAACCGACGCCGACACCTAATATCATGGCCAAAAATATCCAAAGGGTAAGGTAGCGATCTAAAAATTTCATCCTTTTATTTCTCATCCGAACAACAATCGCTACTAGGTGAACAACAAGATTCTGCTTTTAAAGAAGACAGAGCTACTTTAGGTTTAGATACAGGTATACCACATGCATCTTCTGCTAAACACGCTGTCAAGGTATTTTGTAATACAAAGTGCTTATTAGTTGTATCAAAACCAAGATTATATTTACCTATAGTAGCCTGTTGGTATTCTACCTCTACTTCAGCATCTTGGATCTGTAATAAACGCTCAGACAAATTAATAATGTGCAATAGCTTCTCAGCTTTCAGTTGATGATCGTAATCATCTGCTAACCATAATTGGAAACTCACTTTCTGCTCTTTTCGTACAGTACCTCCACAGTCAATAAAGTTTTTATCAATCTGACCTACTTCTGTAATATGAAAATGCGAGGGTACACTATTACCATCTTCTAATTTAAATACCACGTCTTGCATGGTGGCTAACACTTGTTTTACTTCTGATAATTTCATATTTCTAAATTTTAATACTCATTAATACATCGCAATATTACGATACGTTAGTTTAAAAAAATGCCTTAGCAGCATTCGTTATTTTGAATTGATTGCGCAAAGAATAATCCAAATTCTTGAGCAAATTCATTCCATACCGTATCATCTATACAATAACAGACAGACTTTCCTTCTATACTTCCCTTAATAAGACCACTGTTTTTTAACTCTTTCAGATGTTGAGATATAGTTGCTTGTGCAAGACCTAATTCTTCTACTAAGTCATTACAGATACAGGCTTTCTGATTAATGATGTATTGAAGAATAGCTAATCTAGCTGGATGCGCTAATACTTTAAACATACTCGCTAACCGATTCTTTTTCTCGCTAAACAATTCTGCTTTTGTAATTCCCATAATCTGTCCATTTAATACATCGCAATATTACGATACATTATTTAAATAGCAAAGGAAATGAGGGATAATTACACGAATGATATAAGGAGAGACGCAATACTTTGCGCCTAACAGAATAATACACACAATCAAGGTCATGTAGAGACGCAACACTTTGCGTCTAACACCCAGTATTTAAATGCATTAAAAAAAACAGGAATACTTTTTGTAGATATTACTTAAACCAAAAACAATGAATCAAAACAATAAAATATATAGAAGTCCTACTAACAGGGCTCAATGGTGGGATTATAGTAATAATGGTACTTACTTTATTACAATATGTACAAAAGATAGAATCAATTACTTTGGTACAATTCAACAAGAAGAAATAATCTTGAGCCCATTAGGACATAGCGTATTAAAATGTTGGAATAATATTCCTTCATATCATCCTTATGTCATACTTGATGCTTTTATCATAATGCCTAATCATATACATGGTATTTTACATATTAACAACAGTAACACATTTAATGACAACAGCACATTAAAAAAGGAATGCAAAGTTACTTCTGGTAGTTTAGGCTCTATAATAAGAGGATTTAAAGTAGGAGTAAAGAAAGATGCTTACACACTAAATATTCCTTTTTTCTGGCAACCAAGATATCATGATCATATCATACGAACTGCAGAATCTTATATTAAGATTGCTAATTATATTATAATGAATCCTATTACATGGAAACAAGACAAATTCTATAATAACCTATAAATCATATTGATGGACATACTATACGGTAGACGCAATGTATTGCGTCTCTACAGAACATTACTGATATACACACTACACGTTAGATACAATGTATTGTGCCTCTACAGAACATTCTTTGTCATATAAAATTCATTAACCTATGAATATAAAAAAAGAGGATGTTCTATAAAGAACACCCTCCACTTAAACAATTAAAAGTACTTATTACTACTAATAAGCTTTATCTATATCAGTTACTCTGATCAGTTTTTCATTGACGAATTCATGGATACCGTATTTCGCTTGTTCTCTACCATACCCTGACTTCTTCGTACCACCAAAAGGTAATTCTGGTGAGATACCTGTCACATGGTTGATATACACCATTCCGGTAGCAATCTGACGAGCGACCTTCACTCCTCTTTCTTTATTCTCTGTGAATACACTACCGCCTAATCCATAATCTGTATCATTAGCTAATGCGATAGCCTCTGCCTCGTTCTCTACTTCATAAATCATGAATACAGGACCGAATATCTCTTCGCTATAGGCATCCATCCCTTTTTTGATACCTGTTAGAATAGTTGGTTCCATAAACCATCCCTCTCTATCTAATTTATTTCCACCATAGACTAACTTAGCGCCTTGTTCTACAGCTTTCTTCACTTGTTTTAATACATCTTCTCTTGCTTTCTCACTACTTAGAGGTGCTAACTGAGTATCGGCTGACATAGGATCCCCTACTTTCGTTTGCTTTACTTGTTCAGTCACTCCTTCAATAAACGCCTTAGCTAATTTCTTATCTACTATAAGACGTTTAGGCGATACACATACTTGACCTGCATTCCATAGTCGACCTTCCACAGCACCCTTAATTGCTTTCTTAAGATCTGCATCATCTAGTACTACGAAAGCATCACTACCTCCTAACTCTAATGTCGTTTTCTTAATGTGCTTACCTGCAGCAGCAGCTACACTCGATCCTGCTGGCTCACTTCCTGTGAATGCTACAGCTTTCACTCTAGGATCACCGATAATCGCTTCTATAGATGCTCCTGGCACAAATAAGTTAGTGTATACCCCATCAGGTAGACCACATTCTTTAAAGATTATCTCCATAATCTCTGCACACTGAGGAATATTAGAAGCGTGTTTTAACACCATTGTATTCCCTGCCATAAGATTAGGAGCAGCAGAACGTGTAATCTGATAGAATGGGAAGTTCCACGGCTGTACACTAAGAATAGTACCTATGGGTTCTTTACTAATAAATGCTTCTCCGTGAGGTATTTTTATCTTTTCATCTGCTAATAAGGTTTCTGCATTAGTAGCATAGAAGTCAAAGATATCCGCACATAATAGCACTTCTCCTATCCCTTCACTGTGTAGTTTACCCATCTCACGAGTGATTAAGGCTCCTAGCTCTTCCTTGCGTGCTCTGAAAGCTTCTGCTACTTTATGAATAATAGCTGCTCTTTCTTTTATCGTTGTCTTTCCCCATGTCAGAAAGGTCTTATCTGCTTTAGCTAAGATCTTATCTATTTCTTCAGGTGACATCACTGGATACACTTTTTCTTCTTTTCCCGTAGTTGGGTTAATTGTTTTAATACTTGATTTTATCTGTGTACTCATAATTATATTTTTTTAAGTTCCCACTAATTTACTTAATTGAAAATGAAACACTTAAAAACTTATGTTAAATCCCTATAAGCGAAGAAAATATAACAAATGTGAGTCTGAATAACACAAGGATCTCATAAGAACAAGAACTGTTGTACTATAATAAACAGTAGTATGAGTCTATTGTATTCCATATTTAGCTATGCAACACTGTTGCAAAGACATAGTCTATGTTTTATCATCTCATCTCTTTCTACTATATTTGCCTTATGAAACAATTCAACAACATATTAAACTTATTTCTTTCGTTAGTTTTTCTAGCGATAAGTTTCTATCCTTGTGCGGATAGTTATGTTGATTTGAATATTACTCAAAGTACAAAATCTATACACTTAACTTCTTTACAACAGGCTGACTCTGATATAGACCACTTAGATGTGTGCTCTCCATTGTGTAGCTGTTCTTGTTGCGCAGTTTCTTTAACTGTGGCAGAAGTCATTAATGTAATAGACCTTTCTTCTGTAAAACACAACCACAAAATCCCTTCATATCACAAAGATACTGTGATTAGAATGGAGTACCCTATTTGGCAACCACCTAAAATAGTTGCTTAATACCCTTTTAACTTTCTTTTTCTATCTATTCATTGAGCTATAATGTTGTTCAATGAACCTGTAGAGCTACTTATTTCTGTAGCTATATTCTAACAGAGAACAAGATTGTAGCTATCCTATACAGGCTTATAGAATCATAAAGTTAACTCTTGTTATGGGGCATTACTTAGCCCATACAACACATCACAAATCATTTTTAAGACTATTACTACTATGTTAGATAAAATCATACATTTTAGTATCCGCAACAAGTTTATTATTGGACTATTTGTTCTAGGGTTAATCACGCTTGGGACTTATTCTCTACTTAATTTACCAATGGATACTCAACCTGATATAACCAATAATCAAGTTCAAATTATCACTAGTTCTCCTACACTAGCAACACAAGAAGTGGAACAATTCATCACCTATCCTATCGAGCAGGCTGTAAAGCCTATTCCTAATATAACGGAACTTCGCTCTATCAGTAGGTTTGGACTAAGTGTGATCACTGTAGTATTTACAGAAGACACGGATATATACTGGGCTCGTAATCAAATATCAGAAAAACTAAAAACTGCTGAAGAAGTCATTCCTAAAGGAGTAGGAACACCTGAGTTAGCTCCTGTGAGTACAGGGCTAGGCGAAATATACCAATATGTAGTCTACCCTAAAGATGGCTACGAAGAAAGATACAATAGTATGGATCTACGTACTATACAAGACTGGATTATCAAACCACAACTGGTAGGTGTAAAAGGAGTGGCTGAAGTAAACACCCTAGGAGGTCAATTAAAGCAATACGAAATAGCAGTAAAACCTGACTTGCTTAACAGTATGAACACCTCTATCCTTGAGATATTTAACGCACTAGAAGCCAATAACGAGAATACTGGAGGGGCTTATATTGACAAAAAACCTTATGCTTACTTCATCAGAAGTGTAGGAATGGTAAAAAGCATAGAAGACATAGAGCGAATCGTAGTGAAGTCTAACAACGGTACACCTGTATTAGTGCGCGATGTAGCAGAAGTACGCATCGGGAGCAGTATTCGATATGGTGCTGTGACTAAAGATGGAAAAGGTGAAGATGTGAGTGGTATGGTGATGATGCTAAAAGATGCCAATACACAAGAAGTGGTCAAAGCGGTAAAAGAAAGAATCACTCAAATAGAAAAAACACTACCTGAAGGAGTAGCAATAGAACCTTTTATAGATAGAACTAAATTAATCGACAAAACAGTTAGCACAATACAAACAAACCTTATCGAAGGTGCTCTGATTGTCGTATTTGTACTAGTATTGCTTTTAGGAAACTGGAGAGCAGGGCTAATCGTAGCTTCTGTGATACCTCTAGCCTTATTATTCGCTATCTCTATGATGAAGTTATTCGGTGTAAGTGGTAACTTAATGAGTTTAGGAGCGATTGATTTCGGATTAATAGTCGATGGAGCTGTTATTATTGTAGAAGCCATAGTACATCGACTCCATGCAGGTAAAAATAGAGTGCTCACCCAAGACGAAATGAACACTGAAGTATATACTGCTTCGTCTAAAATAAGAACAAGTGCTTCGTTTGGAGAAATTATTATCCTAATCGTGTACTTGCCTATATTAGCTTTAACAGGCATCGAAGGAAAAATGTTTGGCCCTATGGCGATGACTGTGTCATTTGCTATTCTAGGAGCTTTCATTCTTTCGCTTACTTATGTACCTATGGCCTCTTCGTTATTCTTATCAAAGAAAGCAGGAAAAGAAAAACCAAACTTTAGTGATAAGATTATTGACAAACTATATAGTTGGTATAAACCTCTATTAGAAGGTGCTTTTAAAATAAAAAGAATCGTTCTAGCTATTGCTTTTGGATTATTTGCCATTGCTTTATTTGTCTTCGGTCGTATGGGAGGTGAGTTTATTCCTACTCTAGACGAAGGGGATTTAGCTACACATATTATTATCTCTTCTGGTAGTTCGCTATCCCAAGAAATAGAGACTACGACTAAAGCAGAACAGATTCTAATGGAGCGCTTCCCTGAGGTGAAAATGGTCATCTCAAAAATAGGTAGTGCGGAGATTCCAACAGATCCTATGCCTATGGAAGCTGCCGATATGATTATTATTTTAAAAGAGAAAAAAGAATGGACATCAGCTAAAACCAAAGAGGAACTTATTTCTCTAATGGAAGAAGCGTTAGAAGAAATACCGGGAGTAACGACAGAGTTCTCTCAACCTATCCAAATGCGTTTTAACGAACTAATGACCGGAGTAAGAAGTGATGTAGCGATTAAAGTGTTTGGAGACGACCTAGATCGCCTAGCGAGTATAGGTGATGAAATAAGTGGTCTAATCTCAGGTGTACCTGGTGTAGCTAGTACTAAACTAGAAAGAGTAAGCGGATTGCCACAGATATCGATTAAGTATAATCAAGATAAACTTGCGCTATATGGGCTTACCATATCTGAAATCAGTCAAGTCGTAAGAGCTGGTTTTGCAGGAGAAACTGCAGGAGTAGTTTATGAAGGAGAAAAGAGATTTGACCTAGTCGTACGCTTAGAAAGCAATTCTAGACAAGATATTGAAAACCTTAGAAATATGTTTATTCCATTAGCGAATGGGCAACAAATTCCCTTAGGGCAAATCGCTAATATCGACTATGAAGACGGTCCTCAACAGATCAGTAGAGAAGATGGTAAAAGACGTATTGTATTAGGATTTAATGTCCGCGAACGAGATGTAAAAAGTGTGGTGAATGATATTCAAGCCATCTTAGATAAAAAACTAGATATGCCTGATGGATACTTTATCACTTATGGAGGACAATTTGAAAACTTAGTGGAAGCAACAAACCGATTAATGGTAGCTGTACCAGTAGCTCTAGCATTAATATTTGTGTTGTTATACTTTACTTTTAAATCAGTAAAACAGTCCTTGATGATTTTTACTGCTATTCCTCTTTCTGCTATCGGTGGAGTAGCTGCATTATGGCTTAGAGATATGCCATTTAGTATCTCAGCAGGAGTTGGATTTATCGCACTTTTCGGAGTCGCTGTATTAAATGGTATCGTACTAATCGGTCAGTTTAACTCACTTAAAAAAGAAGGTATGGATTTATATGAAAGAATAATAGAAGGAACTAAAATACGTCTACGCCCTGTATTACTTACAGCAGCTGTAGCTTCTCTAGGTTTCTTACCAATGGCACTGAGCACTAGTGCTGGAGCAGAAGTACAAAAACCCCTAGCTACAGTAGTTATTGGAGGGTTAATCTCTGCTACTATCTTAACGTTAATCGTCTTGCCTATTATCTATTACTATGAAGAAAAAGGATTGGGAATAGGCAAAAAAAATAAAACTATAGTAGCCTCTACTCTATTATTACTAATAGGAATAGGTACACAAGCACAAGAAGTCAAAAAGCTTACATTACAAGAGGCCTTAGAACTAAGCGTAGCAAATAATAAAGGAATAAAAGCGGCAGAGTATAATACAATTGCTCAAAAGCAAATGATAGGAACGTACTTTGACCTAGCTAAAACAGATATCTCAACAGGTTTTGGGTATTTAGATACTAAAGAGAAAAAGGACATTACCTTGTCTATTTCTCAATCTTTCTCACCGTTTACCTATGGAAAGAAAAAGTCTGTTCTAAATAAGGCTTACGAGACAGCTGTTATCCAACAACAAGGAGCTGTTAATGTTACGGAATACGCAGTAAGACAAGCTTGGGAAAACTTATTGTATGCACTTTCAAAAGAAGTACTACTCAAAGAACAAGCAGACTTGTTAAAGGATTTTTCTAAATCAGCTAAGCTTCGCTATGAAACAGGTGAAACTACACTGATGGAAAGTAATGTAGCTTCTGCTAAAGAACAAGAGTTAAGAGTACTTATCACACAAAATAAAACAGGGATAGACAACGAAACTTCTAAGCTAAAAGCTCTATTAAACTTAGAGGAAGATTTCATCCCTATGAACACTGATATTGTGTATGACAAACACGAGGCGGATGTTGACTTTGATTTGAGTTTAAACAACACTATTCAGCTAGCAGAAAAAGAGATCGAAACAATAGAAGCAAATAGAAGACTAGAGAAGGCAAACTTCTTACCTGACTTCACATTAGGTTATAATATAAAATCAGATTCAGGAACTGTAACAGGGAGTAATGGACTACCTGTCACTTATGGGAAAGAATTGCGTGTACCAAGTTATACTGTTGGGATTTCTATACCTATCTTCTTTGGTAGTCAAAACGCTAAGGTAAAAGCGATGAAGTATGAAATACAACAAGCTACAGTGCAAAAAGAATACCTGCACAAACAATTAGAAGAAAATGTTCAACAACAATTTGACATTATCAAAGCACAAGAGAAAGTAATCGATTACTATCAAGAAAATGCTTTAAAGAATGCTGCTCTTATCAAAGACCACGCTAAGAAATCTTATAATAATGGGGATATCTCTTATGTAGAATACATTCAATCCGTAGAAACAGCACTAGCGATTCAGATGAATTACTTAGATGCTATTCTACAGTATAACCTAAGTCACAATACCCTACATTATTTAGTAAACCAATAATATCAGAGAAATGAAAAAGTCGATTATATTTTTATCAATAGCTACAAGTATTCTATTATTTAGCTGTAAAAATGCTGAAGAAGACCATTCTGGTCATGATCACGAAAACGAAAAAACAGAGAGTACTACAAAAACAGAAGCGAAAGAAGAATCTGCTAATAAAGAGGTAGAGCTCAACCAAGCTCAATACACTGCTTCTAACATTCAACTAGGACAAGTACAGCAAAAAAACTTAAGTGATGTCATTAGAGTAAATGGTAATACTGAGCTTCCTGCTCAAAGTCAGGCTGATGTATCTTCTTTTTTAAGTGGTACAATCACAAATATCAATGTGAATCTAGGAGACTATGTAAAAAAAGGGCAAACAATAGCAATTATAGATAGTCCTGAATATATTCAGCTACAAGAGGAATACCTCGTTTCTAAAAACACATTAGAATATTTAGAACTAGAGTATAAACGTCAGCAAACTCTAAGAGCAGAGAATGTCAACTCTGAAAAGACATATCAGAAGACTAAATCAGACTTAAATATAGAACGCGCAAGATACCAATCTTTAAGCAATAGACTAAGCTTAGTTAATACAGCTCCTGGGTCTATCTCTAAATCGTTGAGAATAGTATCTCCTATATCTGGTAATATAGCTACTATACCAGTCAAAATAGGTACTAATGTTATGGCGGGGCAGTCTCTATTTACTATTGTAGATAACTCTAGAATTCACTTAGATTTATTAGTGTACGAAAAAGACATGCCTTTTATCAAAATAGGACAAAAGGTCTCTTTTAACTTTACTAATATCAATAATTCAGAGGTAACTGCTACTATTTTTAGTATCAATAAATCTTTTGAACCTGGTACTAAAACCGTAATCGTACATGCTAATATTGATAATGTACCTGAGACTCTGATACCAGGACTTTATGTTAATGCATTAGTACATATCGGAGAGAGAACAGTAGATGCTCTGCCTAATGACGCGATTGTCAAAGCAGATGGACGTGAGTTTATTTTCATTCTAGAAGATGCTCATAAAGAAGAAAGCGGTATGTCATATCACTTCCAAAGAATAGAAGTCAAAGCAGGAGTATCAGAATTAGGGTACTCACAGGTAACAGTCTTACAAGACATTCCTAAAGATAGTGAGATTGTACTATCTGGTGCTTACTATATTCAAAGTCACTTGATCAAAAACGAAGGAGGCGGAGGACACGCTCATTAATCTAATTATAACTAATAAAGGCTATCCTAGTGATAGCCTTTATTAGTTTATATGTCCTTATTCAATAAATTCTTAATTATAAGTTCATGAGAATTGCTTACAATACTTGTGAGGTGTTACTACTAGAAATAGAATATTCCATAAATTCAGCTACTACAGCAGGAAAAAGCTTTTATCTCTATGACGTTAATTACTCTACTCACTTATCGTTTAACAGCTTTAATCATTCTATCATTTCCTACCATATCTTTTCTTAACTCTACACCTGTGAAATCAAGAGATTCAAACAATGTTTTAGTCTCCTCTCCTAAATACTGGTTAATTTCATAGAACAACATACCTCCTGTTTGTAAGTTGTTATTGGCTAGAAGAGCTATCTTTCTATAAAATATCAGTGGATCATTATCTTCTACGAATAGAGCTAGATGAGGCTCATAATCTAATACATTCTTTTTTATTTCTACTTTTTCTAAGTTGCGTACATAAGGAGGATTAGACACTATAATATCGTACTGACTCTTCAACTTTTCTAGTTGTAATACATCTTGTAAAATCGTTTCCACAGCCACTCCATTACTTACTGCATTCTGTTTCGCTACTTCTAAAGCCTTATCAGAAACATCCATTAAAGTAACTCTAGCTAGAGGTAATTCATTCGCTAATGTTATTCCTATACAGCCACTTCCTGTTCCTATATCTAATATTCTAATAGGTTTAGATGGGTTGACACTATTTATTATCCACTCTACTAATTCTTCTGTTTCTGCTCTTGGAATAAGAGTAAACTCATTCACCTTAAAGGTCAATCCGTAAAAATAGGCTTGCCCAAAGATATATTGAATTGGTTTTTCTTGTTTTAATTCTTCTAATACAGATTCCCATACTGCTACCTTATCTGTCTGCATCGTTGGATTCATAACTAGATCAATTCTAGTTTTCCCTTCTATCTCTTCTAAAGCAATCAAAAATAATTGCTCCGCTTCCACAGCATCATAAATAGGAGTTAAACTCTCTTTAAAATAGGATTGGTAGTACTTTATCTGCATAGTATTCTTTAAAAACAAATGTTTTAGTTTAATTTTGTTCAAAGATACATTATTATCAATTTTGGAAAGACACGAATTATATATTTCTCGCTGTATTCAGTTAGCACTACAAGGAACTTATGCTGCTATGCCTAATCCTTCTGTAGGAGCTGTGGTAGTACACAACAATCGCATTATCGGAGAAGGCTTCACTTCTCCTTATGGAGGTCCTCATGCTGAGCCTAATGCAATAGCATCTGTTCAGAATCAAGAGCTCCTTAAAGAAAGTACTTTATATGTCAGTCTAGAGCCATGTAGTCACTTTGGTAAGACTCCTCCGTGCTGTGACTTGGTAATCGAAAAGAAGATACCTAAAGTCGTTATCGGTACTGTAGATCCCTTTGCAAAAGTATGTGGCAGAGGAATTCAAAAAATGCGTGATGCAGGAATAGAAGTAATAGTAGGTGTATTAGAAAAAGAATGCCAAGATAGTAACAAGCGTTTTTTTACATTTCACAATCAAAAACGCCCTTATATTATCCTAAAATGGGCTGAGTCTATAGATCACTTTATCGCTCCTATACAAAGAACTACTAATAGACCTTTCTGGATATCGAATGCCTATTCTAAACAATTAGTACATCAATGGAGAAGTGAAGAAATGGCTTTCTTAGTAGGTACACAAACAGTTCTTAGTGATAATCCTTCTCTTACTACAAGAGATTGGTACGGCAAAAGCCCTATCCGTGTATTTATTGATAGAATTGGCAAAATAGACAATTCCTTTAGCATTAAAGATAATAATGTCAAAACAATCTGTATCACGGCTAATCAAGACTTAGTCTCTACTGATAATCTAATCTATGAGCATGCAGATTTTAGTCAATCTCTAGTACCACAGATTCTAGATATTTTATACAGACATCAGATTATGTCTGTTGTAGTAGAAGGTGGTACGCATACACTTCAGCATTTTATTGATGCAGAGTTATGGGATGAAGCAAGAGTATTTATTGGAAGTACTCCAATAACAGAAGGTATCCCTTCTCCACATCTTTCAGGATTTGATAAAGTAGTAAAACATCGTATTTTAGACAACGAATTAAGAATAGTATATCGCAAATAATGGCAGAAGCATTAGATTCATATAAAACAATAAGTAAACCGACAGAAGAAGTATTGTATAAAGAAAAGAATAGTAAGTTTTTTGGCTATGCTTTTCCTATTCAACGCGAAGAAGAAGTAAAAGAAATCATCGATCGCATCAAGAAAGAGCATTATAATGCGCGCCACTGGTGCTATGCCTTTCAACTTGGAGCAGAACAGGTATACTATCGTGCTAATGATGATGGAGAACCTAGTAATACTGCAGGCGCTCCTATCTATGGACAAATACAATCTTATGAGGTCACAGATATTCTAATCGTAGTGGTACGCTATTTCGGTGGTATAAAGCTGGGCGTAGGAGGACTCATCACTGCCTATCGTGCAGCAGCTCAGATGGCCATGGAAGAAGCGGAAATTATAGAAAAAACAATTGATAAGAAGTTTAAAGTTCGCTTTGAATACAAAGACATGAACAATGTCATGCGTGTAATCAAAGAAAAAGACTTAAACATTCTAAGTCAAAAAATGGAAATGAGCTGTGAAATAGAGTTATCTATACGCAAAAATGAATATGAACAAGCGCTAGCTGCTTTTGTTCCATTTTATGAAGTAAAAGTTGTCGAAGAAACGGACGAAGCATATTAGTTTCGTTCTTTACTTTCACTCAATAGTCTATTTTAGATACAATTAGCTTTTTCTCCTTTATTTGTAGTTTCAGTACTGAAAAAATACTGTTGAGTTAAATATATTATTTTTCTATTCGCGTACCTGCTTATATTTGGCTAAAAATACAGCTATGCTTTGGAAAATACTTGCAGCAATCTTTACTACCTTTCTCATTATTTTTCTTTATTTTTTCTTCTTAGGAAGTCAAGATTTTGATGACACGACGATTACACAAAAGGAAGTAATCTTTACTTCACAAGGAGAGGAATTGTCTGCCACTTTATTTCTACCTAAAAAAGAGTTTTTTAAAACTGCTCCTATCGCTATTTTTATTCATGGAGATGGCCCACAAAACAAGACCTCTAACTCAGGCTACCTTCCTTTAATACATCATCTAGTAGATCAAGGAATTGCTGTATTTACCTGGGACAAGAAAGGTATAGATAAAAGCAAAGGAAATTGGTTAAACCAATCCATCACGGACAGAGCTGTAGAAGCTAAAGATGCTTTTGACTTTCTAGTACATGACAAAGGAATTGCTCCGAATAGAATTGGATATCTAGGTTTCTCTCAAGGAGGCTGGGTCATTCCAAAAGCAGCTATCCTTACTAAGCCTGCTTTCTCTGTTATCATCGGAGGAGCCGTTAATTGGATGGATCAAGGTTATTACTATACAACTAAACGCTTAGAGGAAGAAGGATACTCAGAACAAGAAATAAAACGAAAAGCAGACTCTATACAGCAAGCAGATTATAAACTATTCACTGATTTTAATGATTGTACAATTAAAGAATCAGAAATAGAAAAAGATAGATTCTTATTCATTGCTAGAAATCTCAAAGCTGATTCTTCTGTTGATTTACAAAATATGCAAGGTCCTCTATTAGCCTTATGGGGAAGTGATGATCTTAATGTCCCTGCTGGTACCAATGCTCAACTTTATCAACAATATACTTCTAATAGAGAATCAGACACTACCACTATCAAAGTATATCCAAGAAGTACACATGGTCTACTAAATGCAAAGTTATTCAACTATCAATTAGATGCGCAATGGCCTGAATGGAAAAAGTGGTTATTTGTCTTCCAAGGTCGTAAAGCTTATAGTAAAGATGCTTTATTTGATATCTCTACTTTTATACTTAAGACCAATAAAAAAACTGAATAATAGCGTACTATTACTCAGTTTCTATAATAATATCATGATATGATTCTACATTAAAATCATTATTCTTCTAAATCCATAAACCCTAAGAAATCAATATATTCTTGAGCTAAATAAAGTTTAAAACCTTCTGTGCGCTCTACTTTTATTTTTTCAAAACTAGGCTGAGCTACTACGTAGTAAAGAAATGCCTCTAAACGTTCTTCAGGAATTTTAAAATCCTCTAACAGTTCTTCTCTAGTGTAGTCATCTAAGAACTGCTGCACTTTTATATCTAATTTTTCATAAAGAATCGCCTGTTTATCTCTTTTCTTTTGACCAGATATCATATTAACTAAGGCATCTAAACTAATTCCCATTCCATAGTTAGATGTTGAGGAAAAAACAGTATTATTCTTTTTATAACGTTTCTCTGCTGCTGTAAGGTTTTTATTAGGAACACCTTCAAAGAAGTCATCACCAAAATCTTTGCGAACAATGATAATCTCATCTAAGGACTGCCCTTTTTTAGTCATTAGTACATTAAACCTACTGGCATTCAAATCTTCTTTGCCAATGATATAATTAACAGAAGCTAACTTCTTATCAGAAAAACGAATAGTATCCCCTACAGCTGCATCCATGATAAAATACCCACGTCCATCAGCTTTAGTCACTTCTTTACTTCTTTTATTTTCAATAGTAACAGGAACTACATTTCCATCATATAAACGTACACGACCATCTAACAACTTTGGTTCTTGTGCATACGTCCCTATTGATAAAAGTGTACCTAGGCTCATCAGCCAATATATTGGTTTCATAATTTATAATCTTTTGTGTAAATATAAATATTTGTTTTAAGTAATGCTGTACCTAATTTGTCTTTTTTACCATTAAAAGACAACTAACAAAAACAATTGTTCAACTAGATTATTTTTATTCACTCTAAAATGACTGCTATTTTTCTAACATTTGTATTTTATCAACAACATAATCTGGTGCAGCCATTGGTCTTCCTGTTTCCATATTCACAAACACTAAAACGGAATTACCTGTTGTTAATAAATCGCCTTTTTCGTTATATAGTTCATAATCAAATTCTATCTTCACAGAACTAAGTTTTTTAAAGATTGTACGTATGGTTAAATCGTCATCGTAGAAGGCTGATTTCTTATAATTCATAGTTAACGATACCACAGGTAACATAACACCAAGTTCCTCCATTTTCTTATACGATATACCTAAGTTCCTCAACCACTCAACTCTCCCAATTTCAAAGTATTGCGCATAGTTACCGTGATATACAACGCCCATTTTATCTGTCTCCGCATAACGTACGCGAACCTTATAATCAAAATATTTCATAATCTTTCTAATAAACTTGTGAGTTATTTTTTTTCTTATACTTAACAAATTATTTTATACTTTGCAATGACAAAAAGGTTTTTTTATCCCAAAAATTGTTCACATATTTGCCACTGAAATAAGAGGTCATTTTCTCCCCTTGAAAATCCCTCAAAAGTAGTAACTGTTTTTATAATTCTAACCTAAAATGCACGATAATACAATTAAGACAGCAGAATCTGTATGGAATAATTGTCTTGAATTCATAAAGGATAACATCCAAGAACAAGCATTCAAGACATGGTTCATGCCTATTAAGGCTATTGAGCTTACAGAGAATGCTCTTTATATTCAGGTGCCTAGTAAGTTTTTTTACGAGTGGTTGGAAGAACACTATGTAAAAATCCTAAAAGTAGCCCTAACAAAACAGTTAGGAGCTGAAGCAAAGTTATTGTATAAGATTCAGATGGAAACTCCTTCTGGAAACAAACAACCTTATACAGAACAATTACCAAGTACACAAAGAGGTCCAGTAAAACCTCAAGAGTTAGATGTACCTATTCAAAACAAGAATCCAGAATTAAAAAACCCTTTTGTAATTCCTGGAATCAGAAACGTAAAAATCGAATCTCAGTTAAATTCAAACTATTCATTTGATAACTTCTTAGAAGGTGATTCAAATAGATTGGCACGTTCTGCTGGTATGGCTGTTGCGAATAAACCAGGTGGTACTTCTTTTAACCCACTTCTTATTTTTGGAGGAGTTGGATTAGGAAAGACTCACTTAGCACACGCTATCGGTGTTGAAATTAAAGATCTTTACCCAGAAAAAACTGTCTTGTACATTTCTGCTGAAGTCTTTACTCAACAGTATATTGACTCTGTACGTAAGAATACGCGTAATGACTTTATCTACTTCTATCAATTAATAGATGTACTTATCGTCGATGATATTCAATTCTTATCAGGTAAATCAGGTACACAAGATGTGTTTTTCCATATCTTCAACCATTTACACCAAAATGGTAAACAAGTAATTCTTACTTCTGATAAAGCACCAGTAGATATTCAAGATATCGAACAACGTCTTTTATCTCGTTTTAAATGGGGATTATCTGCAGAGATATCACACCCAGATTTTGAAACAAGAGTAAAAATTGTTGAAGGAATATTATTCCGTGATGGAGTAGATATGCCAAAAGAAATAATCGAATATGTAGCTAAAAATGTAAACTCTAATATTAGAGAATTAGAAGGAGCTATCATTTCATTAATCGCTCAATCTTCATTTAATAAGCGTGAAGTAACAATTGACTTAGCAAGACAAGTTGTTGAGAAATTTGTGAAGAGTGTGAAGAGAGAAATCTCTATCGATTATATTCAAAAAATTGTTTCTGATTATTTCCAAATGGACACAGAAACATTGCGTTCTAAGACAAGAAAAAGAAACATAGTTCAAGCTAGACAACTAGCGATGTTCTTTGCTAAAAAATACACTAAAGCTTCTTTAGCTTCTATTGGTTCACAAATAGGAGATAGAGATCACGCTACAGTATTACACGCTTGCAAAACTGTGGATAATTTATTAGAAACGGATAAGGAGTTTAAGAAATTCCACGATGATATAAATATTAAATTCAGTATGTAATGACAAAAGTATTGATGGTTTGTTTAGGCAATATTTGCCGTTCGCCTTTAGCAGAAGGGATATTACAATCAAAGCTTTCTACAGAAAGTTTTTTTGTTGATTCAGCTGGTACTGGAGATTGGCATATAGGTAGTCAACCAGACAAACGATCAATAGCTGTTGCTAAAAAATACAATATTGATTTAACTACACAACGAGCAAGACAGTTTAAAGTAAGTGACTTTACTAATTTTGATCGCATCTATGTGATGGACAAATCTAATTACGAAAATGTAATTAAGTTAGCACCTAGTCAAGAAGCTAAAAATAAAGTAAAGTTAATTCTTAATGAAAACACACCAGGTCAAAACCTAGAAGTACCTGATCCATATTTTGGAGGAGATGATGGTTTTGAACATGTTTTTCATCTTTTAGATGAAGTTTGTAATGTAATAGCCAAAGATTTAAAATCTTAGATATATGTAAGTAAAAGGAAGAAAGTCATTTTCTTCCTTTTCTTTTTTGTACTATACTTTATCTTTACCTTTGTACTCTATTTGAGAGAAATTTGACAAATGACAAATAATATACCTACAGGTACACTATACCTAATCCCTATCACCCTAGGAGACACTACAAATCCTATGGACGTTTTGCCACAAACTGTAAAACGCGCTATCGAAATGCTTGACATATTCATAGTTGAAAATGAAAAAACAGCAAGACGTTTTATTAAAAGCATATGTCCTGAAAAAAAACAATCAGAACTTATTCTTTTTCCTTTAAATAAACACACTGAAGTAAGTGAATACAAAGAATATATTAAACCATTATTAGAAGGCAAAAGCGTTGGTGTAATGAGTGAAGCAGGTTGTCCTGGTGTCGCAGACCCTGGAGCAGTTATTGTAGACATAGCTCATAAAAGAAATATTAAAGTAACTCCTTTAGTAGGTCCCTCTTCTATCTTATTATCCGTTATGGCTTCAGGAATGAACGGACAAAGCTTTGCTTTCAATGGATACCTACCTATAGATAAAAGTGATAAAAAGAGTGCTCTTAAAGCTTTAGAGAGAACTTCTCAAGAGAAAAACCAATCACAGTTATTTATAGAAACTCCATATAGAAATAATCAACTGTTACAAGATATGGTACAGATATTAAATCCAAACACTCTTATCTGCGTAGCTTGTGATATAACCTTAGAGACAGAGTTTATACAGACTAAACCAGCTTCTCAATGGAAAAACACAAAAGAAGACTTACACAAAAGACCTTGTATCTTTATCATTCACAAGAACTAAATAGAACAAAAAAAGCTGAAAGTATTAACTAATACTTTCAGCTTTTTTATAAATATAATAATTGGTAAACTTCTTATTTATCTTTTGGCACTAAAGAACCAAAACCCATTCTTCTTAGCATTTTCATCACGAAATTCCAAAAAAAGCGATGTTGTCCAAATATAGTACCCACACAAATCAAAATAACTTTATAAACGGGCAGAATTAGCACAATATACAGAACCCAATATATAAACGGATTAGTTGTAGCTCTGTCTAGCCCTATGCTAGTTAAAATAGGTTTCGATATGTAAGCTGCAGTAGAACCTGTAATTGCAAAAACTAATAAGATTACACCCATTTGCCAATTTGATGTAATACCCCAACGTTGTTTTAATTTTTCCATTATTTAATTTAAATCTAAACAAAGGTAAGTCAATTTCCCTGATCTAAAAACATAAATATTACTAAATAAACGATTTACATCGTCTTACCTCTACCTCTACAATTATAGTTTAGTAAGAGCTTCTATTACATATTCATGCATTACTTCGCGATAATCTAAATGTGTCACCATACGAAGCCATCCCCCTCCCATATCACTGATAAATATATTCTTTTGTTTCAACTTATCTATAAAGACTTTGTTTTGAGCTATTTCTTGCAGCCTAAAAACGACGATATTAGTTTGAACAGGCAAAACCTCCTTAACCCATATTTTCTTACTTAAAACCATCTCTATTTGCTTCGCTCTGAAATGATCTCTTTGCAGGCGACCAACATTATTTTTTAAAGCGAACAAAGCAGCCGAAGTTAAATACCCAATCTGACGCATTCCTCCCCCCATTAATTTACGTAGGCGAATAGCTTTTTTGATATCTTCTTTCGATCCTAACAACACAGAACCCACTGGAGCTCCAAGTCCTTTAGAGAAACACACTGATATCGTATTAAATAAAGCACCGAACTGACTTGGATGTTGTGATTTAGCCACCAATGCATTCCATAATCTAGCCCCGTCTAAGTGCATCTTTAATCCCTTTTCATTACACACCTCACGAATACGCTCTATCTCACTTAGCTCATAACAAGCTCCTCCACCTAAATTTGTCGTATTTTCTATACAAACTAATTTAGTGATTGGCAAGTGAATATTATTGGGGTCATTATAGTTTTCCAAGACTTGCTCTGCTGTAATACGTCCTCTATCTCCATCTATTAATGCACAACTCACTCCACTGTGCACTGCTATCCCTCCCCCTTCAAACATATTGATATGAGAACTTTTATCACAAATTAAATGATCTCCAGGTTGAGTATGCAATTTTATAGCGACTTGATTTGCCATTGTTCCTGAAGGAAAAAAAAGGGCTGCTTCCATCCCAAACAACTCAGCAACAGCAATTTCTAATTCATTGGTACTTCCATCTTGCTTGTAAACATCATCTCCTACCCTCGCTTTCATCATGTAATTCAACATTTCAGGTGTAGGCTTAGTGATTGTATCACTGATTAAATTAATTTCCATAAATTGATAGGAATAAGTATTTTTGTGCTATAAAAGTATTAAAAATTATGGTAACCACAGAACAACAGAAGGATATTATTGATCGCCTTGGTGCGTTAAGGAGGTATCTTTGACATCGATAAGAAGCTTATCGAAATAACAAACGAGGAAGAAAAAACTTTTGCTCCAGACTTTTGGAATAATCCTAAAGAAGCAGAAGTTATCGTTAAAGCCCTGAAGTCCAAAAAGAAATGGGTAGAAGGCTATGAATCTGCTATATCTAACCTAGAGGAATTAAAGATTCTTTTAGAATTCTATGCAGAAGGTGAATACACAGAAGAAGAAGTAGTAGAACAGTATGAAAAAACGCTTCAGATTATAGAAGAACTAGAGTTTAAAAACATGCTTTCTGACGAAGGAGATAATATGAGTGCTGTACTACAGATTACGGCAGGTGCAGGAGGTACAGAGAGTTGCGATTGGGCAGCTATGCTGATGCGTATGTACATCATGTGGGGAGAGAAGAACGGCGTTAATGTAAAAGAACTAAACTACCAAGAAGGAGAAGTTGCTGGTGTAAAAACAGTAACCTTAGAGTTCGATGGAGAATTTGCGTTCGGATACTTAAAAGGCGAAAACGGAGTTCACCGTTTAGTGCGTATCTCACCATTTGACAGCAATGCTAAGCGTCATACCTCATTCGTATCTGTTTATGTTTATCCATTAGCAGATGATACTATCGAAATCGAAATTAGCCCATCAGATATCTCTTGGGAGACTATGCGATCTAGTGGTGCAGGTGGACAGAACGTTAATAAAGTAGAGACAGCAGTACGATTGCGTCACCACCCTACTGGTATTATTATTGAGAACTCTGAAACGCGTTCTCAATTAGACAACAAAACAAAAGCAATGCAACTTTTAAAGTCTCAATTATATGAAATTGAGCTTAAGAAGAAACAAGCAATGCGTGATGAAATAGAAGCAAATAAGAAGAAAATAGAATGGGGTTCGCAAATCCGTAACTACGTGATGCATCCTTATAAACTAGTTAAAGATGTCCGTACACAATTCGAAACTACTGATGTAGATTCTGTAATGAATGGAGAGATTGACAACTTCTTAAAAGCATATCTAATGATGATGGGACAAAAAGAAGAAGAATAAAAAAAGGAGCTAGCAGCTCCTTTTTTGCTTCATTAACACATCAACTTCCCGCAATAAAAACACACATGATATCGGGTATCACCAACAGCCATTAAAGTCATAAGCGTA
>NZ_DAMANB010000018.1:0-80824 GCF_032073645.1 Myroides sp.
TTTATTGTTATAGGACTAAAGAAATTTCAGAAAACTAAAAAGTCAAGATGACTTCTACTAAAGAATAAGGAGTTATTTAATGTCATTAGTTCTAAAATGGTAAAATAATACTAGTAAATAATTTTTTGTGTTGTGAGAAATGAATTACTTTTGCAGAGAGTAAACTGCCTTATCGCTACTTTCAGTAATGAAAATAGAGGAAAGTCTGGACACCATAGGGAGGCATAATGGGTAACGCCCATCCTTGGCTTGCCAAGAGGACAAGTGCAACAGAAAGTATGTACAGGTAATGCTGTAGTGAAACCAGGTAAACTCTATGCGGTGAAATGTCATGTATATTTAGCGTTTGAGGGTGCCCGCCCGATGCTTTAGGGGTAGGCAGATAGAGCTATCGAGTAATTGATAGCCGGGATAAATGATAAGGGGGTACTTCGGTACTTACAGAATCCGGCTTATAGGTTTACTCTTTATTTTTAGTATCTATTAGGTACTAAAAAAGGACTATTATCTAAGATAATAGTCCTTTTTTTATATGTTAGTATGATATTTATTCATCATCATCATCATCTTCCTCATCTTCTAGCTCGTATTCAAAGAAGGTAAATACAGAACCACCATAGTTTTTTTCGAAAGAGAAATGTTCTAAATGATCCATTTTAGTAAACTTAGAGTGTTCTATAACAACCATACCTTGCTCATCAACAAGTCCTTTCTCAAAAATATCCTTTAGTATTTTTTCAAATTGTTCTTGGGTAAAATCATAAGGAGGATCAGCAAAAACGATATCATAAGAAGCCTGATGCTTCTCTATAAATTTAAATACGTCAGACTTTAGTGGAATAATATTAAGGTCTAGTTCTTTTGCTGTTTTCTTTATAAAGTTAATGCACCCCATATCACCATCTACACTAACGATAGATTCTGCTCCTCTAGAAGCAAATTCGTAACTGATGTTTCCTGTACCTGCGAATAGGTCTAATATGGTTAGTTCACTAAAATTAAAGTGATTATTTAGAATATTAAATAGAGATTCTTTACTCATATCCGTTGTAGGACGGACAGGTAGGTTTTTAGGGGGCGAAATACGTCTTCCTTTTAGTTTTCCTGATATAATTCTCATGAATGGAATAAAATGTAATATTGTTTAGGTACTTGATGATGTAATAAAAGATCATCGCTAATAAAAAAATTATTATCTACTACACTGACTTCTCGAATGTAGGTATATGCTTGTTCATAATAAGAGTCGTCCGTATCTACTCTTCCAATCAAGTAAAGTGGGTTTGACTCTGTATTTAATTCTAATTGTTCATAAGTAAACAAGATGTAATAAATAAAGTCTTGTGCAGTCTGGCATTGAAATGAATTAAAAAAAAGTAATTCTCCATTACTGACTACTACTAATTCAAAGTGATCTTTTTGTAAAAAAGCATAAACTTCTTTTTCAGTATTTTTACTTGACTTTTTTAGTAAAATCTCTACTAGTAATGTATTAATGTTGTGGTAAGTAAAGCTTCCAAATTTATCAATTAAATAATTATTGATATTGACATAAGGAATATAAACATTATTAATAGCACTACTTTCTAATTCATCAAAAGCAAAGAAGTCTGTAGAAAACACTTTTGTTGAATACTGTAGATAATACCCCATAGAATCTTCATTGAATAGTTTTCTTGGGATAAATGTATTAAGTGTATTATCATGTAGTACAATTACTTCATCGTATCTTTCTGTTAATTCTATATGCTTTTGAAAAATTTTGTCTAATTGTTCCTCTATAGATTTAGTTTGAGAAATAGCTTCAGATGCAAAGTGAATAATCTCATGTGCTAATTTGTCTTTAATAGCAAAAGAGAATTTATTTAAAGAAACTTGTATTAAAAGTTTATGGTAATTCTTTGACATCGTGAGTTTAAAATATGAATTTCGAATATAGGCAAAATTACACTTTTTTATTGCAATCTTCTAGTCAAGGGATAAAAAGCTTAGTATCTTTGGCATACAATAGATAAAAAAGAATATACAACTATGATAGGTCAACAGTTTTATAAACTACTCCGTCAGAAATTTCCTTATGATTTAACTTTAAAGCAAGACATTTTTCTTCAGAAGATTGCTGATTTTGTTACAAATGATACACAAGATGAATTGTTTGTATTAAAAGGATATGCGGGTACTGGTAAAACTACATTGTTATCTACAGTAGTTAATGAATTGAGAAGCGTTAATAAGTTCTCTGTGATGCTTGCTCCTACAGGACGCGCAGCTAAGGTGATCAGTAATTATTCTAATCGATCTGCTTTTACCATTCATAAGAATATTTATTATCCTAAGCCTAGTAAGACAGGAGGTACTTTTCAATATACCATGCGTCATAATAGAAATCGAAATACGATATTTATAGTAGATGAGGCTTCTATGATAGGAGATGCTAGTGCAGGAGATACCTCTATGTATCCACATGGATCTTTATTGGACGACTTAGTTTATTATGTGTATTCTGGTTTTAATTGTAAGTTGATTTTAATAGGGGATACAGCTCAGTTACCTCCAGTAGGAATGAATATTAGTCCAGCATTAGATATAGACCAGCTTCGATTTAATTATGATATGGATATTCAGCATATAGAATTAGATGAAGTAATGCGACAAGAAGTTGATTCAGGAATTCTATATAATGCCACAGAACTACGTCTGGCAATCGGGTCTTATTTTGCAGATACTTTTCAGTTTCAATTACAAGGGTTTAAAGATATTATTCGCCTAATAGATGGTTATGATATTCAGGATGCTATTTATTCATCATATTCAAACAGTGGGCCAGAAGAGACTACTTTCATTGTGCGTTCTAATAAACGTGCGAATGCATATAATCAGCAGATCAGAGCTCGTATTCTAGATAAGGATAGCGAGATATCAGCAGGTGATTTATTGATGGTTGTGAAGAATAATTACTTTTGGCTTAAAGACTCAACTGTAACTGACTTTATAGCAAATGGCGATATTATTGAAGTTTTACAAATCTATAGAACAATAGAGTTGTATGGGTTTAGATTTGCTTCTGTACGAATTAGAATGATTGATTACCCTGATATGGCTCCTTTTGATACTATGATATTTTTAGATACTCTGACTAGTGAGTCACCTGCTCTTACTTATGATCAGATGAACAAACTGTATAATGAAGTGTTGTTAGATTATGAAGATGAGATAACCAAGTACCGAAAAATGCAGAAATTAAAAGAGAATGAATATTTTAATGCTTTGCAGGTTAAGTTTGCATACGCCATTACGTGTCATAAGTCACAAGGTGGTCAGTGGGAGACGGTATTTATTGAACAACCTTATTTACCTGATGGAATAACAGAAGATTACGTAAAATGGTTATATACAGCAATGACTCGTGCTAAAGATAAATTGTATCTAATCGGTTTTCAAGATGAATATTTTCTTCAAGACTGATAGATAAAATAGTTTAACATTACCCAATTATTATTAATAACAAGATAGTATATTTGAATACTAAAAAAGATTAAAATGAAAGTTATAGCAGTAATACCAGCTCGATATGCATCTACCCGTTTTCCTGCAAAGTTAATGGAAGATTTAGCAGGGAAAACTATTATCCGTCGTACTTATGAAGCAACATTAGCAACAGGGCTTTTTGATGATGTATTTGTAGCTACAGACTCAGAGTTGATTTACAATGAAATTATCCATCATGGGGGAAGAGCTGTGATGAGTGTTAAAGAACACGAGAGTGGGAGTGACCGTATAGCAGAAGCTGTAAAAGATATAGAGGCCGATATTGTTATTAATGTACAAGGAGATGAGCCTTTCGTTAGTAAAGAGAATTTAGAAAAGCTAATTGATATATTTCAGAGAGATGAGACTAAGCAAGTAGATTTAGCTTCTTTAATGACTCCAATTGATGAATGGACTACAATAGAGAATCCTAATAATGTAAAAGTAGTTGTGGATGATACCAATACAGCACTATACTTTTCTCGTTCTGTAATTCCTTATCCAAGAGATAAGGAAGTGAAAGTACAGTATTATCAACATATTGGAGTATATGCTTTTAGAAAAGAAGCTTTACTTGAGTTTACTACTTTACCAATGAAGTTTTTAGAAGCTTCTGAGAAGTTAGAGCAACTAAGATACTTAGAGTATGGTAAGCGTATTAAAATGGCTATTACAAAGCATTTAGGGATAGGAATAGATACACCAGAAGATTTAGAAAGAGCTAAACAGATAATAGCAGATAATCCAGAATTAAGATAAAAAAAGAGGCTTTAAAATAAAATTTAAAGCCTCTTTTTTTATATAGTAGAATTGGTTATTTCCTCTTTGTTTTCTGTTTCAGTATTTACTTCATGAGTATTGTTACTGTTTGTATTATTTTGATAAACAGGAGTAGGGATTGGAACTTCCTTTTTCTCAATAGGTACTTTGATTATAGTCTCCCATTCTGCTGCTAATCTAGAGTCAATAACAGACTTCTTAAGCAGTAAGATAATAGGTTCATCAGGTAGAATGTTTAATTCTTTATCACTAATCTCTGTTCTTGTCTTACGCATTGCTTCTGGTAAGAATGTGTAATAACCGATTAGTGTTGATTCAAAATAACTCTGTTTATCAAGTTTATCTATTTTATACTTTTCTTCTTCGTTTAAGTATATATTCCCTTTAATAGGTAAGGCAAATCGATAAGTAAGCGTGTTTTGTGCTTTCGAATTGTTCAATATCAAATAGGGATCTCCTGCTATTTCTATTTGGTTAGTAGAACAAAAATCAGATAAGTCCTTATTTAAGGCTAATAAGTCTTCATTTAATGTTCCTATAGAAGAAGAAGCTTCTAGGTATAGGTATTCGATACTAGGAGTTGACTTGACTGCATCTAGTTTTACTTCATATTCTTTATACTGTTTAATAAAGTAAACAATAAAAGCATCTATGTTTTTGTTAAGACTATTAGTAGCTACTTGGTTAGGTGATCCTTTAAAAAAAGAAGTAAACTTTGTTTGCAGGTCTAAAGTCCCATTAAAAGTAAAAGTAATTTGTGTTTTATTTTGTTGACCTTTTAATCTCCAAATAATATTTGAAATCTTATTGTCATTTAAAATATCTTGAGATAAGCTATCGTATGGATGGCTATATTCTGCTCTTATATGATAAGATCCTAAATTTTCTAACTCTATTTGGTAAGTTCCATTATTAGACTTTTGGGAAGTCATCCAATCAGTCCAATTGTCTAAATCATTGATATAATTATAGACTATTTCTTTAGGAGCATCCACAGTGAATGTTCTCTCTACTTTATATTCGGGACTTTGAGTAAGTATGAATACAAAAAGAGAAACTAATGTTAATAGTAGTAAAAGAGAGAAATACTTTAGAATTTTCATAACAATTTAGAGCTATATGAATTACTTCAAAAAGTTTTTTAAAATAAATAAAGAACCTATAAATGATAAAAAGGCAACTAAGACCCATAGTCTATTTTTGTAATAGATACGGTGTAGTTTTATATCTTTTCTATACATGATAATCATTACTATGGTAAAAGCAATAATGAAAAATATAGCAAACTTAAGTTGTCCAGGTGTAAACATAATTATTTTTTAGCAAAAATAGTCAAAAGAGTTAGATTGTAGATAAAAAAAACGGCAGAATTACTGCCGTTTTTTAATATGATAAAAGAAACTTTAGATTAGATTTTTTCTGTCCATCCAAAAGTATCTTCAATATTCTTTTGTTGAATTCCTTGAAGAGCTGTTTTTAATTGAATTGCAAAAGAGTTCTCATCACTCACTTCTGGTAATCTATAGTAATTATCTTGGAAAGCAAATCCTTCGATTTGTCCTACTGTAACTGCAGTTCCTGCTCCGAAGATTTCTTTTAATTCACCTTTAGCATGTGCATCTAGTAAATCTTGAACTACGATAGATTTTACTTCTACATTAATTCCTTTGCTCTTAGCGATGTCAAGCAAACTTTTTCTAGTCACACCATCTAAGATTCTCTCACTAGTAGGAGCTGTGATTAAAGTATCTCCAATTCTGAAGAATACGTTCATAGTACCTGCTTCTTCTAGTTTAGTATGAGTAGCATCATCAGTCCAGATTACTTGTTGGTATCCTGCTTCTTGAGCTAATTTAGTTGGGTAGAATTGTCCAGCATAGTTACCAGAACATTTAGTATAACCAACACCACCATTAGCAGCACGGCTATAGTGTTCAGCGATTTGAACTTTTACTTTTCCTGAGTAGTATGTACGTGCAGGCGAACAAATGATACAGAACATAAACTCACTAGAAGGTCCAGCTACTACACCTTCATGAGTTCCGATCATAAAAGGACGAATGTATAAAGCATTTCCTTGTCCTTGTTTAACCCAGTCTCTATCAAGGTTGATTAGTGCTTTTAATCCATCTACGAATCTTTCTTCGTCGATATGTGGCATAGCCATACGTTCTGCAGATTTGTTGAAACGAGCCCAGTTTTCACGTGGACGGAATAACCATACATCTTCATTTGCATCTTTGTATGCTTTCATTCCTTCAAAGATAGCTTGTCCATAGTGGAACACATTTGTTGAAGGTGCAAAAGACATTGGTCCATAAGGTTTGATTTCTACTTGTCCCCATTTACCATCTTTGTAGTGGCATACTAGCATGTGGTCAGTAAATACAGAACCAAACTTCAGGTTTTCGAAGTCAACTGATGCTATTTTTGATTTTTCTACTTTCTCAATAGAAAAAAGGTTGTTTGTTTCTAAACTCATTTCTTATAATGTTTTTTTAATTGTCTGTTTACTTATGCTTGCAATGTATTAAAAAAGCAACACATTACAAAATTATCAAAAAAAGTACTCAAAAATAGTTTCTTGTTGAACTTTATCTAAAATGCCGTGATAAATATTGTTTAATCGAAATTATTTACTGAAATTATAATAATCCATGAAAGATGTTTATATAAACTAAATCTTTTTGATTTATTTTTTTGACTTAATTTTGGTCTACCGAATACTTAATTTTTTTATCATGATAAGAATAATTGCTTCTTTAAGCATAATGGCTTTCATTTTGACTGGTTGTAAAAATGAAAATAAGGATAATTCTACTCTAGTAGATGTACAGAAGACATACGAATATTTTGGAGATAGTGTAGTAATGGGAGATGTTCTTTCTAAAGAAGCTATGCTTAAGAGATACCAAGAATTAAAAGAAGGAGATACTATAAAAGTACAATTTGAAACAACTATTAATGATGTGTGCCAAAAGAAAGGTTGTTGGATGAATGTAGAGTTGCCAGGTGAGAAAAAAGGATTTGTTCGTTTTACAGATTACGGATTCTTTGCGCCTATGAATGCCGCTGGACATGAAGTTATACTAGATGGTAGAGCGTTTATATCTGTAGTATCTGTAGATGAACTAAAACACTATGCTAAAGATGCAGGTAAGTCTGACGAAGAAATAGCAGCTATTACAGAACCTAAGGTTACTTACGCTTTTACAGCAGATGGTATCGCAATTAATAAAGATAAGTAATAGAAGGTGAGAAATAAATCAATATTGTGTCTTGTTCTATTAGTGTTTTCAGTTTTGTTATCTTGTAAAAAAGAAACTAAACAAATAGAAGATAATAAAGAATCTGTGACGAAAGATACAACTGCATTTAAGATGTATAATATGGCTCCGATGGCATCTCTTATGGAAGAGATGTATGCTCAAGGAGCATTTTTAAAGGCAGAAATAGAGCAAGAAAAGAAAGAATTGGGAACTTTACCTGATAAACATAGAGATATTCTTACTGCTAAGATGACAGATCCTAGTGATAGAGATATGTTTTTTACTGAGCAGGCAGAGCAGTATTTAAAGCTAGAACAGATTCTCTATCAAGATAATGAAGGTGATAAAGTACAACAGTTTAATGATATGATAAACTCATGTTTAACATGTCATCAAAAGAAGTGTGGTGGGCCTATTCCTAGGATTAAAAAATTATTGATACAGTGAAAAGAAAAATAGTGACAACTTCAGATGGCTCTACATCTATTGAAATTGAAGAATGGGGAGAAACATATCATTCAATTCATGGAGCTATTCAGGAGGCAAGACATGTCTATATAGAAAGAGGTTTTGATAGGATAGAGAAAACTACTGTGAAAGTATTAGAAATGGGGTTTGGTACAGGACTAAATGCTTTTTTAACACTAGTAGAGGCTAGAAGAAAGGGAAAAATAGTAGAGTATCACAGTATTGAAGCTTTTCCTGTAACAGAACAAGAAAGCGTAGCATTAGATTTTAGTGCTTTATATGACAGAGATGGAGATGATATCTTGTTTAAACAGATGCATCAGTGTACTTGGGATGTATCACATGAGGTTACAGCAGAGTTTACGTTGCATAAGATCCATAGTACCTTTGAAGAAGCAGTAGTCAATCAGTCTTATTTTGATGTTATTTATTTTGATGTTTTTGGATATCAGTTTCAACCAGATTTATGGTCTGTAGAAATATTCCAGAAGGTTTATGACGCATTAGGCGATACAGGCGTTATAGCCACGTATGCTTGTAGGGGGCCTATTAAAAGGGCGATGAAAGAAGTAGGATTTAAAATAGAGAAGGTTCCTGGACCTCCTGGTAAAAGGGAGATGTTAGTCGGGTATAAAGGATAATCTACTTCCATAAAATGACAAAGAAGGAAAATATACTGTCAATTAGATATTTATTTAATCATGAATAATATTAGTTATTTATTCGATTTTAGATTAACACTAATGTACTTTTTTAGGTTTTTTGTGGTTATTTTTTTGTTATTCTAGTATTAATTTTATGTAATTAAATATCTTTTAAGGTTAAGTTTTGTGTTATGTTTTGTGTTTTAACAGAAAGTGTGTAAGTTTGTTCATAGAAAAAGAAAAAAATTGTAGTTATGAACAAACGAATGATGTTAGAGTACACTACCCTTGTACTTAAGAATGTCAGTTTTGATTCGGCCTTGTTTTCTAAAGAATTAGAAAAAGCAATGCATGCATTATTACCTTATGATTTAGAACAACTAATGATTTGGGTTAATGAATTTTTAAAAGAACAACCTAATCTTAGAGCTGAATTAGCTTTATTAGACAGTGAAATAATAGAAGAGCTTGCCTATGCATAGGGCAAGCTTTTTTTGTTTATACTAGAATTAAGTACGTAAAAACGACTCATTGAGTTTTAAATTTATATTTTTACCAAACTAGAAAATTATAAAGAATGAAAAAAATAGTTTTATTAGCCATAATGTCTTTAGGTGTATTAATTTCTTGTAAGGATAAAAATATAGAGCAAGGAGAAAATAGTACTGTTGAGCATAATGATGTGCCTGAAGTAACCGAAATAGATGCTTCTGAAGAGGTGAAGGTATTATATGTAGCTTCTAAGCTGGATGAGTGTGCGGGTATTGCCCCTAAAAAATGTATGATGGTCAAGGAAGAAGAGGATGCACCTTGGGAGTTAATGTATCAAGAGATAGAGGGGTTTAATTATGAAGAAGGATATGAGTATAAAATAGAAGTGAAGAGAATAGATATAGCTAATCCTCCTGCTGATGCACCATCTTTCAGATATGTTTTAGTGACTGAAATCTCAAAAGAAAAAAAAGCATAGGGATATGGAGGATATTGTGTTAATGGATGATCGCGTCATTCTTAAACCACTAGAAGCTTATAATTACAATGATTTAGTAGGGTTTGCAATTAAAGAACCTGAAATATGGAAATATGCAACTGTCGGAGTTGAAGGAGCTGATGGAATGAAAAAGTATATTAGCCAAGCGATTGAAGATAGGAATAAGGGTAAAGCGTATCCTTTCATTGTTTTTGATAAAAGGACAGAAGAGTATGTTGGCTCTACACGATTTTATAATATTGATCAAAAGAACAAGACGCTATTAATAGGGTATACTTGGTATAGTAAACTTACTCAAGGAACTGGAGTAAACAAGCACTGTAAGTATATGATGTTTAAATATGCTTTTGAAGTGATGGGAATGGAAAGGGTAGAGTTTAGAGTAGACAATACGAATGAGAGAAGTAAAGTGGCTGTTCAGAGTGTAGGTTGTACGTTAGAAGGAGTATTGAGAAGTGAAATCATTATTCACAGTGGTAGACGTAGAGATACTGCTATATTTAGTATGCTTAAAGACGAATGGTTTAGTCATGCTAAAGAGGCTCTAGAAGCAAAATTATAAGAACAAAAAAGACGATTTAACCAAATCGTCTTTTTTGTTATATTTTATCAATAACCTTGCGGCGTTCTGCCCCAGTAGTTTTAAAATGAGTAGGAGTTAGACCTGTTACTTTTTTAAACTGTTTGCTTAAGTGAGCTACACTACTATAATTTAATTGATAGGTTATCTCTTTTAGGCTTAATTCGTCATATACTAACAGTTCTTTTACCTTTTCTATTTTTAATTGAATAAAGTATTGCTCTATAGTAGTAGGTTCTAGTTGCGAAAATAATAGGCTTAGAGCGTGGTAATCCATTTGCATTTTATCCGCTATATAAGCAGATAGTGGTATTTGTAGATTAGCATTGTGTTTTTGTACTAATTCTATTAATACTGTTTTGACTTTGTCTACTGTTTTACTTTTTTGATTGTCTAGGAGTTCAAAACCAATCTTTTGTAATTTAACTTCAATCTCTTTTAGCTGTGAAGAGTTCAAGTCTTCTTGTATTTCTATTTCTCCTAGTTCTATTTTAGTAGGGGTGTATTTTGCTTCTGTCAGTAGATTATCTACTGCCATTTTACACCTTTCACACACCATGTTTTTTATATATAGTTTCATCTGAAATATCCTTTTAGAAACTCAAAGATACTAAATCACATTTGAACATAAATATACAGAGACAATATAGTTTGACAGTAAAAGTGTTATTTTATGCTTTTAGTATTTAGTTGATTTTATAGTAAATAATCATTGTTTTGTTATTTTTTTGATATAATTAGTATTACTCAAAGTGAGAATCAATATGTTTCTTCACACTTAGATAATTCGGTGGTATAGTAGTGTATAGCTCAGTTTTCAATAGTTGTATTTGTTACCTTTACTCATGATGATTAACTATAAGTAGCAATATGAAAATTTTTAATACAGCACAAATGCAAGCATTGGATAAAGAGACAGTATCCAATCAATATATATCTTCATTTAAGTTAATGGAGAGAGCAACAACTAAAGTCTTTGAGAAGTTGCAAACTAGATATAAATTATATCAAACATCATTTGTTATTTTTTGTGGAACGGGAAATAATGGAGGTGATGGATTAACCTTAGCTAGATTATTAAAAGAAGGAGGAGCTATGGTGAAGGTATTCTTGGTGCAAACTAAGAAATATAGTCCTGATAATGCTCAGAATCAAGATCTATTAGAGGATAGAGATATCAATGTAGAGAAGTTTAATACAAAGAGTAAATTAAAAGTAAAGAAAGATGATGTTATCGTAGATGCTTTATTTGGTATAGGATTACATAGTCCTTTAGATGAAGAGTGGCGTCCTATCTTTGATTTTTTAAATGAAACTCCATGTCTAGAGAGAGTTTCTATAGATATGCCTTCAGGATTATTAGCAGATGTGGCAACACCAAAAGAAGCTATTGTATTTAAGGCTGATGTAGTTTATACATTCCAATTACCAAAAACAGCATTACTGTTATCTGATGCTAAAGAATATGTGAAAGAACTAGAAATATTAGATATAGGACTCGATCTAGACTATATAGAGAGTACTAAGTCGGATGCTTATTTTGTAGAACAGGATAAAGTGAAAAACTTAGTGAAATCAGGAACTAAGTTTAGTAATAAGGATGACTTTGGTAGAGTAATATTAATCGGTGGGAGTAAAGGAAAAATAGGAGCTGTGACTTTAGCAAGTAAGGCTGCTATGCATACAGGAAGTGGAATCGTGACGGCTTATGTACCGAGTTGCGGATATACTATCGTACAGACAGGGATACCTGAAGTCATGTGTGATACATGTACTAGTGAAGACTATATAAAAGTATTTCCATCTGTAGAACATTATGATGCAGTAGGAGTAGGGTGTGGTATAGGATTACATAAAGATACAGCTACTGCATTAATCAGTTTTTTAAAAGAGAATAAGGATAGGAAATTAGTAATAGATGCAGATGCTCTTAATATTATTAGTGAACAGAAGTGTTTAGATAAAGTTCCAGCCGAAAGTATCTTAACCCCACACGAAAAAGAACTGAAAAGACTTATCGGTGAGTGGGATAATGACTTTGATAAGATTGATAAAGTAAAACAGTTGGCTAAAAAGCACAATGTCATCTTTGTATTAAAAGGAGCACATACGATAACAATAGCACCAGACGAAATGATCTACTTTAACTCATCAGGTAACTGGGGAATGGCTACTGCTGGAGTAGGAGATACCTTGACAGGTATGATTACCTCTTTACTTGGGCAGGGTTACACTAGTAAAGAAGCCGCTATAGTAGGAGTCTATTTACATGGATTAGCAGGTGATTTAGCTATTGAGAATATTCATCCACATAGTCTAGTTGCTTCGGATGTAAGTAACCATATTAGTGCTGCTTATAATCAAATTGCATTATAAATAGTGAATATAAAAATGTAAGGCTACCTCTAAGAAGGTAGCCTTACTTTATTTGTTTAGTTTAGAATAGATCACCGTATCTAAGAATTGACCATCAAAGAACCAGTTTTCTTTTAAATGACCTTCTTTTATAAAGCCGCATTTTTCAAGAACTTTCATAGAACCAATATTCTCTGGATCTAAGAGCGCTTCTATAGAATGTAATTTCATGGTAGAGAAGCCATAATGTACGATGGCTTGAAGAGCTTCAGTTATATAACCTTTTCCATTATACTGGGGCAAAGACATATATCCTGTTTCTGCTCTATAGTGCTCTAGTTTCATACGATAAAACCCGATGGTGCCAATCATTGTACCTTCTTCTTTTAGTGTGATTGCCCAATTAACACATTCTTTAGCTGCCATTCTTTCATCTATAGAATGGATATATTGTTTTATTTCTTCTTCTGATTGTGTAACAGGTACAGGGATATACTTCATCACTTCTGGGTCTGTACGCATGGTGTACATCGTATTTAAGTCATTTATATCTAAACGTCTAAGAATAAGTCTATCTGTTTCGAGTATAGGAAATATGGTTAAGTCTATATTTAGCATGTTTTTTGAATTGGTTTAAAAACAAATCTAAATATAATATGGCATAGACTTGTTGTCTATGCCATATTATATCATTTTTAATAAGTAGGTTCTATTTAGTTACTTCATCTATCAAGTAGAAGATTGACTTAAAGTTTACACCTCCATATTCTGTTAGCCCTATTTCACACGTACGACTAGTAGAGAATGCATCCTTCGCATCAGTAGGTATTTGTTCTTTTAAGTGTCTATTACCATGTTTGTTTAATTCAGGGAACGTAAACCCTCTATCTCCTGCGAAGCCACAGCAGTTGCTATCAATATAGTTTACTTTCTCAGCACACAGCTTAGTCAATTCAAGTAACTTGCCTTCTAATCCTACTTTCTTAACAGAGCATACAGGGAATACACTGATTTCTTTTCTTGGACTCTTAACAGGTAATATATGCATCACATAATCTAACATAAATTCGATAGGATCGTGCATTTTTAGCTTACCATCTTTATGAGCATCATAGAAGGTATAAAAACAAGGACTCATGTCGAATAATACAGGATATCTACCATCCTCAGTAGCTTTTAATAAAGCAAGTTCTAATTCGGATGATTTAATATGACCTTCTTCTTTCATTCCTTTACTGCTAAATGGCATTCCACAGCACATATTATTTACGTTTTCTGGATAGATAATGGTATATCCAGCACGTTTAAGTAGTTCTACGGTTTTAGCAGTTAAGTCCATATCAGATTTAGGATAGTCATTAGATTTACCCATTGTTCTATTAATGCATGAAGGGAAGTAAACTACTTTTCTATCTTGTCCAGGATTAACGATAGCTTCTGTTATTTTGTGCTTATTGCCTTTAGGCATAGCTACGTTCCATTGCGGTATTTTATTACCAGACATCTTACGCATACCACTTGACACACTAGTCATAATCTTATTCCCTAAGATATTTTGGAATACCCCGACGGTGTTTAATGCTTTGCGTCCCATAGCTGTTACGCGCTCCATATTTTCTACGAAGTATTCAGCATTTTTTCTGTCTTTCTCAGTAATAGCGCTATGACGAATGTTTTTAATGTATTTACCCGTATCTATTTTTACAGGGCATGCTAAGGCGCATAGACCATCTGTTGCACACGTTTCGTCTGCATAGTAGTGAGCACTATCAACTAAGTTCTCTAACTCTTCTGTATCTTTTCCTATGGCTTGTAGTCTTGCTATTTCTCTACCTACTACGATACGCTGTCTTGGTGATAGTGTGAGCCCTTCTGAGACACAGTGTGATTCACAGAATCCACATTCGATACATTTATCTACTATTTCGTTGGTAGCAGGAGAAGCCTTGAAGTTCTCTAAGTGAACATGAGGATTAGCATTGATAATCACACCAGGGTTAACTAAGTTATGTGGGTCGAAGATAGTTTTGACTTTTAGCATAATGTCATACGCTTGTTTACCCCATTCTTTCTCTACGAAAGGAGCCATATTTCGCCCTGTTCCATGTTCTGCTTTTAATGAACCATCAAATCTATCTACTACTATTTCTACCAACCCATCCATTAATCGAGCATATCTGTCTATTTCTTCTTGAGTAGAGAAATCTTGTGAGAATACTAGGTGTAAGTTTCCTTCTAAGGCATGCCCGAATAGTACTGCATCATGGTATTGTAATTCTGCAAACAAATCTTTCATGGCAATACACGCATCGGCTAATTTCTCTACAGGAAAGGCAACATCTTCAATGATACAAGTAGTACCTGTCTTTCTCAATGCTCCTGTCGTAGGTAACAGACCATTTCTAGCCTTCCAATTGAATGCGTATTGTTGAGGTTCTGAAGTAAACTCAAAAGGTTTATAAGTAGGAGTAGAAGCAATTGCCTCTCTAATCTGTTGTTGTTTAGTTGACATTTCAGTTTCATTCTCTGCTTGTGCTTCGACAAGTAAGATACAAGCCGTTTCTGGTAATGTCTTGAAATATTCTGGGGCAAGAGCTTCATCTTCGATAGATTTAATACTATTTCTATCTAGTAACTCTACTGCCGCTACAGGGCTTTTCTTTAAAAAAGGCACTGCTTGACAGGCTTTTTCTATCGTTTCAAAAATCATTAATGTACATGCTTTGTGTTTGTAATTAATGACTGTATTATACGTAATATCAGAGATAAAGGCTAATGTACCCTCAGACCCTATCATAATATGCTTAATGATTTCATAAGGATCGTGATAATCTATAAACGCGTTAAGGCTATATCCTGTGGTATTTTTGATTTTAAACTTGCGCTCTATTCGGTCGTATAATGTGCGATCTGTGTGAATAGCATCCCTTAAACGCTCTATTTCTTTGATGATTTCAGGATGTTTCTCAGCGAATTCTTTTTTGCTTTCTTCGCTTGCTGTATCTAATACAGTTCCGTCATAAAGAACAATCTTAATATCTGCAATTGTATTATAAGAGTTCTGCGAAGTACCACAGCACATTCCACTAGCGTTATTAGCAGCGATACCGCCTATCATTGCGGCATTGATAGAACCAGGATCAGGACCGATTTTACGTCCATAAGGAGCCAGGATAATATTAGCTCTTCCTCCAATAATACCGGGCTGAAACTTCGCTTGAAGCCCATTGTTTAAGATTTCGTATTTTTTCCATTGATGAGTAGCCACCATCAAGACAGAATCTGTTACTGCCTGTCCAGATAGACTTGTTCCTGCCGCTCGGTACGTCACCGCTACATTATGCCTTGTAGCAGTCTGTAGAGTAGCTACAGCTTCTTGGTGATTGTGTACTTGAACAACTATTTTAGGAACTAATTTATAAAAACTAGCATCAGTACCATACGCTAATAGTTGAATCGGATTAGTGATAATTCTATCAGAATCTAAGTGATTAGCTAGTTCTTCTTTGAACTTTTGGTATTGTAATGGTAACATATTTCTATCTTTTTTAATATGCTACAATTTACAAAACATATAAAAAAGATAAGAGTGGAACGCTTTGTTTATACTGGATTTAAATAAGATGCGGTAGTTGGAGGTATGGTGATGAATAATGTTTAAATTATAATGTTTCGAGATTGCTAGGGGTTTTCTTGAGGTATTCTTGCACCTTTCTTCGAGAAAAATGCCTTCTGAGCTAGAAAATCCCAAGGAATCTCCAAGAAAACCTCAAGAAAGTGCAAGGAAAATAAGGCTTGGTTGGTAGAGAAAGATTAGTAGAGATTACTTAGAAGGACTTTTTTGTAAACTGTTTTGACCTAATTGGTTAGTGTTAGAAATAACTATTGGAAGGCCATCATAAAAAACAAAAAAAGACCACTATGAAATCCAAGGTTTAAATACTACCTTTGCACAAAATTTAGACACACAACAACACAAAGTCATTTAGTATGTATAAAAGCATTATTAAGCCTATATTTTTTAGGTTTGACCCAGAGAAAGTGCATCATTTTACCTTCGGTGCTCTTAAATTCGTGAATAGTATTCCTGGTGTATCCGCACTTATTCGCGCCAATTGTCAAGTAAATGACCCTAGATTAGAGAGAGAAGTATTTGGATTAAAGTTTAAGAATCCAGTAGGTCTTGCAGCAGGACTTGATAAAGATGCTAAGTTATACAGTGAATTAGAAAACTTTGGTTTTGGTTTTATAGAAATCGGGACTCTTACTCCAAAAGGACAACCTGGAAATCCTAAAAAGAGATTATTCCGTCTAAAAGAAGACAATGGTCTTATCAATAGAATGGGATTTAACAATGGAGGGATAGAAGAGGCTATTGAGCGTCTAAAGAAGAATAAAGGAACGCTGATAGGAGGGAATATTGGGAAGAACAAAGTGACTCCTAATGAACAAGCAAATGAAGATTATGAAATCTGTTTTGAAGCGTTGTTTCCTTATGTAGATTATTTCGTGGTAAATGTGAGTTCACCTAATACACCTAATTTACGTGCATTACAGGATAAAGAACCACTGAAAGCGTTACTTCACGGATTACAAGTTAAAAATAATCAGAAAGAGGCTCCTAAGCCTATTTTACTGAAGATAGCACCAGATTTAACAGATGATCAGTTATTAGATATTATAGAGATCGTTACAGAAACAAAGATAGCTGGAGTGATCGCTACGAATACTACTATCGATCGCAGTAATCTGAAGTCTATTCATCAGCAGGAGACAGGGGGACTAAGCGGAAAACCTCTGACAAAGAGAAGTACAGAGGTTATTCGATTCTTATCTGAGAAGAGTAATAAAGCATTCCCTATTATCGGTGTGGGAGGTATACATTCTGCAGAAGATGCGATAGAAAAACTAGAGGCAGGAGCAAGCTTGATTCAGCTTTATACTGGCTTTATATATGAAGGACCAGGCTTGATTAAAAAGATTAATAAAGCCATATTATCTAAATATTAGAATTAATTATGTCAACAGAAGTATTATATACTTTTTTTATAACTTGTTTTTTATTGATTATTACTCCAGGACCAGATATTCTATATGTGGTTTCGCAGAGCATTACCAGAGGGCGTAAGTATGGATATGCGGTAGTGGTAGGACAGGTAGGAGGTTTATTATTCCATTTATCATTATTTGCTTTTGGGATTTCTGCCTTAATTACGCAATCTGAATTACTGTTTAAAGGTGTTAAGTTATTCGGAGCCTTATATCTATTCTGGTTGTCTTATAAAGTATTTCAGGAAGAGAATGTAATCGTCATTGATGAATCTACTTCAGGACAGAATGATAAGACTTTTATGGGATTTGTCAGAAAAGGGTTGCTGATGAATGTATTAAACCCAAAGGTGATGATGTTCTTTTTGGCTTTATTCCCAGGGTTTATTACAGAAAGTGCAGGTAGTGTACAGAAACAGGTTTTTGTACTAGGTACCGTGTTTATTACAGAGGCAGTAGTCATTTTCTTTATCATCTGTACTATAGCAGCTAAGCTGACAGATTATATGAGAGATAATAAATATGTCAATATATTTTTAAAGTGGCTTCAAATCATCGTTTTTAGTGGATTAGCAGTTTTTCTACTAGTAAGCTAAGAAGAAAATAATAGTAAAAAAGGTTCTAAGGATAATATCTTTAGAACCTTTTTTTATTTTTAGGAACTCTATGTGTCAGATAATCAATAGAATGTTGTTTGAGTATGTTAAGTAAATAAAATAAAGAAAATCACATTGTAAAATTGTGGCTTTTCATTTATATTTGAATTATATGAAACCAGCAGTAAAAATTATAGAATGTCCTCGTGATGCTATGCAAGGCATTAAGATGTTTATCCCAACAGAAAAAAAGGTACAGTATATACAGTCTCTTTTAAGAGTGGGGTTTGATACCATAGATTTTGGTAGTTTTGTTTCTCCTAAGGCTATTCCTCAGATGCAGGATACGGCTGAGTTATTAGCTCAGTTAGACTTGAGTAAGACAGAGAGCAAGCTATTAGCTATTATCGCAAACACGAGAGGTGCAGAACAAGCTGCTGAGCATAAAGAAATTCAGTACTTAGGATTCCCTTTTTCTATATCAGAGAACTTCCAGATGCGTAATACACATAAGACTATTGCAGAATCTATCGTTACCTTAGATGAGATATTGAATATCGCTACTAAGGCGGATAAAGAGGTTGTGGCTTATCTATCTATGGGCTTCGGAAATCCTTATGGAGATCCGTGGGATGTAGATATCGTAGGGGATTGGACTGAAAAGTTGTCAAAGATGGGGGTGAAGATTCTTTCATTATCGGATACGGTAGGAAGTTCTACACCAGAAGTGATAGATTATTTATTTAGCAATTTGATTCCAGCTTATCCTAATATTGAGTTTGGAGCACATCTACACACTACTCCTGACAGTTGGTTTGAGAAGATTGATGCGGCGTATAAGGCAGGATGTCTGCGCTATGATGGTGCAATAAAAGGTTATGGGGGATGTCCAATGGCAAAAGATGATTTGACTGGAAATATGCCAACAGAGAAGATGTTGAGCTACTTTACAGCAAATAAGGTAGATACGAACTTGAGTGCTATGTCATTTGAAAGCTCTTATAATGAAGCTTTAAAAATATTTAATTTTTTCCATTAAAGTTTTTTATTACATAGAAAAATAGTAAATTTGCGTGCAATTCAACGACATTGCACATGAAAGCACACACAACTAAAATCATCGGTCAAGGACTTACTTACGATGATGTATTACTAGTTCCAAACTATTCAGAAATACTTCCAAGAGAAGTTAGTTTAAAATCAAAATTTTCTAGAAACATTACTTTGAACGTTCCTGTAGTATCTGCTGCGATGGATACTGTAACGGAAAGTGAAATGGCTATTGCTATGGCTCGTGAGGGGGGAATCGGAGTGATTCACAAGAACATGACTGCTGAAGAGCAAGCAAAAGAAGTAAGAAAGGTAAAAAGAGCTGAGTCTGGTATGATTATAGACCCAGTAACTCTTCCTCTTACAGCTACTGTAGGTGATGCGAAAAAGGCAATGGCTGAATTCGGAATCGGAGGTATTCCAATTGTTGATGACAATGGGCTTCTTAAAGGAATCATTACGAATAGAGATATGCGCTTCGAAAAACAAAACGATCGTGCTATCACAGAGGTAATGACTAAAGATAATCTAGTAACTGCTGCTGAGGGTACTACTTTAGATCAAGCAGAAGAAATTCTTCAAGAGAAAAAAATCGAAAAATTACCAGTAGTTAATGCTGATAATAAATTAGTAGGATTAATCACTTTTAGAGATATCACTAAACTTACTTTAAAACCAAATGCTAATAAGGACAAGTTCGGTAGACTACGTGTTGCAGCTGCTTTAGGAGTAACTGCTGATGCTGTAGATAGAGCTAAATTATTAGTACAAGCTGGTGTAGATGCGTTAATTATAGATACTGCACATGGTCACTCTCAAGGAGTGGTAGGGGTGTTAAAAGCGGTAAAAACTGCTTTCCCTGAAATCGATGTAGTAGTAGGTAATATCGCTACTCCAGAGGCTGCTTTATTCTTAGTAGAGAATGGTGCTGACGCTGTTAAAGTAGGTATCGGACCTGGATCTATTTGTACTACACGTGTAGTAGCAGGTGTTGGGTTCCCACAGTTCTCAGCTATCATGGAAGTAGCAGCTGCTCTAAAAGGAACAGGTGTACCAGTGATCGGTGATGGAGGTCTTCGTTATACAGGAGATATTCCTAAAGCATTAGGAGCAGGAGCAGACTGTGTAATGTTAGGATCAATGCTAGCAGGTACTAAGGAATCTCCAGGTGAAACTATTATCTTCGAAGGAAGAAAGTTCAAAGCTTACCGCGGAATGGGATCTGTAGCAGCTATGAAGCAAGGTTCTAAAGATCGTTACTTCCAAGATGTAGAAGATGATGTAAAAAAATTGGTACCAGAAGGAATCGAAGGTAGAGTACCTTATAAAGGAGAACTTAGCGAGAGTATGTTACAGTTCATAGGAGGTCTTAGAGCAGGTATGGGATACTGTGGTGCTAAAGATATTCCTACATTACAAGAAGTGGCTAGATTTGTTCAGTTAACTGCTTCTGGTATTGGAGAGAGTCACCCTCACAATATTACGATTACTAAATCTGCACCTAACTATTCTAGATAGTGTTAGATGGTATGTTACGGATTACAAATTCGCAACAACCTTAGAGATATAATTAAAATAATAGGGCTATTTCGTACGAAATAGCCCTATTATTTTTTATAAGATAAGTGAGTAATTATGCTTTTATAGTATCTACTAAACGTCTTATTTTAATATTTAATACAACATAAGTAAGAGATACAAATGGTGAAATAATATTAAAGAATGCGTAAGGAGCATATGTCATTGTATCAATTCCTAGTACTCCTGAGTGATAAGCCCCACAAGTATTCCAAGGAATTAGTACTGATGTCACAGTCCCTGAATCTTCTAGTGTTCTACTTAAGTTCTCAGGCGCAAGTCCTTTATCCTTATAGGCTTTAGAAAACATTTTACCAGGTATTACTAATGATAAATATTGTTCAGAAGCAGTTAAGTTTACAACAACGCAACTTGCCATTGTGCTTGCGAATAATCCAAAAACTGACTTTGCTATGCTCAATAGGGTTTGTGTTATTTTCTTTAAAGCTCCAATAGCTTCCATTGCTCCACCGAAGAACATTGCACAGATAATTAACCATACTGTGTTTAGCATGCTTTTCATTCCTCCTGCTTCGAATAAGCTATTTAAACTTTCCATAGGAGATAGAATAGCAATATCTGTAGTGATGGCATTCATAATTCCTTTATAGGCTGTAACTGGTGTCAATGAAGTTCCTTCTCCTACAAAGGCTACTATATCTGGCTGAAAAAATAGAGCGAATACAGCTCCTAATAAGGTTCCTAAAAGTAAAGCAAGTATTGGTTTCATCTTTTTTAATATTGCTCCAATTACAATCACAGGAACTAAGAATAACCAAGGTGTAATGTTGAATGTTTGATCAATTGCCTGTAATGAAGCGGACATATCTATTGTATCAGGTACATCAAGATTAAAACTGATGATGATAAATATGATTAAGGTTAGTACATAGGTAGGGATAGTAGTGAACATCATATATCTTATATGAGTAAACAAATCTGTACCAGCCATAGCAGAGGCTAGATTAGTAGTGTCTGATAGTGGAGATAACTTATCTCCAAAGTATGCTCCTGATATTACAGCACCTCCAATAAGCGCTAGATCAATACCCATCGCATTACCTATACCTACTAGAGCAATACCTACTGTAGCAGATGTGGTCCAAGAACTACCTGTTGCCAAGGCGATAATGGAACAGATAATTACTGTCGCTGGTAAGAATATATGAGGTTCTAAAATCTGTAAACCATAGTAAATCATTGTCGGAATAATACCACTCAATAACCAAGTTCCTGATAAGGCTCCTACTAATAACAGTATATAGATAGCTCTAGTGGTCTCTCTAACGTTCTTAGTGATTTTTTTAATAATATCTTCGTAATCGACTTTATTGTATAGACCTATTCCGATTGCAATAAGCCCACCTATTAATAGAACGAATTGGTTAGAACCCGCTAAAGCAGCACTACCATAAACGAATACATTAGTACCTAATAGTGCAATAAGGACTATCATAGGGATTAGAGATTGTAATAAGGTTATTTTTTTTGATTTGACTTTAGTTTCAATATTCATGATTGTTTTATGTTGTTTGTAAAGAGCTTGAAGATACATAAAAATCAATAGAATTTAATATCTGTACAATATTATTTAGAATAAAACTACATATTGCCGTTTTATTGCTAATCCTTTAAAGTACGGCTTTTGTGTGAGAAGTGTTTATAATGAATATGTTGTAATAAAAAAGCCTCATAAAATTAATTATGAGGCTTTGTCTTATAGGCTGATAATTTTATTTTATAGGTTCTTCATCTCTTGGAGGACCTATTTTTGTATAATTTATTTGAACAAGTTCTAATTGACCATTTATACTTACCCTAGTTACTAAAGAGAGCTCGTTTTGTTCTACTTTGACAATTTGTCTTTTGTCATTAACACTTTCAAAAACAATAAAATCATCAGAAACGTTACCTAACTTAACTTTAGGTTTTATTTCATTACTATAATATTGAACTAATTTGACTGATTCAAGTTGATCTGTGAAAACCTCTAGTTCTTCATTTTTATTAAATGTACCGATTTCAGTGTATTTAACTGTACTACCATCTTTTAATCTGATAGTGTTAGATTCCCATTTTCCAAAATAAGTTTTTACTGTGATTCCACTGTCATTACTACAGCTAGTGAATAGAATTGTAGTTAAAAGGAAACAACTGATAGATAATAGTTTTTTCATTAGTTTATGATGGTTTGTTATTTGTGTGGAAATATATAAAAAAAATGAATTGAATGTTGTAATAAAATATAAAGCCCCATAAAATTAATTATGAGGCTTAGTGTATTAACTAATATTAGTTTATTTATTTGAAGTGTAAGTGACAGTTACAGGTAATGTTGAACCTCTCATTGTATAGTCATAAGTAAGAGATAATTGACCTTTAACAATACCATTAATCTTACGTGGAGTATAATTCTCTTTTTCGAAAGTAATGATATTACCTTTAATTGTTCCTTTAGTAATAACAGGTTCTTTTTTGTTTTTGAAGTATTCAGTAAGAACAGCAGTATTTTCTGTTAATACTAAATTATCAGGTTGATTTACTGCATTATCACCAGGCATATCGGTATAGTTATGAATCATTTCTGTTGTTCCATAAGTATAAGACAATTCGTGAGAAATCCAAGTACCAATGTATTGAGTAGGGTTAGAATTACCATAAGTAACAGTTACAGGTAATGTTGCACCTCTCATTGTGTAATTATAGGTAAGTGATAATTGCCCATTAACAATACCATTGATTTGACGAGGAGCATATCCTTCTTTATCAAAAGTAATTATATTGTTTTTAACCGTACCTGTTGTAACTACAGGTTCAGAAACATTTTTAAAATATTCTGTAAGTGTAACTTTATTATTAATAATGACTAGTTTATCTGTTTGATATACGGCATTTTCACCAGGCATTTCAGTATAGTTATGAGTCATTTCTGTTGTCCCATAAGTATAAGATAATTTATCTGCATACCATGTTCCTTCAGCATTTATCTCAGATCTAATAGGAGCATTGTCATCGTTAGAACATGCTGTGAAAGATAGAGTAGCACTTACGAAAAGTACTAAAGCCATTAATTTTTTCATTGATATTAAGTTGTTAGTTTTTTGTTATTATTTAAAACCTTTTACGCTTTTGTCGTAGATTTTATCTTTGTCCTCTTTAGAAAGGTCTTTTCTGTATTGGAATAATGCCGCTTCCCAATCTCCATAACCTGTATTTGGTAAAACAATAAATTTCTTACCAAATTGCTCTCTATTGTTTTTTACATTTTCGATTCTCTCTTCTTGAGTCTTTTTATCCCAAAGCGTAGAGAAGTCAGATAAGTTATCTCCTAAAAGCATTACGATTTCGTGAGTTTCGCTTAATTTTTGGCGTCTTGCCTCTTTACTAGACTCAGCAGTTCTAACGATAACGTGTGTATCATCTGCATAAGGATAGTTATACTTTACTAAGTTTTTCATAGTACCAGGTTTGTCATTCTGGTTTCTATTTGTGATATAGAATACTTCTACACCTTTAGACTTAGCATAGTTAAAGAACTCTAAACTTCCTAATAGAGGAAGAGCTTCTCCTTTAGAAGTCCATTCTGTCCAAGTTGCTTGGTCATAAGATTTACCTTCTCTAGCCATTTGTACAGCATAAGGAGAGTTGTCTAAGAAAGTTTCGTCGATGTCAGTAACAATAGCAAGAGGCTTATTGTGTTGTTCTGTAAGAATGCGATCTAGTTGCAATGTAGCAATATTGAAAGCCTGAGCAGCTAATGCTTGATATTCAGCAGCATTTTGTTGAAATACAGCTGAGTATAACTTTCCATTTACTTCAATGTTGTTTAAGGCGTTTTCTGATGTTGTAGTTGTTCCTTGTGGTACTGACTTACATGCAGTTAAAGCTGTAAAAGCTAAAGCTGCTATTAGAAAAGATCTTTTAAGCATGTGTTTTATTATTTTCTGTTACAAGCACAAAAATACAATAATAATCTGGAAGAGAGCTACAGTTAGAGGAATACAGCTTAGTTAGCCTTCTTTAAAAATTGTTAAATAAACAGAAACGAAAAACAAAAAGGGAGTTTATGATTAAACTCCCTTGATATAGATCGTATGAATAATAATTACTTTATTTCTGCTGCTTTTTCATCAAATAATTCAGAAACAGACCAATATCTTTCTCCTGTATCATAGTTGAAGGTTAAAATAGTAGCTCCTTTTTCTATTTCTGGTAATTTTTTAGCAATAGCAGCTAAAGATGTACCTGTAGAAATACCAGCCAAAATACCTTCTTGACTAGCAATTTTATTAGTATAAGCATACGCTTCTTCTTTACCTATAGTGATAATACCATCAAAGATATCTGTATTCACTACTTTAGGTATAAATCCTGCACCAATACCTTGTAATGGGTGTGGACCTGGTTTTCCTCCACTTAAGACAGGAGAGTTTTCAGGTTCTACAGCAAACACTTTTAATTTAGGAAAAACTTTTTTTAACTCTTCTGCTACTCCAGTGATGTGTCCACCTGTTCCTACTCCAGTGATTAGATAGTCAATACCTTCAGGGAAGTCATTGATGATTTCTAGAGCAGTTGTTTTACGGTGTACTTCTGGGTTTGCTAAGTTGTTAAACTGTTGAGGTACCCATGCGTTCTCCATTTCTTCTGCTAGTTCAGTTGCTTTAGATACAGAACCAGATGTTCCTAATTCTTTTGGCGTTAGGACAAATTTAGCTCCATAAGCAGCCATAAGCTTTCTGCGTTCGATACTCATTGACTCAGGCATTACTAGGATTAATTTATAACCTTTAACAGCACATGTCATAGCTAGACCAACTCCAGTGTTTCCTGAAGTAGGCTCTATAATAGTAGTGTCTTTATTGATTAACCCTTTTGCTTCAGCATCTTCAATCATAGCTAAGGCAATACGGTCTTTTAAACTTCCTCCTGGATTTTGTTTCTCTAGTTTAATCCAAACATTAATATCATTTGGAAATAACTTGTTTATTTTAATATGAGGGGTATTTCCTATTGCCTCAAGTACACTATTTATTTTCATGATTCTTAGATTTTTTTGATTAATTAAATTATGAAATTAATTGGTTCAGGATAATTTTCTTGATCTTTAGAATAGCTTTTACTTTTACTATACATTATAGAGTTAGGCTTTACACTTTTGGTTAACCATACATTACCACCTATTACAGTATCATGACCTATAATAGTATCACCTCCTAATATAGTTGCACCAGAATAAATAATAACATTATCTTCAATATATGGGTGTCTTCTTGTATTTGCTTTGTCCTTAGATACAGAAATAGCTCCTAAAGTAACACCTTGATATATTTTTACGTTTTGACCAATAACACAAGTTTCTCCTATCACGATACCCGTTCCATGGTCTATGCAGAAATGAGATCCAATGATAGCAGCAGGATGAATATCAATACCTGTCTTACTATGTGCATGTTCTGTCCATATTCTTGGTAATAGCACTACTTTCTGTGTGTGTAGTTGATGTGCAAAACGATAAATAGCAATCGCATAAAATCCTGGGTAAGCTATGTATACTTCTTGTAAACAAGTAGCTGCAGGGTCATTTTCTAAAATAGCTTGCGCATCTGTTTTAAGTGTAAAGAAAATATGTGGTAAAGCTTCGAAAAAGTCATTAGCTATTTTTTGAGACTTATCTACATCATTATTAATTTTAAATACAATAGAAAGTAACTCTAACTTTAGTGTAGATAAACGGATATTGATAGCTTCTTCTGATAAGTATTTTTTATCTTCTAATTGAAATAGAAAATGAAATAACGTATCAGTGAATTTTTCAATTCTTTGTTTGTCTAAGAATGATTGTGAACTTTCATTTTGTGTCAGTATCTCTCTAACGAAATCATTTTGCATGAATAAACGTAATTTGAATTAAAGTATGTATACAATAAAGGAAATACCTTTTAATATACATAACTATAGTAATATTTGATAATAAATACATTATTATGTAAATGTAAGAATTGTACAACGAAGGTTGAAGAGTGTTTAACAAAACTTTCATTTTATTTATGAAATGTATTTAAAACGGCTTATTTAGAAGACGGATAGTGGCAAAGTATCTATTTGGGATAATAGTTGTTAAAAACAAAGGATCTCTCTTTTTACTATACAATATTATTTTATCTTTGTTAGAGAATTACAAAGGCGAAGTAATTCAATCAGTTATGTGTTTTGTTTCTGAAATAGATTTTTTATTTTAATTTCTTTTGAGCTGGCTACTTAAAAAGGGATTTGGTTTTGTTGTTTTGTTGTTCTATTTCAAAATTTGTGAAACAAAAAAAAATACATACTTAAAATAAAAAGGGGCTGTCTCATAAAGACAGCCTCTTTTTTATTCAATATTTGGTATATCTATACTTTTAAAATTTGTTTATTTCGTTGATTATCAGTATTTTTAAATCTTAAATCAATGTGTTTATGGCAAAACAATCCCCTAGATTTAAATACTACGCTCAGAATCAAATGAGCTTGATTCCTCATTCCTTAGATGATTTTATTCCTAAATTACATCCTGTACGTATTATTAATACAGTAATAGATAAGTTAGACTTAGAAAGCTTATATGATAGCTACTCTAAATGTGGTGGTATCAGTTATCATCCTAAGATGTTGCTAAAAGTTTTAATCTATGGTTACCTAAACAATGTATACAGTAGTCGCAAGCTTGAGCAGGCTTGCTTAGAGAATGTTCATTATATGTGGCTGAGTGGTATGTCTTACCCAGACCACAATACAATTAATCGTTTTCGCTCTTCAAAACTTAAGGGTTATATAGAGCAGATCTTTACTCAGATTGTTGAATTATTTATAGCCGAAGGTTTTATCAGTATTGAAGAGGCTTATATTGATGGAACTAAAATCGAAGCCAATGCTAATAAATTCACCTTTGTTTGGAAGAAAGCTATTTCAAATTATAAAGAAAAGATGGTTCAACAAATCCTAGAGATATGGGGGTATGCAGACTCTATTGCTAGACAAGAAAGTGAACTTCCACCTCCTCCAGATTTTAAGAAAATAGATACAGAAGCTATCTCTCAAGCCATTGATACATTAAATGCAGCGCTAAAAGACAATCCAGATGTTGATCAGAAAGTAAAGAATAAACTGAAGTATATTACTAAAGAGTATCCTACAAAAATTCAAGAGTACCAAGAGCATGAAGCTATATTAGAAGATCGTAATTCTTATTCTAAAACAGATAAGGATGCTACTTTTATGCGTATGAAGGAAGATCATATGAATAGTGGTTTTCTAAAAGCAGGCTACAATGTTCAAATATCAACCAACAATCAATATATCCTAGCCTATAGTATACATTCAAACCCAACTGATACAACTACATTAATACCTCACTTAGAAAAATTCAAAGAGAATTATGGAGTATATCCAAAGTCTGTTATAGCAGATGCAGGGTATGGTAGTCAAGAAAATTACACCTATTTAGAGGGGGAAGAAATTAAAGCTTTTGTGAAGTATAACACTTTTGATCAAGAGCAGGAACAAGTAGAAAAAAAACCAAGAAAGAATGCTAAGCAAAGTACAAAGCCTTTTACAACAGATAAATTGTTTTACCAACACAAAGGTGATTATTTTGTATGTCCTATGGGACAAAAAATGCACTATATTGGAGATACAACAAAAACTACAACTACAGGCTTTATCCAAACATTAAGGCAGTATCAAGCTAAAAATTGTCAAGGTTGTCCTTTAAATGGTGTGTGTCATAAAGCAAAAGGCAATCGGACTATAGAGATAAACTTTGAATTACAACGACACCGAAAACAAGCAAGTAAATTACTCACTACAAAAGAAGGTATTGACAAGCGTAAACAAAGGTGTCACGATGTAGAAACAGTTTTCGGAAATATTAAACAGAACCATGGGTTCCGCCGATTTATGCTTCGTGGTAAGGAAAAAGTCGCAATAGAATGGGGATTATTGGCAATTGCACAAAATATCAGAAAGAGAGCTGCCTAAAAAGACTCTTTTTACCCTTTTTTTTCCGAAATGTTTTTTTCAATCCTCTAAGGTTGCAATATTTCAAAAAAAATCCCCTAAAACAATATCTAAAATATCAGAACAAAGAGGGCTGTCTCTTTTTGCAATGAGACAGCCCCTTTTTTATTCTAATAACAGTGACTTTAGGTTGATACGATATGCTTTAAGTAATTCTGCTTTAATTAGATATCCTATATATTTTTTGTTTTCTTGTACTAGTACAAATTCTAAGTTGTTAGTTTCTAAAGTCTGCATAATGATTTTAGAAGAATCGTTTTTAGATACAATTATAGGTGTTTCTATTAGGTCTTTAATAGGTGTGAATTTGGTTTGAAACTCACTGAATATAATAGGTCTTACACTATCAAGGTTAACGATACCAATGATTTTTTGTTCACTATCTAGTATAGGAATAAAGGTCTGTTTAGTATTTGCAAAAATATCTACAACAGCTGCGGTAGTGTGTTGTGGTGTTAAAGTCTTAATATCATTTTTAATATAATCACTTGCTATTATAGTTGATAATATATTAGAATCTTTATCAGAAGTGAAGACCATCCCCGTTGTAGCTATAGATTTAATATCCATAGAGTATTTTTCCATGTGCTTAGAGATTGCAAAGCTAATAGATGATACGATTAATAGAGGAACCATTAATCCATATCCTCCTGTTATTTCTGCAATTAAGAAAATACCTGTCAGAGGAGCATGAAACAATCCACTGATTACAGCTGCCATTCCTACTACCGTGAAGTTTTGAACAGGAATCTCCTTTATACCTAATAACTGTAATAGTTTGGCTAGAGTAAAACCAAGATAAGAACCTACGAATAGAGAAGGAGCGAAGTTACCTCCATTTCCTCCACTTCCCATTGTTAATCCTACAGCATAAGTTTTTACTAATGCTGCCCCTCCAACAAAGAGTAATAATACCCATTGTTTATTAGAAAAATCAGCTAACAAAGTATTATTTAGAATAGACTGAGGCGCATCACTAGTTAGTATTTTAATGCTTTCATATCCCTCACCAAAAAGTGTAGGAAAGAGAAAAATTAAGACTGCTAACATAGAAGCCCCTATTAATGCTTTCTTATAAGCACCAAACTTCATACTTGATATATAGTGTTCTGTCTTTCGGAACATTCTAGCATGATATACACAAAAGAAACCAGATAAAATACCTAGTAAAATATAGTAAGCTGTGTTACCTGTATCAAATACCAACTGATTTTTAAAAGAAAGTAAAATGTCTTCTTTGATAATTAAGTTCGTTACAATAGTACCTGTAGCAGCAGAAATCATAATAGGTATAAAAGCAGATACAGAAACATCAACTAAGATAATTTCTATAGCAAAAAGAACACCAGCTATCGGCGCATTAAAAGCAGCTGATACTCCAGCAGCTACACCACAACCTAATAATAGTATTCGATCTTTGTAATTAAGCTTATAGTTCTGAGCATAATTAGAACCAAAAGCAGCCCCTGTAATAGCAATTGGAGATTCAAGACCTAACGAACCTCCCATACCTACAGTCAAAGAACTTGTGATAATCTGTGAGTACATCTGCTTACGTGGCATAATACCAGACTTCTTAGCAACAGCAATCATGATCTGATATGTACCTTTCTCAATAGATCCATTTAGAAATTTTCTAACAACGAATACGGTAAGTAAAATACCTATAATAGGTAGAATACTGTTCATATAAGGCAGATGAGAGATGTTGTCTATATAGGTAGCAAGTTTAAATACATTGTGAGCAAAGTACTTCAAAACTGTAACAGCGATAGCAGACGATGCCCCTACTAAGACACAAGAGAAATATAAAAATTGCCTATTGCTTAAGATAGACTTCAGGAAGAATAGTATTCCTTCAGCATACTTAAACACTTGACCAGCGTAGTACTTTATTTTCTTGGGATTTATAATTTTCATATTGCAAAAATAATGTAAAAGAAAACCCTTTTGGTAATAATTATCTAGTTTTGTTATTCGTGATAATAGAAAGATATAAGATAAGATATTATTTTAATAAGTAACGCTCTGTTTTTTTAAAATCAATTAAATGTTTTTGTAATTCTGTAAAGAAAGTAGAGAAATGCTCTTCGAATGTATCATAATGTTCTACTAGTTCTGTTGTAGCAAAAGACATCTTAGAGACTCCTTTCGTTCTACGATCCATTTGTGTCAGTATATATCTTAACCCTTCTATAGAACGATATTTTACAAGCCAATTTTCTTCAAGCATAATATGTAAGAAGTTTTGAACCTTAACAGGTAGGGCAGTAAAGTTCTCTTGTAATTCGGTATAGAAACGTTGAGCATATTCTTCTAATGGGATAGAACTGTATTGATTCCAATTTTTAGCTAGAAAGTGATCGTAGTACATATCTATTAGAACAGCGGCGTAATGGTTGTATTGGGGTACAATAAGTTTTTTACTTTTTCTCCAGATTTCATGAGCATCTGTATAAGTATCTATTTCTCGATGTAAGATTACACCTTGTTGAATTTTAGTAGGATAATTGATGTAGTCTTTTCCTCGAATACTATCCGCTACAAAGTTTCCTATTTTAAGTAAAGTGTCATCCCCAGAGAGGTATATATGGGCTAAGAAGTTCATAATCTCATTTTGACTATAAAAATACGGTATTTTACAAAATTGTTCAGGCTGTCCCACCTATAATTCTATATCTTTGTGTTAATAAAAAATATGTAATTATGACATTGATTAAATCTATATCTGGTATACGTGGTACTATAGGAGGAAAAGTAGGGGATAATCTTACTCCAATTGATGCAGTGAAATTTGCATCAGCTTATGGAACATTCCTTAAAAACAACTCAAATAAAGAAAGTTTAAAAGTAGTGATTGGTAGAGATGCTCGTATCTCAGGACCTATGATTCATAATTTGGTAGTAAATACTTTAGTTGGGTTAGGTATTCATGTAATAGACTTAGGTTTATCTACTACGCCTACTGTAGAGATAGCTGTTCCATTAGAGCAAGCAGATGGAGGTATTATCTTAACTGCTTCTCATAACCCAAAACAATGGAATGCTCTAAAATTATTGAACAGTAAAGGAGAGTTTCTAAGTGGTGCTGAAGGGCAAATCATTTTAGAAATTGCTGAGAAAGATGCATTTGATTTTGCAGATGTAGATAGTTTAGGGACTATAGAACATAAAGATAACTATATGGACATCCATATAGAGGAGATATTAAAACTAAAGTTAGTAGATGTTGAAGCTATTAAGAAACGTAAGTTTAAGGTAGTAGTAGATGCTGTTAACTCATCTGGAGGAATTATTATTCCTGCTTTATTGAGAAAATTAGGAGTAGAGGTAGTAGAGCTTTATTGTGATCCAACAGGACACTTCCCTCATAATCCAGAACCTCTAAAAGAGCACTTAGGTGATATCTGTGCCTTAGTGAAAAAAGAGAATGCAGACTTCGGTGTAGTAGTTGATCCAGATGTTGATCGTTTAGCTTTTATTTCTAATGATGGCGAAATGTTTGGAGAAGAGTACACTTTAGTAGCAGTAGCAGATTATGTATTAAGTAAAACACCTGGTAACACAGTGTCTAACTTATCATCATCACGTGCATTAAGAGATATTACTCAGAAACATGGAGGTACTTATAATGCATCAGCTGTAGGAGAAGTAAATGTAGTAGAAATGATGAAGGCTACTAATGCAATAATCGGAGGAGAAGGTAATGGAGGTATCATTTATCCAGAGACACATTATGGACGTGATTCTATCGTAGGTGTAGCTTTATTCTTAACACATTTGTCTAACTTAGATATGACTGTAGCAGAGTTAAGAGCTTCTTATCCTCAGTATTATATGAGTAAGAATAAGATAGAACTTACGCCTAAGTTAAATGTAGATATGATCTTAGAACAGATCGCTGAAAATTATAAAAATCAAGAAGTATCTACAGTTGATGGTGTGAAGATAGACTTCCCTTCGTCATGGGTACATCTAAGAAAGTCTAATACAGAGCCTATTATTCGTATATATACGGAAGCAGGAACACAAGAAGATGCAGACAGTTTAGCTTTGCGTATGATAGACGAGTTAAAAGTGATTGCTGGAATATAACTATAGAATTATAGCAAATAACAAAGGGAACCAAATCGGTTCCCTTTATTTGTATAATAAGTATTTATTGAATTCTGTATAGTAGTATACTTAGTACAGAATCACTTACCTAGCGCATGAATAAAGGTACTACACCTTTATAATAAAACTATACGGAAATCCTCATTCCGATATAAAAGATGTTTACAAATTATATTTTCTAAAGATACCTTCTTGGAAGGGAGTCCATAAGCAAGCTTTCATCTTAGCTTTTTTTAGACCAGAATTAGCCCAAGTATTGCATGTATATAAGAAGCTATACTTTCCTTCTCCTTCATAAAAAGAATCGTTTAATCCGTATGCTTTATCAGTTTTGATATTAATTATATTGTTATCTGTATCTCGTTTAAACGAAGATACGATGTAATCGATGAGTATCTGGTACTGTTGTTTGGATAATTTCACCTCTCTTGTATTTTCGTCTAGTTCTATATTAGATAAGTAAGTAGAGTGTATTGCAGTAGTTCCTAACCCAAAGACAGCATTGATAGCTATACCTGGTTTTACGTTATCCCAATCCTCTACGTCTAAAAAGAATCCTTTATCTCCCCAACCTAATGCGATATAAGCGAAGTTTCTACGTTGTCCTTTTGTATGTTCGAATTTTAGCTCTTTACTCCAATCAATTAAATCTGATTTAACAGGAAACACGAAGTCTGTATGCATACCATTAGTGGTAAGGTACATGGTGAATTCTTGAGGTTCTTCTTGTACTTCATTTACAGTAATATTAGAAAGCCCTCTTGCCGCTAAAAAGTAAATAATAACACATATCCCTAAAGTAGAGATTGAAATTAAGATTATCTTAATTAATAATTTGATGTATTTCATAAAAAATTAGAATACTTATAATGTGCTAATGTAATAATTTACAATGATATTAGCGATGTGGACTTACTTTTATTGTAAATAAAAAATCCTTTCTGATTAGAAAGGATTTAATGATATTACTATTTGATATTAGCAGGTTTTTTGCCTTGGTGTTTCCATCGCTTATGTGTCCAGAAGTAGTATGAAGGCGCTTCTATAATTTGCTTCTCTAATTCACCTAAGAATCGATGAGTCAATTCATAATTAGGAACATCCTCTAGTGCTTCTCCTTCTTTTAATAAAGGAACAAAAGTTGTCTTATAATGCCCGCGTTTAACATATTCTACTTTAAGATACATAGGTACCATATCGAATTTCTTACAGAGTGCTTCTCCTCCTGTAAATACGGGAACTTCTATCCCCATAAAGTCTTGCCAACAATTGGCTTTACTCACCATAGGAGATTGATCACTAATAAAAGCATAGACACCATGGTTTTTATTCACTTCATTTTGTCTGATTACCTTGATGGTTTCCTTCATTTCGACAAGTACGGTGTTAAAGCGAGAACGAATCTTCTTAATTAACTTATCGAAGTAAGGATTTGCAATTCTCTTATAGACAGCATAACCTTGGAATTGAATAAAGCGATCTAAGATGATGATCCACTCCCAGTTAGCATAATGTGCACAGAATAGCATGACACTCTTTCCTTGTTTCTCTACTTCTAAGACAGTATCTAAATTCGTAAAGGTAAATCTCTTTTTAAGTTCTTCTTCAGAGATAGTAAATGTTTTGATCATTTCTAAGAAGATATCACATAAATGTCTAAAGGATTCTTTCTCTACTTTTTGAACCTCCTTTTCAGAGAGGTGAGGCATAGTCATTCTAATATTCTCTCTCACTGTTTTCTTTCTGTATCCGACAACTTTATATAACAATACATAGAAGATATCCGAGATAAAGTAAAATATAGGGAAAGGCATCTTAGAGATTAGCCATATTATAGGGTAAACAATTATATATATAAGGAAATTCATTCTGTTTGATTTTGTGCAAAGATAGTTTAATACCATAATCTAACACAAATTTAATAGGCGAGTAGCGAACAATTCTTTATTTTTAACCAAATATTTTTATATGGATATATCTACGGTTACCCTAATTCTTTTGGGGTTAAATGGACTTGTTACTTACAAAGGGCTAAATGATTTTAGCTTTTTTAATAAGTATTGCTTTGATATTAATCAAATTAATAGAGGAGAGCGCTATCGTTTCATAACATCAGGTTTCTTACACGTTGACTGGATGCACTTCGCATTTAATATGTTGACCCTGTATTTTTTTGCAGATATTATTATCCATGTTTCAGGAGTATTATACTTCTTGATAGTTTATGTTGCAAGTTTATTGGTAGGAAATATATTGACCTATCAGTTTTATAAGAACCAACCTCATTACAGAGCAGTAGGGGCATCAGGAGCTATTATGGGAGTATTATATGCGTCTATTATGCTTAATCCTTCTATGAGTCTGTATATGTTCTTTATACCGATTCCTATTCCTGCTTATATATTTGCAGTAGGGTATTTACTGTACTCACTTTATGGAATGAAGAAGAATAGTGATGGTATTGGCCATACAGCACATATTGGAGGAGCATTAGCAGGTTTAATATTGATTGTATTAAAGTACCCTATCTTGATCCAAACAGAATTTAAATTAATAGCAATATTGCTAATCCCTGTACTGATTTTAGTGGGAATGTATCGAAGCAAAAGGATTCAATAGACTTTTTTTGGCAATTATTTATGACCTTGGTACTATTTACAGTATGTTTTTTAGATACATTTGTAATATAACAAAGCAAAAAGAAAGTCACAAATGAAAAAAATGTCAATTATGTTCGCGTCATTATTAATGACAACAACAGCTATCGTAGCTCAAAATAACAACGGTGTAGTTGTTCCACAGATTCAAGTAAATGGAGTAGGAAAGGTAAATGTTACACCAGATAAAGTAGTCATTAGAGTAGGAGTAGAGAATAAAGCTAATTTAGCAGCAGATGCTAAAAAAGCAAATGATAAAGCTATCGCAACTATTATCAAATATATAAAGTCGATGAAAATAGAAGATAAAGACATGCAGACAGAACGTGTGAGCCTTTATAAATCTAGAGACTATGAAGAGAAGAAAGATTATTTTACAGCATCTCAGACTTTATCTATTACATTGACAGATATCTCTAAATATGAGAAGTTAATGGTAGGACTTACAGAGTCTGGAGTGAATAGAATCGATGGAGTAGACTTCCAGTCTTCTAAGACAGCAATGTATGAAGCAGAAGCTCGTACACTAGCAGTAAAAGAAGCAAAACAAAAAGCTACTGATTATGCAAATGCATTAGGGCAAAAAGTAGGTAAAGCTATTTTAGTATCTGACAGTAGTGCATCTACACCTATTATCGTTAGACCGATGGCAATGATGAAAGCATCAGCAGACTTCGGAGAACAAACTATCGCTTTAGGAGAATTAGAAGTAGTGTCTAATGTGTCTATTAGTTTTACGTTAGAATAGTAAGTTTTTTATTTATAATTAGAGAGGGCTGTCAGATATCTGGCAGCCCTTTTCTCTTTTCTTATTTTACGTAGTCAAACTCTAGTTCGACATTTTGTTTTTTGGCAATTCTTTCAGCTTGTAAGGCTCTTAGTTCTACACGCTTTATTTTACCACTAATAGTCTTTGGTAACTCTGTCACGAACTCTATCTTACGAGGCATCTTATAAGGTGCTAGATGTTCACGAGAGTATTTAAATAGTTCTTGTGCTAATGTTGCAGATGCTTTAGTATGGTCATTTAAGATAATAAACGCTTTTACTTCAAATCCTTTTACTGGATGAGGACTCGCTACTACAGCAGATTCTACTACATCATGATGTTCTAATAATACACTTTCTACTTCGAATGGGCCGATGCGGTAATCAGAAGCCTTGATCACATCGTCATCTCTACCGATAAACCAGATATAACCATCTTCATCTTTATATGCCTTGTCGCCTGTGTAGTATAATCCATGTTTAAATACTTCACTCTGTTTTACTTTGTCGTATAAGTATTCTTTAAATATCCCGTTTAGCTGTCCTGTACCTGTTCTTACACAGATATTCCCTTCCTCATTGATCGCTACTTCTTTTCCATCATCATCCGCAATGACAATGTCGTATAAGAAAGTAGGTTTACCCATAGAACCATATTTTAGCTTAGCATTAGGATAGTTAGCGATCATACAAGTACTTTCTGTTTGACCAAAACCATCTCTAACGACTAACCCAGTTCCTTCTTTCCATTCCTCAATGATCTCAGGGTTTAGAGGTTCACCAGCTGCTACACATTTCTTTAGGCTAAAGTTGTATTTCTTCAGATCCTCTTGTATAAAGAAACGCAGTACAGTAGGAGGAGCACATAAAGATGTCACCTCGTGTTTCTCTATCATCTCTAGTGTTTTAGCAGCATTGAAGCGTTCTTTTGTAGCAAAAGCAAATATTGTAGCGCCCACATTCCAAGGTGCGAACAGACTACTCCAAGCAAATTTAGCCCACCCAGGTTGTGAGATATTATAGTGAATATCATTGCGAGTAAGTCCTATCCAAGAGGTAGTAGTAAGGTGCCCAAGAGGTTGACTTAACTGAGTATGGCATACTATCTTAGGCATTCCAGTAGTACCAGAGGTAAAGAACATAAATAGGGTATCATCAGGTTTAGTCATTTCACCTTTTGCCTCTTTGCTCTGTTCATCTAGTACAGTCAGTGGGTACCAACCTTCTCTTTGTCCATCTACGATAATCTTTACAGGGATCACTATACCAGATTCTTTCTCTGCTTGATCTATCTTTTCTACATTGTCACTATCAGCTAGTATTACTTTAGGAGCTATCTTTTGGAATCTGTATACTAGATCTTTTACACCTAGTATACTTGCAGCAGGTGATAATCGATATCCCGCTTTTATTGTAGCTAAATGCGTTACCCAGTTAATGCGTTGTAGCATCATTTGTGTTAGAATCACATCATCTTTTTGAATCCCTTTAGAACGCAAAAAGTTAATCAATTGGTTATACCTGTCATGTAAGGTCTGAAAGGTGTAGTGATGAGTCACCTCTCCATCTGTCCATAATAGGGCAGTCTTCTCAGGTGTCTCTTTTACGTGTATATCTTCATACACTTCTTGTACCCAGTTAAAGTACTCTGGCTTTTCGATTTTTAGATCATGTAAGGCATCGTAATTCTGATCGATGAGTAATTCACCGATTTGTTTATACAAATCTTTCATTCTTTATTAAATTAGTTTTTGGTAGGGGTAATTTACAGAATTAAGATGTATATAAAAATAAAATAATCAATTATGAATAGACAAAGTGCTTGTTTTTAGTGATTTTAATTAACTAAAATGCAATAAAAAGTAGTGCAATATGATAATTGAATAATTTAAATTCGCTCAGTAGAGTTGTTTTTTAACTATTATTAATAAGAGTTGTTTATCACTTTAAAAATGATAAAAATGAATTTATACTAGTTGATTTGTATTTTAATTGAAATTAATCAACTAGGTATGTATATTTTTTGAAGTAACTCTTCGTATTCTTTTTCTACTTCACTAGACGAGGTTATTCCTCCACCACTTTTATACACCAGTTGATTAGATTGTTGTTCTATAAAGCGAATCATCACAGCACTATCAACGCTTTCACCATCATAGATACCACATACTCCAGTATAGTAATTGCGGTCGTATTGTTCTGCTTTGGCTATTATATTTACTGTACTTTCTTTAGGAGATCCAGTGATAGAGCCAGCAGGTAGTAGTTTGCTAAATATAGTTCCTATTCCATGGTGCCAATTAGGAGATAGCTCTCCTGCTATCTCAGAACTCATTTGTAAGATAGGTCCTTTAGAAGTCTCTAATCGATCTAGATATCTAAATCGGTTCACTCTTACTTTTTTAGAAACAATGTTTAAATCATTTCGGATTAAATCAACTATTGTATAATGTTCAGCTGTTTCTTTTTGATTGTTTAACAGTATCTCAGCTGCATTAGGAATATCAGCTTTTATAGTTCCTTTCATAGGATAGGAGTATATCGCATTATCCTTGATTTGAACGAATATCTCAGGTGAGAAGCACGTGAACTGATCTTTTACCAGTAGTTTATACTTAGCTTTAGCAGTGTGATACACATCTTCTAAGGTGTATTCAGATGATATAGGCGTAGCTACAGTGAGGTTAATAAGGTATGTATTCCCTAGCTGTAACTCTTGTTTGACGATATCAAACTTCTCTTGATATTGCTTAAAACTAAGGGGAGTAGCTTCTATTTTTAGATCAGAGATATGCTCTTTTGGTTGTGTATTGCTTATTCCGTTGAAGTTATATTTTATTTCTTCTTGATCAATATCTTTTAAGGGTTGGATGATACAGTCTTTTCCATCATAGCTAATGATAAAAAGGAAAGGAATTCTCTGTGATCCCAATGAGTTCATTAGAGAGATAGTTGTATCTTTGAGCACCATATTTAATCAAGTTTAAAGGTTCAAAAGTACAAAATAGTTTATGAGTGAAATCAAACAAATTGTTATAATAGATAATCATGACTCGTTTACTTATAATTTGGTTCAGCTCTTTGATGAGAATGAACATTGTAATATTACCGTGATTCCTCACGATGAGGTTGTTCTAGAATCTTTGCATAAGTTTGATATGCTTGTTTTATCTCCAGGGCCAGATGTACCTCGTAGTTACCCTATCTTGTTTCGAATATTAGATAGGTATAAAGCAGACAAACCAATCTTAGGTGTTTGTCTAGGGCATCAGACTATCGGAGAGTACTTCGGAGCTAGATTAGAGAATCTGTCTTATGTCTATCACGGACAGTCTACTACCTTACATTATAGAACAGAAGACACTTTATTTACTACTATAGATACCCCTGTTTCAGTAGGGTTATATCATTCGTGGGCTTTATCGACTAATGATTTTCCAGAAGAATTAGAGGTAGTAGCGCTTAGTGATGAAGGAGTTATCATGTCTATTCGCCATAGAACATATAATATTAAGGGAGTACAGTTTCATCCCGAATCATATATTACTTCTCATGGTAGAGAAATCATAAATAATTGGGTGTTATCCCTGTAATGGTTAAATTATTTATTGTGTTTTGCTTGTAATAGCATTTTTTTATCAATCATTATAGAGTTTGTCTATCATATTTTGCAGTATAAATAATATAAAAATTATCTATCTAGTAATAGTATAGCTATAAAAATTCTATATTAACAAAGAAAGATATAGGGAAATGTATAATTGGTATAACTACTGTTTTTTCATCATTTTAAAGCCTATTTAGGATAAAAAATATCTATCTAATTCATTAAATAAATGAGAATAGATACTCTAATTTTGCACTGTGAAAAAGAAATTATTAATTACTAAATGATTTAGAATACAATGCAAGCAGGAGTAATAAAAGATGAAAGAACACGCAAATATTTGCCATGGCTAGGAGCTCTAGCTATCTTTATGCAAGCACTAGATGCTACAATTTTAAACACAGGATTACCCTCTATCGCTAAGAGCTTAGGAGAGTCGCCCTTAGGGATGCAGAGTATCATCGTGTCCTATACATTGACAGTCGCTTTATTGATTCCGTTGAGTGGGTGGTTAGCCGACCGATTTGGTACGAAGAGAATCTTTATCCTAGCAGTGGGGCTATTTACGTTAGGTTCTGTATTCTGTTCTATGTCAGCTACCTTAGATCAGTTAGTTCTAGCACGTATATTTCAGGCTGTTGGAGGAGCGATGATGGTGCCTGTAGCTCGATTAACTTTAATTTATGCTTATCCTAAAAACCAGTTGTTAAAGGTGATTAACTTTATCACCATACCAGGATTGATAGGACCTATGCTAGGACCTGCAGTAGGAGGTTTTTTAGTAGAGAAGTTGTCTTGGCATTGGATATTCCTAATCAATGTACCAGTAGGAGTGATAGCAGTACTCTTTGCTAGAAAAATCATTCCTAATTTTACCAATACGGTAGGGCGTTTTGACCTTATGGGATGGGTGTTGTTTAGTGGAGGATTGACTACCTTAACTTTAGTAATAGAGAAATGGAATAGCCCGACAATATCATCAGTACAATTAATTACACTATTTATTGTAGCGATGCTAATGGGAGTAGCTTATGTATTCTATGCTAGAATGACAAAAGAACCTTTGATTAAATTGAGCTTATTTAAGATTACCACGCTTCGTTTAGGGTTGATTGGTAACTTAATTACACGTTTCGGAATTGGGGGAATGCCATTGATGATCCCTTTATTATTACAAGTAGGATATGGGTACTCAGCGATGTACGCAGGGATGATGATGATTCCACAAGCCTTGTCTAATTTGGTTTCTCGTAATTTCGTAGTACCTATTGTAAGACGTTTTGGATACAGAAGTACGTTGATTACGAACACAGTACTGACAGGCTTGTTAATCAGCTGTTTCTTCTTTATAACGCCTACTACGCCTTATTGGGTAATTATCTTACTGATGATCGGTAACGGTGCTTTTAACGCGATACAGTTTACCTCTATGAATACCATTTCTTTAGCCGATTTAGACCAAGATACGTCTAGTGAAGGAAACAGTCTGCTATCTGTGACACAGCAGTTAGCAGTAAGTTTAGGAATATCTTTATCAGCGATGGTGTTGATGTTGTTTCAGAACAGTCAGATTGCAGAATCAGGTGATAAGATAGGTGTGTTTAGATATACCTTCTTAGTTATGGGATTGATCACGATACTGTCTAGTTTAGTATTTACTAATCTGAGTAAAGACGCAGGATCAAGTATGTCTGGAGCGCGCTCGTATAAAAAAGAATAAAAACATTGTCTCTGTTTTTTAAAATAGTTACTTTTCTTTAAAAATAAGTAGAGATGGAGATAAGAAAGATGGAAATCAACGATGCTGATGTAGTTGCTAATCTTTTAGAACAAATGGGATATCCTAATACCTTGGGTTTTTTGCCCCATAGAATAGCAGAAATGAATAATTGTGAACGAGAGGCGCTCTTAGTAGTAGAGGACGAGGGACAAGTCATTGCCTTTATCTCAGTACACTTTATTCCTCAGATAGCCTTAGAAGGTGATTTTGCAAGGATAAGTTATTTTACTGTAGATCAGAATATCAGGAGTAAGGGTGTAGGGAGATTAGTAGAAGAACACGTAACAGCTCTAGCGAAAAGCAGAGGGTGTGATAGAATAGAACTCCACAGCCATAGTAGAAGGACAGATGCACATCGCTTCTATTTCAGACAGGGGTACGAGGATGTACCTAAGTATCTAGTCAAGTATTTAAACCCGGATTCGCATTAGTCAAATACTATAAGGTAATTCTACTTCATATCTCTTTCATTAGTTCTTAAACCATATTATAGTATGCTTTACGCATTAATTCAGAGCTATTTTGTATAATTACTTTTCGTTTAGATGTCTATCGACAACCTAGGTTAAAGTAGAACTTCAGTCTTAGAGGAATAGATCAGAAAATATATATTATGAAGCAGTAGTATACTTTGGTGTACTACTGTTTTTTTATGTGCTTTAGTTTTGTATTCTATTAAAATTGCTTCTCATTTTTTTCTTTTTGAGTAGAAAATAGCCTCTTAAAAGACCAATTATATAGTTTTTAGACTCTTTTTTTTTCATTTTAAAGATGAAATAAAGGATATATAGCTGTTTTTATAAAAAATAAGGAGTGTTTTTTTTGATATGAAATTATGTTAACTAGTTAATAATAAGTTTGTTAATTGGTTTTATGTTCTTTTTAGCACTTATCTATAATAGCTCTCAAGCCTAGTATTTAAAGGTGTTATAAGAAGATCCTTCGACAATACATGGACAATACCTCGATAATGGTGGAGCAGAGCATGGGTTAGTCCAACAAATGTGCTTTTATACTCCACTTACTGTTCTTGTATTCCATGTTATGATTCAATCTAAATTAGATAGGAATAGAAGCTCCATTGATACACTTACATTATCCTATTCTGATTTAAACACACTTCTAATGACAGCTTTTAAAAGAAAGAGAAAAATAGAAGTGTAAAATTGAGGATTCTGCAATCGCTCTTTTTAGGGTTTGATAGGTAGAAAAAGTAATCTTCGGGAGAGGAATTACTTCTTTTTAGACTAAATTCTTAATATGAACCATTAATAGGAAAATACAGTTTAGTGTATAAAAGAAGAAGAAATGAGGCTTATTTAGGTTTATTACAACTTTTATAGAAAGTTATTTAGTCAGTTTAAGCAACTTTTTAGAATATATGTAATATGTACTTAAATGTAGTAAATAAGAGGGTTTCATGGTTTTATCTGTTTATAAATTATGAATAATATAATAGATTTCTTTTTTAGGGATCTGAAATGAATATAATGATTTTTACTACTATTTAGTTGTGTTTATTTGAAAGAATACATAAAGAGTATGATGTATTATTATTTGTAGTGCTAATTAAATTTGTTAAAAAGAGCATTGTGGTATGGAATTTGTTTTTTTGTTAAAAGAGCAGCGTATTCTTTAGAAGTATTAGTACTATTTATAATGATTATATACTTTATTATAACTAATTATTTTTTTAAGGAACGTTATTTATGTTAAAAATATTTGATAATTTTAAATACAAGTTCACATTGATTGTAATATTATATTGATGTACGTTAATGTGTATAGGTAGTGAGTAAAACCAAATGAGGGCTGATATATGTCATCTTTGAAATAACACTAAAATTATACTTTTAACATATAAATAAAGAAAACGATTAGAGTCTATTTGAAATTAGAATATAAAATTGTTTATAGGATGTTTTTGAGTGTATCAAGACATTTTACTCTTGTAGAATGTATGTATCTAAAAGAAGTAAAAACGAAAAAATACTCCATAATAAATAGAAGTAAAATATAGTACTGATTTTCTAAATAGGCTTTTAGTAACAATAATAAGGATTCATTAATTATTAAAAACAAAGTACAAAGATGAACACACTCTCACGCAAGATTGTAATGGCCGCGACAGGATTATTTCTTTGCTTTTTCCTATTAATTCACTTTTTAGGAAATACACAGTTATTTTTAGAGCCAGAACACGCAAGACTTAGCTTTAATGCGTACTCGCATTTTCTAACCGGAAATCCATTGGTAAAAATGGTTTCTTATGTTTTATATGCTTCTATTATAGGACATGCCATCTATGCTTTAATTATTACTTCTAAGAACAAGGCTTCTGGAGGTACTTATAAAAAAGATAATAGAGGTAGAGCTAGTAAATGGTACAGCAGAAATATGGGAGTATTAGGGACAATAGTTTTAATCTTTATTGTTCTGCATTTTCAAAACTTTTGGTATGTGTATAAGTTTGGAGAAATAGGCATCGATGCTAATGGAAACAAAGATTTATACGCAGTAGTAGTTACAGCATTCCAAGAGCTGTGGTTAGTAGTGGTATATGTTATCGCGATGGTAGCATTGTGTTATCACTTGATCCACGGAATTACGAGTGGAGTAAGAACGTTAGGTTTATTTCACCCAAAGTTTGTACGTTGGGTTAATATCTTCGGAGTTGCTTATTCAGTAATTATTTGTGTAGGATTTGCTGCAATGCCAATTTTTATTTACATCACTAATCTTAAAAACTAGCTATGAAATTAGATGCAAAAATACCTCAGGGGCCATTAGAAGAAAAATGGTTTAACTATAAAAAAACTGCTCGTCTGGTAAACCCTGCGAATAGAAAAAAACTTGATGTAATCGTTATCGGAACAGGATTAGCAGGAAGTTCATTAGCCGCTTCTCTAGGAGAGATGGGTTATAATGTAAAAGCTTTTTGTTTTCAAGATACACCTCGTCGTGCGCACTCTGTAGCTGCACAAGGAGGGGTGAACGCTGCAAAAAATTATAAAAACGACGGTGACAGTGTGTACCGTATGTTCGTAGATACATTAAAAGGAGGAGACTTTAGAGCGCGTGAAGCGAACGTGTATCGTCTAGCAGAATGTTCTCTTAACTTGATCGACCAAGCGGTAGCTCAGGGGGTTCCTTTCGGTAGAGAATACGGAGGATACTTAAACAATAGATCATTCGGAGGAGTACAGGTAAGTAGAACCTTCTACGCAAGAGGTCAAACGGGACAACAGTTATTATTAGGTACTTACCAAGCGTTAATGCGTCAAGTGGATAAGAAAACAGTACAACTATACTCTTCTCATGAGATGCTAGATATCGTGGTGATCGATGGTAAAGCGAGAGGAGTAGTAGTGCGTAACTTAGAAACAGGTGAGATAGAGAAACACTCAGCACATGCTGTAGTATTAGCAACAGGAGGTTTCGGTAAAATTTATTACCTATCTACTTTAGCGATGGGATGTAATGGATCTGCTATTTGGAGAGCACATAAAAAAGGAGCTTATTTCGCGTCTCCTAGCTGGACTCAGATTCACCCAACTTCATTACCTCAGTCTGGAGACTACCAATCTAAACTAACATTAATGTCAGAATCACTGCGTAATGATGGACGTATATGGGTACCTAAAAAAGCAGATGATACAAGAGAGGCAAATGATATTCCAGAGGATGAAAGAGATTACTACTTAGAGCGTCGTTATCCTGCATTCGGAAACTTAGCACCTCGTGATATCTCATCTCGTGCAGCTAAGGAGCGTATCGATGCTGGACATGGTGTAGGGCCATTAAAGAATGCGGTATACTTAGATTTCTCTAAAGCAATCAAAGAGCAAGGACAACCAAAAATCGCTGAGAAGTACGGAAACTTATTCCGTATGTATGAGAAGATCACAGGTATCAATGCGTATAAAGAACCGATGAAGATATCTCCTGCAGCTCACTTCTCTATGGGAGGACTATGGGTAGATTATGAGTTAATGACTACTATTCCTGGATTATTTGCATTAGGAGAAGCGAACTTCGCGGATCACGGAGCGAATAGATTAGGTGCAAACTCATTGCTTCAGGCTTCTGTAGATGGATACTTTATCGCACCTTATACGATCGCTAACTATCTAGCAGATCAGATTAGAGTAGGTAAGATCTCTACAGATCATCCAGAGTTCGACAAAGTGGTGACTGAGAATAAAGAAAAAATAGACCAATTATTAAATATAAAAGGGGATAAGTCAGTGGACTACTACCACAAAAAATTAGGTAAGTTATTATATGATTATTGTGGTCTAGCTAGAACAGCTGAAGGGTTAACTTATGCAATCGAAGAGATTAAAAAGTTAAGAGATGAATTTTATAAAAACGTTCATGTTCCAGGAGAGAATGATACCATGAATGCTGAATTAGAAAAAGCAGGACGTGTAGCAGATTATCTAGAGATCGGTGTGTTAATGTGTTATGATGCATTGACTAGAAACGAGTCTTGTGGAGCACACTTTAGAGAAGAGTACCAGACAGAGGAAGGGGAAGCTGAGCGTAATGACGCTGAGTTCCAATACATCTCTGCATGGGAGTGGCCAGGGTCATTAGATAAAGAGCCTATCTTAAATAAAGAGGAGTTAAAATTCGAATTCGTACAACCAACTATCCGTAGTTATAAATAATTAAAAAAGTCTATGAAACTGCATTTAAAAATTTGGAGACAAAAAAATCGTAAAACACAAGGAAAACTTGTTGATTATACGTTAGAAAATGTAAATCCGCATATGTCTTTCTTGGAGATGTTGGATACATTAAACGAACAATTAATTGTAAATAAAGAAGAACCAGTAGAGTTCGACCACGACTGTAGAGAAGGTATCTGTGGACAATGTGGTGTAGTAATCAATGGAAACCCTCATGGACCATTAGAGAATACAACGACATGCCAGTTACACATGCGTGAGTTCAGAGATGGTGAGACGGTATTAATAGAGCCTTTTAGAGCAAAGGGATTCCCAGTGAAGAAGGACCTAAAAGTGGACAGAAGTGCCTTTGACCGTATTATCTCTGCTGGAGGATATGTGTCTGTAAATACAGGACAGGCTCCTGAAGCTAATACAATCCCTGTGTCACATGAGACAGCAGAATCAGCTTTTGACTCTGCGGCGTGTATTGGATGTGGAGCATGTGTGGCTACTTGTAAGAATGGTAGTGCTGCTCTATTCACATCAGCTAAGATTACTCAATTAGCGCTGTTACCTCAATCTCAAGAGGAGCGAAAAGAAAGAGCATTGAGAATGATCTCGCAGATGGATGCAGAAGATTTCGGACACTGTTCTAATACAGAAGCGTGTGAAGTAGAATGCCCACAAGGTATTTCTGTACTTAACATTGCACGTATGAACTACGAGTACAATCGTGCTAGCTTTTTAAAGTTTAAGAAATAACAAATAAAAAATAAGCCTATGAGCACTCTCACACTCTATAATAGCTTAAAATTTAAAATAATAGTAGGAGCAGGATTATGCTGCTCCGCTATTTCATTCGCTCAAGAAGTCAAGACAGATACAATCCAAATCTTCGAAGACAAGGTTATTATCAATCCTGAACCGCAGAAATATCCTAAGTTTAAAGTAGGAGGGGTATTCCAGACTAGATACTTAGATAACTTTAAAAAAGGTGTGGATATAGATGGACTACATCACTCAGAAACACCAGAAAAGACAAGTTATGCTAACAATTCTTTTGATATCAAGAGAATGCGTGTTTCTATGAATGCGAAGATTACTGAAAACTTAGAAGTAACAGCTCTTGTTAATTTTGCGGACTTTAAGAATAAAGACGTAAGTACACGTGTTTTAGAAAATGCGTATGCTAAGTATACGGTTAACCGTTACTTTCAGATTACAGTAGGACAGTTTAGACCTCTATTCGGATTAGAAGAGACGTATGCAGTAGATATTGTTAAGTCCATAGATTATTCTAACTCTTATTATCTATTCGGTAATAACGGATGGATGAGCTTCCAGGTAGGTGCTGCTATTACAGGTAGCGTAGACTTAGGGAAGGTGCCAATGAGTTACGGGTTCTCTGTGACCAATGGTAATGGAAAGAATAAGACGGATAGTGATGATGGTAAGCATTACTCAAGTAGACTTTTATTTAACCTGAATAAGAAGCATGATTTTAATGTAGGTATTAGTGGAGGTATAGGTGAGGTGCAAAAAGAAAACGTATATGCAGTAGGAGTAGAGGCAGCAGCTAAGTTTCCTATTGGTGATCGTTGGTGTTTTGATTTTCAAACAGAGGCTAAGCAAGGGACTAATCACGATGCGTTCTTTAAGCTGGCAGCTGATAAGCGCTTAGGTAAGTTAGATGATTATGTGATGAAGAGTTTCTATGTGCTACCAAACATTCGATATGAAGTAGGTAAAAAGCACTTCCAGGCTATCGAGTTCGCATGTCGATATGAGTATCTAGATGCGGAGTCACAGTTAAACTCTAATGCACGTCAGACATTGACGCCTATGTTTAGTTTAGAGTTCCTTAAAAATTATGGAGCAAGAATCCAACTGGGGATGCAAATAGATAACTTTAAAGAAAATATAAAAGATTCGAAAACTTATAATTCTAATCTAGCATTTATCCAATTGCAATGTAGATTCTAATTGTACCACAAAGACGTATAAGTGATGAAAGAAGTAAATCTTAAGAATCTTGCGATTACAGCTGTAATCGGGATTGCACTATGGTTTTGTCCAATTCCAGAAGGAGTAACTCCAGATGCCTGGCATTTATTTGCCATATTCGTAAGTACCATTTTAGGTATTATCCTAAAAGCCGCACCGATGGGAACAATGTGTATGTTAGCAGTAGGTCTAACAGCATTCTTTCAATTGTTAGCACCTGGAGATCCAGGTAAGTCAATAGCACTGAGTTTAAGTGGTTTTGGAGATAAAGTAATATGGTTAATCGGTATCTCTTTCTTTATTGCAAGAGGTTTTATCAAAACAGGATTAGGAAATAGAATTGCGTTTTTATTTATTCGCGCCTTTGGAAAAAGTACATTAGGGTTAGCGTATGGATTAGGATTAGCAGACTTAGTATTAGCACCTGCTATTCCTAGTAATACTGCTCGTGGAGGAGGAATCATCTACCCTATTATGAAGTCTATGGCTATGAACTTCGGTTCTGATGCGACTAAACCAGAAACACATAAAAAGTTAGGTTCTTTCTTGACATTGAACTGTTATTATATGAACTTGATTGCATCATCTATGTTCTTAACAGGTACAGCGAGTAACCCAATGTGTCAGAAGTTCGCTGCTGATATGGGAATTAATATTTCATGGATGTCATGGGCAGCTGCAGGTTTTGTACCGGGGTTAGTTGCCTTTATTTTGACCCCGATAGTATTATATAAAATCTTCCCACCAGAGCTTAAGAAAACAGGAGATGCGCCTAAGGTGGCTGCTGAAAAATTAAGAGAAATGGGTAAGCTATCTATATCAGAGATTTTGATGTTAATGACTTTCGTTATTCTGTTAGCACTTTGGATTACTGGAGATTTATTTAGTATCGATGCGACTACTACTGCGTTTATTGGTTTAGCAATCTTACTGTTGACTTCTGTGTTGACATGGGATGATGTAAAGGCAGAAAAAGGAGCTTGGGATACTATTGTATGGTTCGCAGTATTAGTGATGATGGCGAGTTCATTGAATAAATTAGGATTCATCGGATGGTTCAGTGATTTAGTAAAAGGTAAAATGGGTGATATGGATTGGCATTATGCTTTCCCTATTATTGTGATTGTTTACTTCTTTAGCCACTACATCTTCGCGAGTGCGACTGCTCACGTAGCTGCTATGTATGCAGCCTTATTAGGAGTAGGGGTATCGCTAGGAGTGCCACCTGTATTATTAGCGATGATGTTAGGTTTTATGGGATCTATCTACGGAACATTAACACATTATGGACATGGTCCTGCACCAGTATTCTTCGGAAGTGGGTATGTAGAGCTAAAGTCGTGGTGGACTTATGGTCTAATCATCGGAGTTATGCTACTCGCTATTTATTTAGTGGTAGGTACGAGTTGGATGAGTTTAATAGGAGCTTTTTAATAAGTAGTTTATAATTTGATTTAGTAGGGCTAAGTATTCTTTTATATCTTTCGGGAATAAAAGAATGCTTAGCCCTTTTTTAATAATACGAAGGTAATCTAGGGATAAATAAGAAAACGATGAGAAAAGCAGAAGTAGTAGTAGTTTGGTTTAGACGTGATTTAAGATTAGAAGACAATGTCGCCTTTTATCATGCAGCAGAGAGTGGATACCCTATTCTACCTCTATTTATCTTTGATAAAGATATTTTAGAGCAGTTTAGCAATGTAGAGGATAGGCGTGTGCAGTATATTCACGAGCAGGTCGGGAAGATAAATGACGAGCTGAAGAAGTATAATTCAAGTGTTCAATGTTATCACAGTACAGTATCTGAGGCATTCGAACAATTAGCAGATAACTATTTAATAAAGGCTGTTTATAGCAATGAAGATTATGAGCCTCAGGCTATTCAAAGAGATCAAGAGGTAGCTTCTTTTCTTCAACAAAAGAATATCCTTTTTTATCAATATAAAGATCACGTTATTTTTAGAGGAGGTGAAATCTTAAAACAAGATGGCACAGCGTATCAAGTATATACTCCTTATGCTAAAAAATGGAGATCATTATTGACAGAAAATCATTTGTTTGATTATACCGTAGCCTTAGAAAAGGTATTGTTTCATCGTTTTCAAAGTGATATTCTATCTTTAGAACAGCTAGGGTATCGTCCTTCTGAAAACAGGAAGATAACCAATGAAGTAGATCTAGCTATCGTCTCGAGGTATGATCAGTATAGAGACTATCCAAGTATAAAAGGGACTAGTCTATTGGGTACAGCATTGCGCTTCGGTACAGTATCTATTAGGAAATGTGTACGTATTGCTTTAAAAGAAAACGATGTATGGCTATCAGAGTTGATTTGGAGAGAGTTCTTTAGTCAGATCATGTATTTATACCCTGCAGTAGAAAAGCATTGTTTTAAGTCTAAATATGAGGGTATAAAATATCGCAATAATGAGGCAGACTTCTTGGCATGGTGTGAAGGTAATACGGGATATCCGTTAGTAGATGCTGGAATGAGAGAGTTAAATGCTACAGGGTTTATGCATAATAGAGTGCGTATGGTAGTTGCTAGCTTTTTAGTAAAACATTTATTGATCGACTGGCGTTGGGGAGAGGCATATTTCGCTCAACAGTTACTAGATTACGACTTAGCTTCTAATAATGGGAATTGGCAATGGGTAGCTGGCTGTGGCTGTGATGCGGCACCCTACTTTAGAATATTTAACCCTACAGAGCAAGCAAAAAAGTTCGATAAAGACGGAAGCTATATGGATAAATGGGTTCCTGAGTGGCGAGAACTCTATTATAGACAACCAATAGTTGAACATAAGTTTGCTAGAGAAAGAGCTTTAGAAGTGTTTAAGGAAGGATTGCAAGAGTATTAATTTATTTTAGTAGTATTGTGTAAAATATTAATAAAAAGGTTGGTGATATAGGTGAGATAGCGTAATTTTTCATACATTTAACTTTTCTTAGAATCAAGAAGTGTAATGTTTAAAAAATACATTTTATATTGCTTATTAATCCCCTTTTTTCTTAGTTGTACTAAAAGTAAGGAGAGGCAAGTAGGTGTACAAAAACAGACACAAGGACTAGATTTAATAGATAAAAAAGAGGTTGTTGATTCTGTTCATTATGTAGAAACCAGTCGCTTGGCTAAACGTTTACTTTTATTAGGTAACGCGTATTATTATAAGCAAAATGCTTTAGCGAATAAAGAAGATGTTTATAATGAAAAAAATAAGTTAACCTATGAGTATCTTAATGCATTAAAGAATAAGGATAGTGCATCACTAGCGAGTGCCTATTTTGATTTAGGCGAGCATTATCAATATACTGCTATTTCAGATAGTAGTTATTATTATTACAATAAATCAGCTCAATATTATAAGGGGATAAAGAATATTGAAGATCTTCAAAAAACGTATTTGTATTTCAGTATATTGCTAGCTAGCAGAGGTGTGTTTTTAGAAGCTCATATACAACTGTTACAAGCTATATCATTAAATGGGTATAATGTATCAAAGCATACTCTGTATAGTCAAGCATTTGTACTAGCCGTGATAGAGTTGGGTTTAGATAAAAATGATGAGGCTATCACTATGCTAAAAAAAGCTGAAGCATATTTAGACTCAGAAGAACTTAAAAACTTCTATTTAAGGGAACAGATATTGATGAATAAGATTTCTATTAAAAATAATCTGTCTCGAGCCTATATAGAGAAAGGCGAATACAATGATGCAGAAGAAGCGATTCAAGAAGCTTTTAGGTATTTAGAACAATTGGAGAATAAGGATAAAGAATCTTTTTATTCTATGCTCCTGCATACGAATGCATCACTTCAATTAAAGTATAAAAACTATGATACTGTAATAAGTTATATAGTTGAAGCTATGGATCATAGTCTAACTATAGGTGACTATCATGCTTATAATCTGAATAAAATACTATATGCTGAATATCAATTAGAAAGAGGGGAGTTTGTAAATGGGATTAAATTATTAGAAGAGGTATTCTCTGCTGCTACTCAATATGATGATCTAAGAGTACAGAAAAAGGCAATAGAATTACTTATGATGTATGATAAGATCGATTCTAAATCTAATTTTTATCATTATAAACAGATTAATGAATTGATTAATAATGATATCAGTGCGGTTAGGAGTAAGTTCGCTAGATTAAAATATGAATCAGATTCGCTTATTCGCTCTAATCAAATTCTAAAAGATCAGAATAATCTTATTACTTATGCGAGTATAGCGCTTATTTTTAGTTTTATTGGAATGCTATGTGTTATTTTCTATAGAAATAAGGCAAAAGAAATAGCTCTGGTGCAAATGTATCAAAAGGATACAGAAAAATATTATGATTCTATTATTCATATTCAGAATAGTATAACAAGAGCTCAAGATATTGAACGTAAGAAGTTTGCGAAAGAATTACACGATGGAGTATTGAACAAGCTATTTGTTACTCGGTTTTCTCTTTTACAATTAGAAAATGATAACCTTGAGTTAGTTAAAGAATCTTTAGTCAAAGAAGTACAAGAAGTAGAGTTATTTATTAGAAATAGTTCTCATGCGCTATACAATGAAGAGAAGTTCTTAGTTAGTAATTTTGGACAGCTTTTAGAGGAGTTAGTTTATTTGCAAAATAGAAATGTCAGTACAGTTTTTAGTATTGAAATTGACTCTAGAATAGAACTAGAGAGACTAAGTCATAAGATAAAAGTGAATATCTATAGAGTTCTTCAAGAAGCATTTCAAAATGTACAGAAGTATGCTGAAGCGAAAGAATGTAAATTAGTAATAGAATATCTATCAGACCAATATTTTCGTATGGAAGTTATAGATAATGGTAAAGGATTTAGCTTTAAATCTGTTAAGCGTGGATTAGGAATTAAAAATATGGAAGAACGACTTCGAGGGTTGAATTCAAAACTTATTGTAAAGAGTAAAAGAGGAATAGGTACTTCTATTTCTTTTTCTATTCAAAATAGCTAGATCTACAGTTTATATATCATCCAGATATTAGGCTCTGTATAATATCCTTTGTTAAGCTCAACGTTTACTCTAAGCGTAGTTAATCCCATAGGTAAAATGTATTCTCCAGAAGACTGAAAAGTATACCCAGTCCATTTTTCCCATTGAAGAATAGTACCTTCGACGTAGAATGAGGTAGTGCAGACACCTTGAATAATAGCTCCATTGATTACGTGTTTTCTAATTTCAATATCGTATGGTAATCCCGAATTATTAATCCATTGAGAATAATTCATTATATCTTGTAAGGGATAATGTTGTTTCATCTTAGGTCTTATGGGACAGATAATGTTTTGATATTCTTCTTGAGTAGCATAAAGCTTTAGGTTGTTTATTACATATTGGTGTACTTCATTTTCAGAATAAGACTTATTCGTAAAAATAGATAAGCAACACAGAGTATTTGGTTTTAGGATACGTTCATGGTCGGCAAATGATTTCTCTAATGCCCATCTCCACCCTCCATCTGAGAGTTTAGCGAACTCTGTTTTAGTTAAATGTAAAGGCACACAATGTATAGTTGCAACAAGGTTATTATTCTCTAGTACTATAAATTGCTGACTAGAAAATACTTTAAAAATAGAATTCCAATATTTTACTTTGCCACTGTCTGCCTGTAAGTATTGTGGTAAGTTACTTAGTTCTTTAATTTTTTGTACTAAGTTATCTTTCTGAACTGAATTTAATTGATCAAAACATATAAAGCTAAATTCTGCTGTATTCATTGTGTGTTGAAAATTACCATTTGCTAAGAGTTAGAAAGATACTGCATTTACAGAGATAAATATATTTTAATTGAAATTATTATTAACTATTTTATAATCAGAGAATAAAGTTAATAAGCTGAAAAAAACGTATTTTTAGATATAGAAATGGCTTAAAATTTGAGTGCACTAAATAATTATAGGTATTGAAAAGAGTTATGTGTTTTTTAATAGTGATAGATTTTATCAATACATGTATTGATTCAAAGTATGCTAAAATCTAGTTATCAGTGGATTATAGCTGTAAGTTTGTAAAAGAAAAAGAGAGATAAACGACAAAAATAATAATTATGAAAGAACAGAAATTGACAACAGCTTCAGGTAGACCTTATGTAGATCATGAGGATTCATTAACAGCAGGTGCTAGAGGTCCTGTATTACTAGAAGATTATATTTTACATGAGAAGTTAGCTCACTTTAATAGAGAGCGTATTCCAGAGCGTATTGTACATGCAAAAGGTTCAGGAGCTTATGGAACATTTACAGTAACAAATGATATCACGAAATATACTAAAGCTAAATTATTTAGTGAAGTAGGAAAACAAACAGACGTTTTTGTTAGATTCTCTACTGTAGGGGGAGAGAAAGGGTCTGCTGATTCAGAGCGTGATCCACGTGGTTTTGCAGTGAAGTTTTATACAGAAGATGGTAACTGGGATTTAGTAGGTAATAATACACCAGTATTCTTTATTAAAGATGCTAAGAAATTCCCTGACTTTATCCATACTCAAAAAAGACACCCAGGTACTAACCTAAAATCACCTACTATGGTATGGGATTTCTGGTCATTAAACCCTGAGAGTTTACACCAAGTAATGATCTTGATGTCTGATAGAGGAACTCCATTTGGATATAGACATATGAATGGATATGGAAGTCATACCTTCTCTATGATTAATAGCGCGAATGAAAGAGTATTCGTGAAGTTCCACTTTAAAACAGCTCAAGGAATTAAAAACCTTACAGGGCCAGAAGCAGACCAAATGAGAGCAACAGATATGGACTATGCACAACGTGATCTATATGAAAATATCTCTAATGGTAACTTCCCTAAATGGAATCTAAAAATTCAAGTGATGACTGAACAACAAGCCAAAGAAGCAGTTGTTAATCCATTTGATGTAACAAAAGTATGGCCACATGGTGATTATCCACTAATCGATGTAGGGGTACTTGAATTAAACAGAATGCCTAAAAACTACTTCCAAGATGTAGAGCAAGCAGCTTTTGCACCAGCACATATTGTAGACGGTATTGGTTTTTCGCCTGATAAGATGTTACAAGGACGTATTTTATCTTATCCAGATGCACAACGTTATAGACTAGGTGCTAACTATGAGCAGATACCTGTGAATCGTTGTCCATTTATGACTAATAACTATCAGAGAGATGGCTATATGAGAGTAGATGGTAATGGTGATGACGCACCTAACTATTTCCCAAATAGCTTTGATAATATTACAGTAGATCAAAGTTATAAAGAACCAGCTCAAGAGTTGCATAGTGTTGTGGCTGATAGATATGATAGAAATGGAGAAGGAGAGAATGACCACTTCAGTCAACCAGGAAAACTATACGAGATTATGACTGCTGAAGAGAAAACAAATACTGTAGCTAATATCGTTGCGGCAATGAGTGGTGTAGAAGGGCCTAAGCGTGATGAGATTATAGGAAGACAGCTGTGCCACTGGTTTAGAGCTAATGTTGAATTAGGTACTAGAGTTGCACAAGGACTTAACTTCGACATCAGTAAATACATGAATTCATAATAGTTATCTATATATTTTTAAAGGATCCCATTTTGCTTCTTGCATTTGGGATCTTTTTTTTCATAACCATGTCAGAAGTTGTATTCTAGATTATTATACTTATTTTTGTTAGTAACAGTAATATCAATATTTATGCGCTACTATACTTTATTCAAGATAATATTTATATCAACTTTATTTGTAGGATGTTCTTATCAAACTTATCAACCTATTTCTTTTTCTGATTTAGATAAAAATGATAATGTAACAGAAAGCAAAAAAGGGTATATGGTGCAATTGGCTACTGATGAAAAACTTGTCTTAGATCAAAGTACGCATGTAGAGACAGAGGTAGGTCAATATTTTGTAAAAACTAATGAAAGACAAGTATTTCCCGTTATTTCTAATCATGATACTGTGTATCGATCAAATAGGCATATTGAGTTTAAGAAGGTTCACAACTTTCGTGATATGGGAGGGATTAGAAATAAAGACGGAAAACAGGTCATATGGGGGCATTTCTTTAGAAGTGGCCACCTCTCTAAGCTAAAGGAGAAAGAATATGCTAAACTTGAAAATCTAAATGTCAAAACAGTTATAGACTTGCGTACGGATAAAGAAGTGACGAAGAAACCTGATAGAGTACCAGAAGGTGTAGTATATAAGAATGTGCAAGTGTATGACGATTCTGAGGATATGTTCTCTAAGACTAAAAAGGATGTGCTTAAAGGAAAAGTGACTCCTGTACAATCTGATAGTCTAGTGATGGAGTTTTATAAACTGTATATGACAGAGAACCCACAGTTAGTTAGAGAGATAATGGATGATGTTTTTGAATCAAAAGAAGCAGTGTTGTTCCATTGTTCTGCAGGTAAAGATAGAACAGGTATGATAGGAGCTATGATACTTAGCATCTTAGAGGTAGATAGAGAGACTATCATTTCTGAATATATGTTATCTAATAATTATAGAGTAAGTGAAGTAGAGGGAAGAATGAAGCTTGCTAAAGTAGGCAAAGTAATCTTTCCGAAGATTAACTATCAGGTTATAGAGAACTTTTCGTGGATTAAGCCTATTTATATTCAAGCAATGTTTGAAGGAATAGAGAAGGAGTACGGTTCTGTTGATAATTATATTGAGCAAGGACTCAAAATAAGTAAAGAGAAACGAGCAGAATATATTCAGAAATTTACGTACTAGTTATTTTGTGTTCACTTTCAATTGTTTTAATTTAGAGAAATTAAAAGGAGAATTATGTATAGAATAGTATTTACTATGGTAGCCTTTCTTAGTGTAACAATTATGTGTGCACAGAAGCAATCTTTTAGTCAGAAGATAGGTCAATTAATGGAGTTAGTTACAGAGGAGAACGTTGATAATAATCAAGTAAGAGAAATATTAAAGACCTTAGCTATTGCCCCTAAAGAGATGAAAGAAGGAGCTATGGATTACAGTATATATGATAATTTTGAAGGAGATACTTTGTATTATATCCCGTATAAAACTGCAGAAGAATCTCGTTTTTCTGTTGAGAAACTAAAACAGGGAGAGAAGTTGTTCTATACGCTACAGTTTTTAATGCAAAGCACATATACCAAAGATGCCAAAGGTAAAGTAGAATTTGCAGACCCTACATATCTATATAATACAACGATAGAAGAATTAGAACCTTACTGTACTACACCTATGAAGTATAAGAATGGTAGAGGTAACAGTCCTGATTCTCCCTTGCTTAGCTGTGTTTATACTAACCCAAAGAGTAAGAGAAAACTAATGTATTGGGTAGTATGTGAGAATAAAATAGGAGACACAAAGGGAAATACAGTAAAAGAAATAAAGATTCAGAGTCAAGAACTTTGGAGATAAACTATAAATACAAATTAGAAATATGTTATTGTCTAATGTAAGTCGAGGTGATGCTTTAATTGTTGCAATTAAGCTATTGATAATATCTTCAGTAGCTAGTTTGAACTGTTTGTTAATCCAGCACAATATATATACTAAAGCGAATCTAGGTGTGCAATATGTAAATAAAGATTTAGTAAGGTTCGAAACGATAAACTTTATCGTGACAATATTAAATATCGTAGCAGCTGCCTTTTTCTTTATAGTATTCATTGTATGGTTTTATAGAGCTTATGTGAATATGCAGTCTTTAGATACTCGATTAAATGATTCTAAGTATTGGATAATATTCGGATGGTTTTTACCTGTTTTTAATCTAGTGATGCCTTATCGATTATTGAATAAGATGACTATCAGTGCGGTATCGTATATACATAAGAATACGACTACGAGATTACAGAAGTTTAGGTCTTATTGGATTTTATTGATTTGGATTAGTTTCTTATTGATCTATTTGTTGCGTATCTATCAGTATAGTATGGCTACGAGAATAGATGTTATGTATATTATCGAACTAGGGATAATCATTAATGCACTATCGTTACTTACTTTATTTGTGTTCGCTTCATATTTTAATTTCTATAGAAAGATGGAAGCCCTAATCTATAAGTTAGAGCATGAAAACAAAGAGGAGAATGCAAACTGTATTGAACTAGTAAGAGAATAAAATACAACTCTTAAACTGTTTTTATGTCAGGGAAACAAGTTTTTTTACAGTTTATTCAGAATATCAGTACACCTTATCTGCATGAAGGCTTTGTAGCTACTCAGAAAGGTCTGATATTAAAACAACGAATAGAATCATCAGATTTTGAGTTAGTATTGAAGTTTCATGCTATTCAGAGCGAAGTGAAAACTAGTGTACAGTTATCATGCCTTGTCATGGTGTTGTCAGAACAGTTAAAAGCATGGAGGTTGCAGAAGTACAGAAGTAAGGATTTAGCAGTAGATACTGTTTTTATAGCTAATCTTAATGATGTTATTCCTGTTCTCCCGAAGAAGTTTAGTTGGGAAATTAACTCCAAGAACCTTGATGATCAAACAGCTGTTTTCAGTGAGCTTCTTTCTACTTATGTGAATCCTATATTTGAGCAGTTTAGAAATAGAGAGGCACTGATAGCTTATACTATTGAACAAGGATGGAGATTTAATGTAAATATGTCTCCTAAGCAATTTGTTTATCCATTAGATTTTATGGCATGTTTTGCTTCTTATGAAGAGAATTGCTTAGGTTTTAATAACTTTATAAAGCAAGAAGGTCTAGTAGGACAAGCTAGGCGAATTTATAAAGAAATGAGCTCACCTAAGTATAAAGGATATATTAGAAGTGATGCTATAGAGGACAAATTATTCCAGCAAGCTTATCTACATAAAATACCGATTTGGTGATATATGACAACATAAAAAAGAGAGGGAAGTATACGTTATGATACTTCCCTCTCTTTTTTTATGTTTGAAAGTATAAATTAATTTGTACCTACTCTTTTATAGGTAAACTCTTGATTGTTTTTTTCTAAAACAAGGATATTCTCACTACTTGCTTTGATTGTAAAATGTAAGGTATCTCTATTAGATAACACTAGAAGTTCGTGATTCTGTATCCACCAATTCTCATATTCACTAGTCATCATATTTACTGATGTAGCGTCCCCATTCTCTTTTAAAGAAAAACTCTTAGGCTTATTCTCATTAAAGGGAGTGAATTCTGTCCAATCACCAATCACATGTATGCTTAATGACTTTTCATGTTCTGACATTTCAGGAAGTTTAAAGCTCTCTTCCTTTTTACAGCTATAAAAGGCTACTCCACATAATATTATAAAAATACTAGTCTTAAATGTTTTCATATTAATTGTTAAAATTAGGAAATACTAAACAAATATAGTGATAAAAATTAAATATGGGTATTTAAAATAATGTGAATTGGTTTCTATTTAGAAGGTTTTAGCGCATGTATAGTACGATAAAGAATATCTAGGTTAACTTCCATTTCATCTTTTGTTAAATGACCAAATCCTAATCTCATTCCTGTTAATTTTCTGTCTTGATAGAGTAGGGTTTTAGGTAGATATAAGTTATTTTTAGCACATTGTTTATGTAGTTGCATCAGGTTAATAGGAATGTTCCATTCTGTCCAAATAGCTAATCCACCAGCAGGTACTGTAAAATGAATATCATTATTAAAGAACTGTTGTAATAACTCAGCGAAAGAGTCCCGTCTTTCTTTGTATATTTTAGAAGCTTTTTTTAGATATCTAAAGATTTCGCCTTCTTCTATTAATTCATTTAGTACCTGTTCCATGATAATGTCTCCTCTAGGATCTAGTAATCTCAGGTATTTCTGCATTTCTATTAATACACTTTCTGGTGCTACAATAAACCCATGCTCAAAGGTTGGTGCTAATGATTTGCCAAATGATCCTATATATACTACCATACCATCTGAGTCTACACTTGCTAGTGGTAATACAGGGCTTTTGTCATAATGGAAGTCATAATCATAATCATCCTCTAGAATAATAAAACCATACTTACGTGCTAAGTTGAGAAGTTTTACTCTGCGCTGTGCACTTAGTGTTACAGTAGTAGGGTAGTGATGATGAGGTGTTAAATACAGCATACGAATAGTATGAGATTTACACAGTTCTTCTATAGCTTGTACATCTATACCATGCTCATCTACAGGTACTGTTAGTACATGAGCTCCAGTTTCTTGAAATGTCATATTACTAGAGTAGTAGCTCAGCTTAGCTACGATCACTTTATCACCAGGAGATAGTAGTACTCTACAAGCGATGTAGATACTCATTTCGGTATTACGTGTGATCAGTATATTATTCTTACTGATATGTAGTCCTCTAGATAGGTTTAGATAATTCGCCATATTACTTTTGAATGGGTAGTTATCCTCACTTTTTATATTGTATAGTTTTTTTCGATTGCTTTTTCTTTTGAGGTTAGCACTATAGAAAGAAGATAGTTGACTCAGTTGGCTTATTCTTGTATCTGTCGTACCATCATTAAACATATAGTCACAATGATTTGTCTCATAAGGAGAATCTAGCACATTATTGACTTGAAAGGAATATCCTGGTTTACTTGGATATTGTTGAATATTCTGATAATCTATATCAGTACTTGTTTTAGGGCGAATAGACTTTTTGCTCAATACAAAACACCCTTTATTAGGGATCATTTCTATCCATCCTTGTGTTGCTATTTCTTCAAATGCCGCGATTACTGTATTTCTATTTACCGAAAGCAATGTTGCGATTGTTCTAGTGCCAGGTAGTTTAGTCCCTTCAGGGATAAAGTTGCGTTGTATAGCATTGCTAAACTGATTAGCGATTTGCATATATACTGCAGTAGTAGAGTTTCTATCTATTTTTATAAAACTCTGATAAGGGATTTTAACCGGACTAGCCATGATTAGAAATATTAAGTATTATCTATTCCAGCAATATACAGTTTTTAGCATATAGATATACTTTTTTATGCTCAATATTTTTGTGAATATTGGCTTTTAGTTTTTGTGTCCTATCGTATATTTATATAATTTAGGGCTTTATTTTATAGCTATGAATGTATCGATCCTTCAGATGGTTAGTGTAGTTAGTTATTCTAACGCATACTTAAATGATCATTTACCAGAGATTTCTAATCAAGGAGAGAAGATCTCTATGTATTGTAATAAAGTGTTATTTCATATTCCTGTAGTAGGAGATAAGAATCAATATACAACTCAAGCGCCTATAGACTGGTTTATTTCTTTGAAATTCAGAGGAGTAAAGCAAGTAAAGTTATTCTATCAATCTTTTGCAAAACCGAATACACCAGAGTATATGACAGCAGGCTTTGTAGGAGGTGGGGGAGTATGGATGGTAGAGACTGTGTTAGAAGATCGATCAGAGTTTTGGTATAGCAAGTGGGAGGTCAATGAGGATAAACGTCAGTTAGGTGCAGATAGAATATGGGATGTAACCTATAGACTTGCTCCTATTGACGAATTGCCAAGCATTAAATATGAGATAGAAGAACAGAGCTTAGCCCTTATGTCAGTATTAGAAGAGCTAGTAGCTTTTTGTAAGGTAGAAGAACTTTCTAATTGGGAAGCGATATTCACAGGAGCTAAGAGTGTATTAGAGAATAAGAAACCGTCTACAACTACCTATCTAAAAGATATGATCGTAGAAGGGGGATACACAGAAGAGGCTTTAGCCTTAATGGAAGCTACTGATAGAGCCTATGTATTCGGGGGGATGGGCTCGTGGAATGATGTAGGACAGCTCAGTAATGATAATCAAGAGAAGAGGTATAAGGAACTGTCAGCAGAACTATATGCTGTCTTAAACCGAAGTATTCTAGCATTTGCTAATTCTTGTTTATAGGTCAAGAATAATTACACTTAGTAGATAAGCTTCTATATTAAAAATAAATGAGAATTTTATTTTCATTTGATAAAAAATAATAAAATTATATTATCCACCTTTGCACGCTTAAATTTTTAGAACAAATGAACTGGATAATTTTAATTATTGGTGGATTATTTGAAGTAGGTTTTACTTTTTGCTTAGGTAAAGCTAAGGAGGCTACAGGAACAGAAGCAGTAGGATGGTATGCCGCTTTTTTGATAGCCTTAGTTTGTAGTATGGCAGCCCTTGTAAAGGCAACTCAATCCTTACCACTAGGAACAGCTTATGCAGTATGGACTGGTATAGGTGCTGTAGGAACAGTATTAGTAGGAATATTTGTGTTTAAAGATCCTGCTACTTTTTGGAGGATGTTTTTTATCGCTACTTTGATCGGGTCTATTATTGGGCTTAAAGTAGTAGCTGCATCATAAGTAGTAATAAAGAGTGTTTTTTAGAATCTATTATAGATAAATTAAAAAAGGGACTATCAAGCGATAGTCCCTTTTTCATTGATAAAAAGTAGTTGATTGTGTTGTTAATAGTAGTAATTATAGATTAAGACCTTCTAACCTTTGATTGTCTTACCCTAAAAGTAATAAAGCTTTTTAGAATACAAAACAGGAGTGTTTGTTAAGCTTCATTATAAAATGATATTGTTTGATATGTGATATGTTTTGTTGATAATAAAGCTTTTTTTATCGTTTTTATATTGCTGTAAAAAGTGTTTCTTTGTTTTTTATTTTTGAGCAATGAATATGCAGGAGCAATATTTTGATGTCTTTATAGCACATTTAAGACAAACTATTACACTGGATGAACACGCTGTACATAAAGTATTAGACAGCGTAGAAATAGTGAAATTAAAAAGGAAAGAGTTTCTTCTCACTCCAGGGCAACCTTCTAAGTCTATGCGCTTTATTGTAGAGGGGAGCGCTAGATGTTATTATCTAGATGAGAATAGTCAAGAGCATACCCTACAGATTGGTATTGAGAATTGGTGGATAAATGATTTGTATAGTTTTTTGACACAGAAAGATTCTCAGATGTATATTCAAGCTATCGAACCTGCTGTAATTTTGCAAATTAGTCAATCTAATCTAGAGCAACTCTATCAAGAAGTTCCGGAGATATCTACATTTTTTAGAATTAAGATTCAGAGTGCTTATGTAGCACTACAGGAGCGTATGCTAGAGAATTTAAGCACAGAGGTCTATGCTAGGTACCAGAAGTTTATTAAGGATTACAGAGATATAGAACAACGCGTGCCTCAGTATATCATAGCCTCTTATCTAGGTGTGACTCCTGAGTTTCTAAGCTATTTAAAGAAAAAGAACTTATAATAAATAAGTTTTTTTACCCAATAAGTGTTTCTTAAGTTATCTTAAGAAGCACGTTCTCTCGAGCTAATACATTTGTCCTATACAAATAAGAATAGAAGACAAATGAGATTAGCTTTTTTTTATATAGTAATTTTAATGGTTTTTGGGCAAGGTGTTTTCGCTCAGAAATTTTCATATAATCCGGAAGGAATGGTAGGTCACCGTTCTTACTTTTACACCCATACATTTAATTATCAGATTAGCGATAAGGTCAAACTTCAGAACCTTATTCTATTCGATACAGAGTATGATGATGATAAGCACAATATTCTATTTATGCGTAATACGCTAGCTTATCAATTTTCAAAACACTTTACTTTAAACACCTCTATAGGAATTAAGAATCCAGGCAAGTTTGCCAGTATGTTGCTTCAATATCAGGTATCTGGTAAGGAGGTATTGTTCTCTTATGCTGTAGGGACAACATACCAAGCAGGTTTTACACTAGAACAATCATTATTATTTGAATATACCCCTCAGCTGACAGATAAGGTGAAAGGGTTATTCAGAGTATCTGCAGTCGGTAATGTGAACGCAGAGGAATACACTAGAGGATTTCAACATATCAGATTAGGGGTGAAGTATGAGGAATATAGCTTTGGGATAGCAGCCAACTTAGAACAGTTTAATAATTCATGGAAACACCTAGAAAACATTGGTGTTTTTGCAAAAGTAAATCTTTAAAATACAATAGAAATGAACAAGAATCAAGACATCGGTTTATTAATTACACGTATTAGTATTGGCTTTCCAATGTTGTTATACGGAATAGGAAAATTATTTAATGGTATTTCGTTTATCCAAAGTGTATTAATGGATAAAGGACTTCCTGCTTTTTTCGGATACGGAGTCTATGTAGGAGAAGTGATAGCCCCTCTTCTGATCTTAATAGGTTATAGAACACGATTAGCCAGTTTAGTATTTGCAATTAATTGTCTTACAGCTATGTTATTAGTACAGAGCGCAGACATCTTTAGTCTAAATGATAATGGTGGATGGAAGGTAGAGTTATTAGGTATCTATGCCTTAGTTGCTGTTGGGTTATTCTTTACAGGAGGAGGTAAGCTAGCTTTGTCATCTGAGCATAAATGGGATTAAATAGAAAAGGTAGAGTAGGTATCAATTTTATCCTAAAAAGAACATTCTAACTATAGAGGTAATAAAATACTCTAGAATACGATCTGTGATAAAAATAGCCTTACCCCTTGTCAATACTCAAGTTTAGTGAACTAATTGATGAGGTATGGTGTAGAGTTATGAATAAAAAATCATTCTAATCGTTCAAAATGCTTTTTTGGCACAGCATTTGTTATTGTATAGATGTAGTATACAATTTCATAGTTATTTTTTTTTGAGCGATGTTAACGTAGTTAATTAACATCAGATAAGTAATAAAGATTTTATTATTTAGGTTTTGTTTATAAAGCATAAGTTTATTGAGTTGACTTATGCTTTATTTTTTTTATACACCATTAACAAGGGTAGTGCCTTAGTCATGATGTAGGATGCTAGGAGATTCCTTGAGGGTTTCTAGAGGTATTCTTGCTGAAAAACGTGCTTTGGGCTAGTAAACTCGAAGAAAACCCCTAGCAAACCTCAAGAAACCCGAAGAGAATAAGGGATTAGAGAATGCTTAATTAACGCTGAGTACTTAGAAACGTTAAAAAAGTGTTTTCAACTTTACTGTTTTCTATAGAATCAGTATCTTTAAAGAGAAGAGTTTTAGGGATAAATTAAGGTGGTTCTTAATCTATATTAACTAGTAATGAAGAGAACTTCTTTAATTTTACACTAGAACAATAAAGTATTCATCAATTAAATATTCATATTATGTCAAACGTAGATTTAGTTATAGAGGAACGTGCAGCTAGTATTGGTAACTTTTTAGTAGGAAGACTATTGCCTTTTAGACAGAAGCGCACAGTAGGGCCATTTTCTTTTATAGATCACATGGGACCTATATCCGTAGCAGAACACGATAATTTAGATGTAGATCCACATCCTCACATAGGTCTATCTACATTGACTTATCTATTTGAAGGACAGATCATGCATAGAGATAGTGTGGGAAGCGTAGAGCGTATCACTCCAGGTGCGGTAAACTGGATGACAGCTGGTAGAGGGGTAGTGCATTCTGAGCGTATGCCAGAGGATATACGTACGACTATGCCTGATGCTATTCTACACGGGTTACAGATTTGGATTGCATTGCCTAAAGAATTAGAGGATATGGAGCCTTCTTTTGTTCATATTGAAGCAAAAGATTTACCAAGCTGGGAAGAAGATGGTGTATCGTATAAACTAATAGCAGGAGAAGCTTTAGGTAGAAAATCACCAGTGCCTGTATACAGTCCATTGTACTATATCGAAATCAAATCTACAGAACATAAGAAGATTAATATCGGAAGTGGACTATTCGGAGAGGCAGCGATGTATATCTTAGAAGGTGGAGTGAAGAGTGGTGAGCATGAGTACGAACCTAAGAATATCTTGATCTCTAATGATAGTACGCTATGTGAGTTTGAAATGAAGCCTAATACTACAGTCTATATCTTCGGAGGAGAACCTCTACCAGAAGAGCGCTATATACTGTGGAACTTCGTATCTCATGATACAGACAAATTAGAGAAAGCAAAACAAGATTGGATCGATCAGAACTATGAGGTATTCCCTTTAATAGAAGGTGATAGTGATAGTTATGTACCGTTTCCTGAAGGAATGAAATCATTTAAAAATAAGAAGTAATATGGACGTAACAGTAAAAGCCGTTTTAGGTACTGAATTATATTATACAGAGGTTACAGCTGGTAGTAATGTATTGATTACTGATGAGCCTGCTGATTTGGGTGGACAGAATAAAGGGTTTAACCCATTCGAAGTATTAGCTACTTCACTAGCGAGCTGTACAGCAGCTACACTGAGAATGTACATGGATAGAAAGAAGTGGGAAGCTGAGAAGATTGTAGTCGAAATAGAAATGACTAGAGATACTACAGGGACAAAGACTACTTTTAATAGAAAGGTGTCTTTCGAAGGTGCATCATTAGATGCTGATATGAAGAAGAGATTAGCTATTATAGCTGATAAGTGTCCTGTACATAAAGTATTGACAGGAGAGGTAACCATTAATACAGAATTAGCTGTTTAGAGAACGGGCAACAGGGAACAGAAAACCGATAAGGAGTATTAAGAAAAAAGAAAAGTATTAACCAATAAAAGAAATATACTATGGAAATAAAACATGAAGCCCAAGAAACAAAAGGCACATTCGTCGCTTATATAGACGGCCAACGCGCTGGAGATATGACTTACTCTGTAGCAGGTACAGATAAGATTATTATAGATCATACGGGAATAGAAGAGGCATTTAATGGTAAAGGAGTAGGAAAGGCTATATTGCTTGAAGGAGTAATCCCTTACGTAAGAGAAAAGAATTTAAAGGTATTACCGTTATGTCCTTTTGCATCAGCTATGTTTAAAAAGATGCATGCTGAGATAGGAGACGTATTAGTATAATTAAGAATTAAGAATTTTCTTATAGACAAGATGTACTTAGTGGTTATTGTGCGGTGTGATTGTCACGGATTATAAATCTGCACCATCAGTATTACAGTACTATGCTGTAGACAATTCTGTTAACAGTAAACTGTCTACTGTCCACTAAATAAGTTTTGTGTTCTAACGAGTATGTCTATATTGTTTTTGTTACCTTTGTACCAAATTAAATATATAGAATCTTATGAACGAAAAAACACCTTTTGGATTAATATCTACAATAGAAGTTCCTTATGCTTTAAGTGTAAAGGGAAACTGTTGGAGTAAAGAAGGATTGTTAGTCGCGAATTATATTTATTCGAATGAAGGAGATACTAATACGTACGAATTAGTATATACTATCATTGATAGTGAGGGAAATACAAAAGAGGAGAAAGAGACTAGAGGAGTATTACCTACTTTATTTTTAAGCCCTACTAAGGAGAACTTTGTTTCTCTAGTAAGTGGAGAGGAAGAAGAGATGACTTCTTATTCTATATTTGATAAGAGTATAAAAGGATTTAAAAGTAGCAAGTCATTTGATGGGCGTTTTGTAGGATGTACAACTGATCATTCTATTTTTTATAATGTAGATATCTGGAGCGAAAAGGCGGCAGATGTGATGAATGTTATAGTGTTTAAAGATGGTGTGCTAGTAGATGAAAAGAAAGTAGCTATTCCTTTTCCTAAAGATAATAAGATCTGTGTACGAAATGGAGAGATTCATATCATCACAGAAGTAGAGGACGGATGGCTTCATCGTCAGATAGATGAAAATGGAGAGGAAGTGAGAAGAAGATTATTAGAGTTTGATTTTCCTTTTGTACACGAAGCGCTGACCTTGTCATTTGATGAGAAATCATATTTATTATGTGAGGAGAATGGTGAGATAGGTATCGTAGAGATAGATGCAGATGGAGAAGGGATGTATGGTGACTTATTTAATATCGGTGATGAGTTCTTCGGTACTTGGCATCCACAACGCGTAAGTGATGATACTAATGCAGTACAATTCACGACTGAGTTTGGAAATGGATGGTTAGTGATTAAGAATGATGAGCTAGTAGAACTGTTCTATAACAAGAATAAAAAAGGATATCAAAACTTATTGACTAAGGAAGTGTTGTCTATTGATAATAACGATTTAGTATTGTCAGGAATAAGCCCTATCGCTGATGGTAAGATAGGATTAGTATTCTATCCTCGTAAACAACGCAAAGAGACTTATAATAAAGCTTTCGTATTACAACACGAGATATAGTTTTAATTAAGAATTAAGAATTAAGAATTAAGAATTAAGAATTAAGAATTAAGAATTAAGAATTAAGAATTTTCTGACTTAATGTACTTAATTTAAAGATATAAAAAAGGTCACTAACACTATGCTAGTGACCTTTTTGTTTGATGTTTATCTATTATTGAACAGGCATGTATTTATTGATAAACTTCACTGTTCCTAATCCGCAAAGTCTCCTGACTTTGAGGAATTAGTTGTTTGTTTTCATTGAGAGATGATGTATCTTGAGTTGATAAGATGAAGTTAGAAAGTGATATATGAAATGGGTTTGATAACCAAATATAGTATTACGAAGTCCTTTCGGCCTAAGCTAGTCAACGGGTATCTTCTCATTGAAGATTTGCTAACGGTCATTCCGCCGTAGGCGTGGGAATGTTAGTGCAAATCAAAATGTAAGAAGACCGTTAACTAGGTTGAGTCTTGACCTTTTTTGTTACTTTTTAGGGTCAAGCCAAAAAAGTAAATAACTACTGCATAGCGTAAGAACTCTCTGACTTAATGTACTTAATTTAAAGATATAATAAAGGTCACTAACACAGCGTTAGTGACCTTTTTGTTTGATGTTTATCTGTTATTGAGCAGGCATGTATTTATTGATAAACTTCACTAGTTCATCATTCTTCCATACTATAGCTTGAGTGTGTCCAGCACCTTCTACTAAGATAATCTCTACACTAGGAGAACCTAAATCTTGTAGTCCTTTTACCATTCCTTGAGTCACGATAGCAGGTACATTAGTATCCGCTTGTCCTTGGATGACTAAGATAGGTTTGTCTATTTTCTTGGTTCCTGGCTGACTATCTTGTAAGAACTTTTGGATGATAGGATCATTCTTAAACTTCTCATTATTAAGACCAGGGTAAGTCATTACCTTATTACTAGGATCTTCATTCATATACTTAATGATGTCAGCCATAAACGCTTGACGTACTCCATCTAGACAGTCACCATTATCTCCATTGCTTCCCTCAGCTAGTTTAGCAAAGTTCTTTGCTCTATCTTCGAATATCGCAGTATAGTCATAAGATGGAGTTTCTGCTTTAATACCTACTCCTGCTAAGGCAGCATAAGCTAATAGCGTAGCATAAGATGTAACAGAACTTCTTTTTTCTAAAGGTATAGGAGTAGGACTAGCGTTTTCCATAGCTTCTATTTTAGCAAGAGCTACTGGAGCTACTTCTAGAATGATCTTTCCTAAACTAGAGGCAGGAGCACCAGCTACAGCTCCTTTATAAGTGGTATCATTATTCGCTAACTCCGCTATACCTAGGGAAGCTTGACCACCTTGAGATTGTCCAGCAGACATCCAGTCTCCATTAAATTCGCTAGTGTATTTTTCTTTTACAGCTTTGATAGCATAAGTAGCAGATAGTGCTTCACTCTTTAGGTGTAAGTAAGGGTGTATACCTGGAGTACCTAGTCCTTCATAATCAGGAGCCACGATTACATATCCCTGTGCTAATAAGGCTTTGGCTGTTACTTTAAAGTTTTCTCCTAACGGATTACTACTAGGGGCACATGCGTCTGCTACTCCTACTGTACCATGAGCCCATACCACGATACGGTAACCGTCTTTTGGCTTAGGTGTTTTAGGGTACATAATAAGTGCAGTAGCATGCTGGTTCTTACCATTTAAATAAGGCATATTATAGGTCATTATCTTTATAGAGCTCGCCTCATCTAGTTTGTCTAGAGTATAATCCTTTTCAGATATATATTCTTTCTCGTTTTCGACTTTATTTTTATTATCATCACTATTACAAGATGTAAGCATTGTAAAGGTGAATGTAGTAGCTAGTATAGCTCCTATTAAGAACGATTTTCTCTTCATAGTTAAACGGTTTTTGTAATTATTCTGATTATTTGGTTAGCCTAAATATAGCAATATCTTTGAATAATGACATGATGTGGCGCTATATGTTTGTTTATTTTATATTATTTACAACTTATAATTTGTACTTATGTAAGGCCATTATGTTGAAGATATAAGTTTAATTCAAATTTATTTGGGATTTAATAGTTAAACTTTAATAGTTAAAGCTTGAACGACTTACAATAAATTTATTGAGGAATAGTTATTTATATAAATGAATAAGATGAAAAGAAATACATGGATATTAGTTGTATTAGCAATAGTATTGACAAGTTGTAATATTGGAAATACTAATAAAATAGCGATAGAAGAAGTAAAAGAAATGGAGAAAGTAATGACTAAAGATGTGCCTTACATAGAGGCTAAAAACTACTTTGTGCTTAATACTATAGAGAATGCTAAAGTAGAAAGTCTACGTATTACTTCACAAGATCACTTTGAGTCTTATTTTGGTACTGCAACTACAATGGGAGAACAGGGGACACCTACACCTATAGATTTTAAAAAGTCATTCGTTTTAGCATTAGTAGGACAACGTACTGAACGAGATACCTCTTTTGAGATAAATAGATTAGTAGAGAAAGGTGATATATTGGAGTTGTCTTATACAATTAAACAAAGTGGTGAAAATAGGAGTTTTACTATACATCCATGTCTTATATTAGTGGTGGATAAAACGAATGAGAAAGATGTTCGTTTTATAGCTGAATAAATAGTGAACTGTAGCTAGTATGATAATAGAAGTAATAAAAAAAGAAGAGATCAAAACAAGTGTTTGGTCTGGAGGTAAGACGAATGAATATGTGATATATCCATACAATGCTCAATATGCAGATAAGGATTTTATATTTAGAATAAGCAGCGCTACTATAGAAGTAGTTCCTTCTGAGTTTACCCGTTTTAATGGATATAGGAGATATCTATCTATGCTAGAAGGAGATTTAAAGCTATATAGGCAAGGGAAAGAGGAATATTATACTACTCATACTCTTTTCTCTTTTGGTTCTGAAGAAGATATTACTTCTTATTCCTTAGGTAAAGATTTTAATCTAATGTTGCATCAATCTATAAAGGATGAAGTAGTACAGATTAGCTCTGATGCGTTAGATACTAAAGCAGTATACCTATTTATATTCGCATTAGTAGATAGTATCGCAGTGGTTAATGATGTGTGTTATTCAATGCAACAATATGATTGTTTATTAATCATTAATGAAGAGTCTGATGATATATCTCTTACTTTAGATCAGAAAGCTATTATAGGATATTGGTAAATATAGAGTACTAAAATAATAGATTAATATTTGTCTAATATTAATATTATATAGAATAAAGGTTAAAAAGTTTGATTTGTTTCTTTATTAGTGTGATTTTAATAATTTAGTTATAATTACTTAAGATTTGGATTACAATACAGTGTATTATATATAGTAACTTGGATTAAGATAACATTAAACTGAGTTGTATATGGAAATGTCTTATATCGTAGTGCCTTTAGTGGATTGTAATGAGAATGCTTTTAATCAAGAATTGAGTAAGTTATTTCCTTTTAGTAATATTGTTAGTGTGGTATGCCATCAGAAACAATTCCTGGTTGTATATAGAGATATCGATACTCTAGTCAATGGGGCAAAGGAAGTAAAAGAGGTATTCGCGTATGACAATGGGATAGAATCCTTCAGTAGAAGACATCCTTATCTAGATATAGCTGTTTTGCAAGTATTAGGAGAAGAAAAGAATTGTTTCTACGATGGTTTTATCATGAAAAACAAGAAAAAAATAAAAGAACACAGTGGGATGCACAATGCTTATATCCCAATACTTCAATATTTTATGCCAGATTATGATGGGAGTGATTTAAGTATCTTTTCAAGTAATTTTTAAAATTGTTATTACAATAGTATTATCGTTTAAGATACCTTTTTATGGCGATATAATTATGTGGTTAAATTCACTTTCTTTGTAGTAGGAAAAAGAAAATTATGAATGTACAGATAGAGAGAATAAAAGATAAGCTTAGTACGATTAAGGATTTTGATAAGGAATATCAAGTTTTTGGAGCAAGTTCGCATCAATATGGAATAGGAGAAGTAGTACGTCATACAGATATAAAACACTTTGAACAAGAGTACAATGTAGAGTTGCCTGAGGCTTATGTCGCTTTTCTTACTCAGGTAGGAAATGGAACTAATCAAGAAGATGCTTATGGGGGTAGTGCTGCAGGACCTTATTATGGTATATATCCTTTAGGAACCAATTTAATCGATGTATTTGTAGAGGATATAAAGAGATCTATAGCACAAGCGTGTATTTTAGATCCCAAAATGACTAAGGAGGAATGGGAAGCATTAACTCTTACTTTACAAGAAGACGATTTGTCTGATGAAGATTACTACGAGATTCAAAACAAACTATTTAGTGGTTTATTAGCTATCGGTACACAAGGATGTGCTATTACGACTTGCCTTGTGATGAATGGGGAGCATCGAGGAAGAATTGTATATATAAATGAAGATTTTCAACCAAGCTTTGCTTATGAAGAACATTTCTTAGACTGGTATGAGCGATGGTTAGATGAGATTATATCAGGAGAGTTAGTAAGTAAAGATGCTGGATGGTTTGGATATGCTAGAGGAGGAAGTAGTGAATCACTATGGGGATCATTTAAAACCATTGAAGATAAAGAGGAGAAATTAGAGTATCTAGTCGGTCTAAGTCAAAAGAAAGAGATTAGTGAAGCTATTCTTCAAGAGATAGAATATGTTCTTTCTGAGGAGAGAGACGATGATATAAGGAGTTCTCTTACGATGATTTTGGCAAAAGTAGCATTTAAAAGAGCTATTCCTTTTATTACAGAATTAATAGGGCAAAACCTTCTTGTCTCTTTAAAAATAATGCATTGGTATGCAGAGGACAAGGCGTATTGGTTGCCGTTCATTACTCCATTAAGTAATACTATCAATGATGAGGAGACCTTTCGTTTTTATACTTACGTTGTGTCAAAAGCAACAGATGATTATGGTGAGCTGATGTTAGCAGGACTTCGATCTTCTAATCAGGCCATACGTGCAACGGCTATCTATACGCTAGGAGAAGCTAAGAACAAGAAGAAATATCTAAGTCAATTCATTCAATGTTTACATGACGATGATGAGAGAGTGGTTTTATATGCTCTACAAGGTTTAAAGGAAGTAAATGACGAAAGATTACTACCGTGTTATAACGCAGTGTATAAAAAATACAAGGCAAGTGAAGAGGAGAATTATATTATAGTAAATTTAGAGCATAGACTTAAAGAGTTAGGCCTAAGTTTAGAAGGATTAGAAAGATAATGGACGAAAGTAGAAAGAAAAGTATAGGAAAGTTTTTAAGTTTAGTACTTAGACATGAACCGAGTAAAATAGGAATACAATTAGACGAGAATGGGTGGGCTGATGTAGAGGAATTAATCAGTAAATGTGGTAAACATAGAGTTTTGTTTACCAAGAAAGAGTTGGATGAAATCGTAGAGACCAACAATAAGAAGAGGTATGCATATAGTACTGATGGTACTAGGATAAGAGCTAATCAAGGACATTCTATCGCTGTTGATCTAGAGTTTATACCTGTAGAGCCTCCACAGTTTTTATACCATGGAACAGCAGATCGTTTCTTGAATAACATAGAGGTAGAGGGGATTAAGAAGATGAGTAGACAGCACGTCCATCTAAGCCAAGATAAAGAAACGGCTATCAGTGTGGGGTCTCGTCATGGTAGAGTAGTGGTGCTGACTATCTTAGCGGGTAAGATGAATGAAGAGGGAATAGAATTCTATCAATCAGCTAATGGGGTATGGCTAACAGATTATATCGATCCGAAGTATATCTCTAAATAAAGAGCATTAAAATTGTGTTAATGCATGGCTATACTTGTTTTGATTACTTGAATATGTAAAAGAGATAAGTATTTTTGCACGGTAGGTTATAGAGTTCTAGTAGCCTATTTTATTAAATAGATAAAACACTTATTATGGAAAAAGAGAACCCGATTTTTTATGCAAAAGGAGATGACCCTATCTTAATAGAGGCATATAAGAAAGCTCAAGATACCTTCAAATACTTTTGGAGAGAGTTGTCTTGGGAATATAGAAGAATAGTACCTGCTTTCGATATGGCTAGTGTTAAAGTGGCTTTCACACAAGAGGTAGAAGGAGAAGAAGAGCCTGTAGTAGAGCATATGTGGATCGGTGATGTAGACTTCGATGGAGATATTATCTATGGAGAGCTATTAAATCAGCCTAATATACTAACGAATATAGAAGAAGGAGAGCAAATAGGAGTAACTCTTGATCAGATTAGTGACTGGATGTTTATTAGTCAAGGTAAATCTTTTGGAGGTTTTACTGTGCAGGCTATGCGTTCTGTGATGACTGAAGAAGAGAGAAAAGAACATGATGAAGCTTGGGGACTTGAGTTCGGAGATTTTAATGATGTTGTCTATGTATATGAACAAAAGGAGCATCCTGAGAATCTTATAGAGCACCCTATGAGTAAGAATATGAAAGAGAGTTTAGAGAAATTCTTAGATGAGAACCCTGATGAGGTAACGAATAAGGATGAAGCGGGCTATACGTTCTTACACAAAGAGGTTATCTCAGGTAACCTTACAAGTGTTGAGGTATTATTAGCAAAAGGAGCTAATAAGAACGAACCAAATAATGAAGGTAAGACTCCATTAGACTATGCTAAACAGTTAAACTGGGAGCATATCATCCCTGTATTAGGATAATCAGTTTTTAAATAAAAGTAGGAAAGCTCTAGTAAATAATACTAGGGCTTTTTTTGGTTAACGGCTTTCGGTTAACAGTTAACAGTGTATTGTGGTTACTTTGTAGAGTTTTATGAGAGATGCTTTTCACATACTCTGCTTGCATAGACTTTGTCAGCACGACATGGATGGTGGATATATATTGCGGTTGACGGTTTACGGTTTGTGGTTGACAGTGTATTGTACGGTTTTTAGTTGCGGTATTTGGTATGTTTAGAGGGTTAGTAAATTTCCATTTATGGTTATATTTGAACATCAGTAATAATCAAAATGACACATAAAGAACTATATCAGATCGTATTAGCAACAGATATACACGTTAAGAGTCGTATGGACACTTTAGCAGTTATTGGTAGTGATGAAGAAGTGTTACAGTTCTTGCTGAAATATAGCTTCGAATACGATGATGCTATTCATGTGATGTCTACTGTATTGTTGCAAGATATTCTAGATAGGGATATCCTACGTTTAGAGCCTTATTTAGACACTTTTATAAATAATGCAGAGTTCATTACTAATGAATCAAGTAAACGTCTGATAAGTCGTATATGTTGGTTGGTAGCCAAAAGTAAAAAGTTAGTGCGTACCCCTGCACAAGAAAAAAAACTAGTAGATGTCTCTCTGCTGTGGCTGTCTACTGATTCTAAAGTAGCTTCAGAAGCTTTTGCGATGGATATTTTGATGTTATTAGGGCATCAATATCAAGAGGATATGAAGTTAATCAGCGAGGTGATAGAGCTGAATTACGCTAAGCGAACAGCTGCTTATCAGAATAAAGCGAAGAAGTTTATGGCTTATAGTTTACGGTTGACAGTTGACAGTTGACGGCTTTGCCCTACACGGGGGAATTAGGAATTAAGAGTTGACGGTATTTAATTCAAAATAATATCAAGTAACTTATTTAATACCGTTTTTCTTCAGGAACTTTAATGCCCAGTCATAATGGCTAGAAGTAGCAGATACAAGATAAGCGCCTAATGAGGTGCTTCCTGTCCAATTATACCTTTTCTTCTCGAATAGTTCTTCATTACTGTGCTGTTGAATGATTTGAAGTACAGCGTTATGAGACTCTTTGATCTTCTGAATACTGTCAAGTACAGCTGTATTTTGATACTTCTGATTAATGGCAATATTTAATTCAGGAGTCGTCTTCCACGTATAGCCCTCAGCAGGCATAATAGGTTTGCTTCCTGCCATACCTATTTGATACCAAGACATAAACATGCTGTGCCATTCGTGCAGGTGCATAAGTACATCTCTCACATTTTTGTTGAGACTCTTTTCTGTAAAATCGTTGTTTAAACGTTGGTGGCCTAATAATTCAATCGTAGATATAAGTCTATTAAACATATCATTAGACAGTGTTATTAATGCTGTTTTATTAGTTGGTCTTGCCATGGTAGTTTATTTAAGCGTATTCTTATCTAGTTGTTGTTGAATAGCAATTGCCAATTCTACATCTGATACGTTAAGCATATTGGTATTGATAAATATAGAAGTACCATGTGTCTTTAAGTTAGCCTGCATTGATTTCTTCTTGATCATATTCTTTTGTCTGGCGATATATTCTTCAGGATTCTTCACATAGATCAATACAAACTTCTGACTCTGCATTTTATAGAGTTCAACAGAAGTAATATCTTGCCAAGGGATTAATCCATTCACTACTGCAGTGGCATTCTCAAGTATCCCTTGTTCATTAATTACAATACCTGGTTTATTACTAAATAATTTACTAATAAACATTATGGAAGCATATCCAAAGAATACTATAGCCAATACAGCTATAGCATAGGTCAGTTCTATAGAACCTAAGAAATACCTTCCCTTGTGATACAGACAGTTATAGAATACAAGTATTCCTGCTGCTACAAGTAATAAAGATCCCATAAGGTATAAACTTACTTTAATCTTGCTGATAGAATAAGTGATTGGTAGAATAGTATTCATAATGTTATAGCATTAAAATGAATTGTTGCATCTCTCTCATTCTGTTTTTTAAAGGGCTAGGTTCTATGATAAAGTCATATGCATGGATAAAACCGAATTTATTAGGAATATTTACACTTGCCTCATTACCTTTCTCTACTGCATAAAGTATAGACGAGGTATTGATCTCTGACTTGGTTATTTCTATCAGTTTTTTAGTAACCTCTGTGCCATATCCTTTGCTCTGTTTAGAAGTTTTAATCCAAAGGCCTATTTCAACAGATTCTTCATTGATATCGCTTAATCCACAGCTTCCGATAAACTCATTGGTTTCTTTGTCTAATAGCACTAATACTAAGGCTGTACCATTGGTTATTTCGATGCGTGAACGTCTGATATACTCTTTTAACAAAGGTTGATTACCATTAGCGTCAAAGCTTAAGAATCTTGTGATTTCAGGTGTTAGATTAGTTAAAAAGTCTTCTAGATAGGTATCTTCTACGATAACGTATTTTAGGTGTTCACTAGTCCAAGTCTTATCAAGAGAAATGATATTTCTCTGTTGATTTTTTACCATCTTAACTACAGTGAGTATGTCGTATATCAGCCCTTGTTCTATGTCATCACGAGCTACTAATTGTTCTAAGACAGGCTGATAAGCACATAAGACCTCTTTTGTATAATACCACGCATAGTCAAAGACTTTTTGCATATCTGTAGCAGCCCATATCATAGCATCTTGTTCTCTTGTTTCGAATTCAGGCCATAAGAACGAAGATTGGGTACTGTATAGTTCTTGGATAGAAGGGATGTTATCAAATTCATTGCTATCTCTAAAAAGCTCCCATTGAAAGCCTATTGCCTTAGCGACTTTTAGGATAACACGCAATAACATATCTTGATTATAAGGCGTTTCTTTAAGTAACTGAAATAAGCGTATCAATACAATAGGAGTAGTGGTAATCACTCCACCTTTATGTTCTATATTATTCGCTAAAGAAAAAAGAGCATATCTACTGTCTCTAATATCACTGCTTATAGCCTGATCTAGCAATGGTGGCAAATCATCTGCACGTCCATTATAGTGTACTAAAAATTCCCAAGGAATGGTATTCAAGTCGATCTGTTCTAATTCTGTTATTTTATAACGCATAATCTATATTGTATTCAATTATTGAAAAAAAGTTCAAAAAACACTGTGCTCTTTGAACTTTTAAATTTCTTATTTATTACTTCTTTTTATTGTCCTTGCGGTATTGAAGCATATTAAGTATCTTCTCTTCACTGATATTTCTCACGAAATCACTATGGTAAACATAACCTAATTTCTCAGCTATCTTAATACTTCCATGGTTATTCTTCTCTACATTGTAGATTAGATAGTCCACTGTAAGGTTTTCGTTTACATAAGTTTCTAATGCAGTGATAAGTTCTTGTCCGTATCCTTTGCCAAAAGCAGATTCTTTTAACCAGATACCAAGAGAGATAGACTCTTCATTCACATCGTGTATACCACAACATCCGATAAACTCTTTTGTCTCTTTATCTACTGCTACTAAAGTGATATCAGTACCTTGGTCTAATACACCTAAACTATAATCAATAAAACCTTGTGTATCTTCGATTTTACCTGTTGGTATAAAAGGTAAAAACTTAGCTACTGTAGGTGTTAACTCACGAAAAATATCTTCTTTAAAGCTGTCGTTTACTACTAGGTAAGATAGTCTATCAGAAGAAAATTGGATATCTCTACTAAATCCCATATTTGTTATTATTTATTCTTTTTAAAATGGCAGTACACAAAGTTCTGCTTGGTGTCAAATGGTGTAATATGATCTTCATAAAAGCTGTCCTTTAGTGTAAAAGAATCTTTAAATAGCTCATTTAGATCTTCTGTATTGTATTGAATAATCTCTAATCCACTACACTTCAGAGGTCCTTGTTTAGAGAACGTAGCAATAATAAGATTTTCTTTTACTGCCTTGGCAACTAACTGCGTATAAACTTGAGTCTCTTCAACTGTCAAAAAGTGAAACACAGCACGGTCATGCCACACATCGTATTGCTCAGTAGGGGTAAAAGTAGTGATATTACTTTCTATCCACTTTACCTGATAAGCCTTATCACCTAATCTCTTCTTAGCACGTTCTAGTGCTTCTCCAGAGATGTCTAACACTGTGATATCAGTATATCCTTCTTCTAGTAAGTAGTCAACTAAAATACTATCTCCACCACCGATATCGATAATCTTAGCGTCTTTAGAGATATTACTATTCTTTATTAGGCGAAGTGAGTTAATCGGTTTTACTTGTGTCCAACTTACCTGATCAGGTGTTTTAGTTTTATATACACCTTCCCAATGTTCTTTTATATTCTCCATGGCATTTAAAATAGTAAATAACAAAAGTAGTAATTCCTTAATCAAGAAGGAAACTGTCTTTTTGTTTTTTCATGAAATCGTGATGTTGTGAAACCGTGAAACTGTTTAGTCTATTGTATCAATACATAGTTTATCACATCATCTAAGAACATTCTGTCCATAAGGTAAGACTGTAAACTGCTTTGTGAAACCGCGATGTCGTGAAACCGCTGTTCCCTAACTGTAGGCGACTTCCCAGCGAAGCGGCTCTCTAGTAAGCGAAGTTAGACATTTTTCATTTAATCAAGAACTACAAAACAATACTATACTTAATGAGAAAACCTAAGACAAACCAAGTAGAGAACATTGCTGCTAATAGGATTATATACCCTAGGGGAATATCACTACACTTGTGCTGATGGTGTGTTAATGTACAGCTTGATGAGAGAATTTATATTCGATGCAATAGAGTAAAAACAAAAAAAGTCAGATAAGAGACTTATCTGACTTCAAATGATTAATTGAATTAGTTAGCGTGTATAGTTTTTATATCTATTAAATATGATCTATACTTAGTGTCCTGTATTAACTACTAATATCATAAAGATAGTAGTGGCGAACTGAACACTCTAATAACAAATATACGATTTATTTTCATTATTTATTGCTTTGAGGTTATTTAGATTTGTTATTGTTAGTCTAATGTAGTACTATGATATATGAAGATTATAAGGTGAGAGTCGATAGGGGGAAAGAGAGTTGAACACTAGAAAAGAGTTCTATTTTAAAGAATGATGAGATCTAACGGGTTATTTATTTAAAAATATTAAAAAAATAATTTTAAAGTACTTTGCTCATTTATAATTAAATATGATTTTGGTTGAAGAAAATGATAGAAATACTAGCTTTTTTATCTTCTCGAAATTTGCAGAACTCAAAAACTCGTAGTATGTTTGCACCGCATTAGAGAAGTAATGATCTAAGCAACGGAGAGGTGCCGGAGTGGTAACGGAGCAGATTGCTAATCTGTCATCGGGTAACCGATGCCAGGGTTCGAGTCCCTGTCTCTCCGCTTCTTTCGGGGTGTAGCGTAGCCCGGTCATCGCGCCTGCTTTGGGAGCAGGAGGTCGCAGGTTCGAATCCTGCCACCCCGACGAAATAACTTAGTTTAAAAAATATTAGATGACCCAATCGGGGTGTAGCGTAGCCCGGTCATCGCGCCTGCTTTGGGAGCAGGAGGTCGCAG
>NZ_DAMANB010000019.1:0-76635 GCF_032073645.1 Myroides sp.
GGATAATGTAGAAGAATAATTAGATCTCACTAGATGTACTTGCTCGGGTGCATACTTATTAACTACCAACTAAGACACTATATAAAAAATCTACACTTTTATTATCATTTCAGTTTTTCAATCATTTCAGTAGCTTAAGAAAAAACGTACGCAATAACATATTGAAAGTTTTTATAAGCCCCCCTTTACTGGCACACACATCTATTTTATACTGATAAAAACAATACTCTCTACCTATTTAATTACTATTATATATAGAAAGACTTATCGTCATTCCTAACGCATTGAAAACTTTTTAGCAATTCTCTATTACAACAATCTTTTAATTAATACATACCAAAAAATTAAAATTTATAAACCAACACACCACTTTTGAATTCCATTCTTACCAATACAATAAGAATGTTCCTCTTGCACTTTCTAGGGGTTTGCTAGGAGATTCCTTGGGCTTTCCTTGCCCAAAAGGCGTTTTTGTCGAAGAAAGGTGCAAGAAACCCTCAAGCATTCCCCTAGCAAGTCTGAACAAAACTATCTTTAACACATCCATAAATATGGATAAGAAATAAAGTTACTACATGATTCTTTTTAAATACGGCATCCCTTATCTACACTAGAAAACTTTTTTCCTATTTAAGTTTTGTTCGGGAATGGTTCGGGTCATGTTCGGTAATCCTTCGGTAAAAAGGGTGTTTTTCCGAACAAAATCAAAACAAACCAATGATTTAGAATTATAAAAAAAGCATCTGTATGACTACAGATGCTCTTCAACAAAACACATTTACACTAACCTAATATATCATTAGACAACCCTATATCTACAGGTCATACTTACTCTTTCCATTGATCATACGAGAGACTATTCCGTTCTCTGAACTCAGCTCAGCGAATAGTACTCCGATAAAATGGATAACTAAATATGTCACGAAGTAATATATAGAGCCAAAATGAATACTCTTTATTTCATTATTATAAGCTGTCTCGATATCTAATGCTAAGACGACTCCAGATACTATAGAGATAACCACACAGACATAGAACACTAAGTATATAACTGCTCTAATACGTGTATTAAGTGTAATTCCTCTCTTAAACGGATTTAAGAACGGTACTCTATCCATCATCCCTAGTATGATTCTCACGAATACTAATCCCATCAAGGTATAACCCAAGTAGACATGCCACTCCCACATAGGAGCACGTAACCGCTTAGCGAGTACGATGGCTTTCTCTTTAGTCATACTAACCTCCTGAGAAGTACAATATTCCATAATGATTTCACTCATGCCTTCTTTATTCAGCCAGGTATAACGCAGCAGTATAGTGATAAGCATACCTAGCATCACGAATGCTATACTCCAGTGCAAAACCCGAAATGCCAAGCTATAGCACTCACCTCTCATTCTCATTTTAATACTTTTAATAAAATTAAATTACCAAATATGTTAATTTAAAACAATTACAATAATCAAATATAGAAATAACAATCAATAACTTCTAAACAAAAGTGAACATAATTTGAAAAAAGTAAAAAAAATGGCTTTTTATACAATATCAAATGATACCATCCGTTATATATCTAGCTAATAAAATGCAGAAAAAATAGATTAACTCTATTATGTCTATTTTTTAAAGTATGTTTGTTAGTCTGCAATATTTTTTTGAAATAAAATATTAATATTTATCTTAAATTTGCAGAGTGAAAAACAAATTGTTATTGAATCAAAAATAAATTGGAATGAAAAAGATATTACTCTTGTTTGTAATACTAATGTCAATTAGTACTTCTTATGGTCAACGAAAATCTAAAAAACAGGAAGAGCCTGTAAAGAAGATTGAGTACCTAGACATTGTTCAAATTCTATCAAATAAAGATGAGCTTAAATTAACTCAAAAACAGGTAGGAGCCTTGACAATCAAAAATGAATACATTAAGCGTGACTTACAGAATCTGAATTCTAAAACAAAGATGCAGGAGGTAGAAAAGAACATGCACCAACGTCAATTATTCGCTGGTTATGACAACTTCGTAAATAGAACACTGAATGAAGACCAATTAGAAAGTTGGAATGTAATTAAAAAAGAAATAGCTGCTAGTGAAGAAGAGAGCACTGATCTAAAAACGGAGATGGCTGCACTAGACTCAGCTTATAAAGCAGAACTAAAAGAAGTATACAGAAAGTACAGCAAAGATCGTAAACTGTACTACGCGAGTAGAAATGTAGTGAGAAAACAATACGATGCAGATAAACTTCGTATCTACAAAAAATACAACCAAGCTGTAGAAGAAGAAGGTGAAGAGGGAGATAAAGTATTAACATTAGAAGAAATCGCGAACTTATATAAAGAATACGACGATTACTACAATGAACCGACACAAGCGAATCCATTAGAATACTTAGATGTAAAAGAAGAATATTCTAATGAGACAGAAGAAATAACATCAGAAGAAGAAGGAGAGTATTAATCTCCTTCTTTTTTTTTGTATTATTTAAATACATTAAAGTACTTTAACAGCCAAAATGTCCGAATACTACCAAAATACAAGTATATTAAGCGCAAAGCTTTCAGTTTTTTTAAGTTACTTTGCATAAAAAATAAATTATGTCTTATATCAGCAAAGTTATTAGTGGAAAATGCCCTAACTGTGGTAAAGAGCACATATTCCATGACAAAGGAAATCCGATTACATTTAAGATGCCGAAAATGACGAAAGAGTGTGGATCTTGTGGATATAACTTCCATAGAGAAACAGGATTTTATTTTGGGGCTATGTATATGAGTTATGCACTTACAGTTGCTGAAATGGTAACGGTGATGGTGCTTCGTCTTATCATCAATCACTTATTTGATTTGAATATCACGATGTTACACGCATTTATTGCAATTGTCTTTGTAATCTTTATTCTGTGGACATTTAACTATCGCTTATCTCGAATCATGTGGTTAAATTTATTTTATAAAAAAGATGAGCAATAGTCTAGGTTTATTAAAATAAAAGTTATTATATTTGCGCCACCTAACAGAGAAACGGGTGTAGTTCAAGGGTAGAATAGCGGTCTCCAAAACCGTTGATGGGGGTTCGAATCCCTCCACCCGTGCAGCGTAAAAAAAGCTCCTTAATATTTACATTAAGGAGCTTTTTATTTTTATATCATTCTCTTATTTTACACATACTTTTTAAGGAACTCTTTCGGAGAGATACCAGTTCTCTTTTTAAACACCTTAGAGAAGTAAGAATAATCATCGTATCCTAGCATCATAGCGATCTCACTAAAGCTTTTGCCTGTATAGATAAGCATACGCTTAGCCTCTAAGACGATTCTGTCTATAATGATATCGGTAGTAGTCTTATCTAATAACGTCTTGCACACGCGATTTAAATGCTTTTGTGTCATATTCATCCATTCTGCATACACTGCAGCCGACTTCTCCGTGCGAAAGTTCTTTTCTAATAGGTTCTCGAAGTGATGTAGATGTTGATTATACTGCAAGTTTGGTACAGCACTAAAGGAGTTCCCTTCTAGTAGCTGTCTATTGCATTCTATATAGAAGAGTGAAGCTAGATTCACGAGAGAGAAGTTCTTCTTCCAGTTGGGCTGGCTTACCTCATCTGTCATTCTCTTCATTAGATTCTCCACTAATACGCTACTCTCTTCATTTAGTAAAAAACCGTTCGGGTAATACGCTGATCTAAATACAGGATACTCGCGTATCGTCTCTCGGACAAAGAATAAATCAAAATACTCTTGAGTGTGAAAAAAGATATAACCATCTATATCCTCTGATAAGATCCAACTATGCGTCTGCCCAGGTGCTAGCATGAATACCATACCAGGCTGTATCTCATAGCTCTGAAAGTCTATCTCGTGGTTACCACTCCCCTTGGTAAAAATCATACAAACATAGAAATCATGTCGATGTGGTTTTTCCACATGATCGTGATTTGTGATAAGGTGTTGTGGTATCGTATTGGCATAAAAATCAGCTCCTTTAACCTCCTCAGTCAAATCTCGCATTTGTAAAATAGTAATATCTTTCATCAATCTAATATATGGTCAAACAAAAATAGTATTTTTAGTTTACACTAAATAATTCTTATGCTAATGGCTTATGTCCTAGCTACTGTTCTACATTATCTATTTAAAAAACAAAAAGTCTCTATAATACGCTAGTACACACTTGATCAAGAACTAAGCGTGAATATTATCCAAAAAGTCTACTGTACAACAAACAAAGTTTTGAGTAAACTTTACTATCTTTAGCACTCGTTAAAATAAATAATTGTTATGAAATATATTCTACCTATTCTTATGGTATTAGGGCTAGCCTCATGTGGAGGTGGTGAAACTAAAAAAACAGATCTTGAGACTATCGATAAACAATCTGCAAGAGAAGTAACAATCAAGTCTGTAGTAGCAGGAGATAGTATCCTACATATCACAAGTCAAAAAATATGGGCGAATGGTCAACTAGTAACACAAAAAACGGACACGATCAAAACAGCAAAAGAAGTAAGCGCATGGGGAGATACTAAGCCTACTTCTCTAGTAAAAGTGCCGATTTATGTAACTGTAGAATAATAATATCATGAATAGAAAAAGTAGTAAAGCAGTGAGTCTAGTACTTATCACAGCAGCATTAGCTTCATGCTCTAAGACTCCTGATAAACAAGAAGAAAAAGAACAAGCACAGAAGGTATATATGAGAGCAGATAGCTCTGCACCTTATACGGATGTGACTCAACAATATAATCAACAACGCCATCACAGTGGAGGTGGTATGGGAACTGCGCTACTATGGTATATGGCCTTCAGACCACTAATGGGTGGAGGTATGGGATATGCTAGTAATGGACTCTCTCACCAAGCTAATGTAGGTACGAATACGTCTAAATCTAATGCTGTAAAGACACATAAGTCAGCTAGAGGAGGTTTTGGTAATACTTCTAAGTCATCTACTGTTAGTTCATAATCTATGAGAATAAAATACCTAACAGCTGATGCAAATTGGCAAAAGAGATTAGAAGACAACGGTTTTGGATTTCACACGGATGAGAATAATATCCCTTACTGGATAGAACACTACTATTACAGTATAGAGCCAGCATTCGCTGACGAGATATACAATGCCACTACTGAGCTATGGCAGATGTGTCTAGAAGCAGTAGATCATGTGATCACACATAATCTATTTGATCAATTTCAGATTCCGATCTTCTTTCACGATCATATAAAGCAGTCATGGGAGAACGATGCTCCAAGTATCTATGGTCGTTTTGACTTTGTCTTCGATGAGAAAAAACAACAACTGAAAGTATTAGAGTTTAATGCAGATACTCCTACTTCTCTGTATGAAACAGGAGTGACACAGTGGCAATGGATGCAACATTACTTCGGTGAACGCAAAGACCAGTTTAACTCTGTACACGATCAATTAATCGCTTCATGGCGTGATCTAAAGCCTTATCTTAAAGGGGACACTCTACACTTCAGTTGTATGCGTGAGACCTTAGAGGATCTAACGAATATAGAATACCTAAGAGACACTGCTATACAAGCTGGTATCAACACAAAGCTAATCTTCATAGATGATATCGGATGGAATGGGGTTAACTTTACAGACCTAGAAGAAGAGACGATAACTGATATATTTAAGCTATATCCGTGGGAATGGTTGGTATATGAGCCATTTGCGCTACATATACCGAATGACGAAGCACAAGCGAACTGGATAGAACCGTCATGGAAGATGATCTTATCTAATAAGGCTATCATGGCTGTACTGTGGAAGCTGTATCCTAACCATCCACTACTACTAGAGACCTACTTCGATACACCTAATGGGATGCGTGACTATGTAAAGAAACCTTTACTCTCAAGAGAAGGTGCTAATGTAACGCTATACCAGCATGGAGCTATCGTAGAAGCTACTCCTGGAGATTATGGAGAAGAAGGCTATATCTGTCAAGAGTTAGCTCACTTACACCAAGAGTCAACAGGATATTCTATTATCGGAAGCTGGATCATAGGTCAAGAATCATGTGGGATTACATTCCGAGAAAGTAATAATCGAATCACAACAGACAAAAGCAGATTTATACCTCATATCATAGAAGAACCATAAGGATAAATCTTTATAATATTATATCTTGCTACCGTATATGGATAAGTTCTATATACGGTAGCTAACTTTTAACACCAGACAGATGACTCCTGAATTTATATACGACAAACAATACAGTAACACTGTATTTAACTATAACGATATCTCATTTAAAGAATTTGAGAATTGTAAGTTTGAAAACTGTGATCTGAGCGCTTGTTCATTCTTAGCTACTCTTTTTATAGACTGTGATTTTATCAACTGCAATTTTAAAGATGCAGAGGTGAACTATGTAGGACTGCGCAATGTCAACTTTACAGCTTGTAACTTTACACGTGTAAACTTCGCCATGATAGACCAGACTATATTCGAATTTACCTTTACAGATTGTAATTTAGAATTAACTCAGTTCTATGGATTAAAGCTTAAAAAGCAACTGTTTTCTAACTGTAGTCTAATCAGTGCTGATTTCTCTGATACAGATCTGAGTATGGCACTGTTTGACAACTGTAACTTACACCGTGCAGTATTTCACAAAGCTAATGCAGAGAAAGCGGACTTCTATACGAGTTATAACTATGATATAGACCCACAGTTCACTAAGATTAAAAAAGCAATATTCTCTATGGACGGATTAGCTGGTTTATTAACAAAGCATCAATTAGTTTTAAAGTAATTCATAATAATTACAAAAACATAAAGATAAATTAGTACTTTTAAGTATTAATTTATCTTTATTAAAAAATGAAATTATCAAAACGTGTCAAAATCCTTTTAATAATTGGTATCAGTCTACTAGGACTATATCAGGTAGGGAGATATGCATTAAACCGTTTTATATATAAACACTTACCAGAGATCATCGCAGAGAAGAATGATACTCCTTATGATCTAACGTATGAGGACATCAGCTATTATCCTGCCTTAAGAAGACTAACTGTCTCTGGAATCACAGTCACTCCTAAAGATACTACTACTCACCCTAATCTTACTTATATCAGTGCAAGACTAGATAAAATAGTGATTCAAGGGGTAGCTATCAAAGAATTGCTGCAGAACAAGAATCTACGTGCAAACAAAATCAAACTAAGTCATCCTAGTATAGTGATGATTAAAGGAGATAGTGTCGTGCAGAAGCAAGCTAAAATAAACGTAAAAAATGATATAGATATAGAATCTATTATCGTAGAGCATGCTCATGTCTTAATAAAAGACAGAAAGAGTAATACAAGACTAAATGAGGTCTATAACTTCAATGCAACAATCAGAGGAGTACATTTCGGTGAAGAAATCGTAGAGAAGGCAATACCTTTTAGTTATGACTCTTATGTGATGACTACTGACTCTATCTATAGTAAGCTGAATGAGTGGCATAAGTTCACCATCGGTAAGATTATCATAGAACCAACAGCGCTAGAGATGCACAAGCTATCTGTAAAGCCGTTCTCAGAGACTGTCGAGTCAAAAGAATTAGCTAAGAATTTATTGTCTGTAGATATTCCACAGCTAAAGCTGACTGGGACAGACTGGGGGTATAAAAATGAGCAAGACTTCTACCTTGACATTGCTTCTATAAAGACAGACTCTACAGCGATCACTATCAAAAACAACAAACTCAAACAAGATATCAAAGTAGCAGAAAAACAACCTACTAAAAAAACTAAAAAGCAGAAAAAGCAAGAGGTGGCAGTGGTATATGATACATTGCCTGCACTAGTTCCATTTGCTTTGAAGATAGGCGACATTAAGATTAACAAATTATCATTAGATGCATTAGACACTTGGAATACATCTAAGACTAATATAGTCTTAACGGATATCAACAATAAGGTAGGAGAACAACTAAAAGTAGCTAAAATAGCGATAGACTCTCCTGTTATCACCTATACTCCTAATGATGTAAAGAGTAAACCTAAAACTACTGCTAAATTACTGTCGGATTATATCACATTAGATTCATTAGTGCTGCGCAAGGCTACTTTTCAAATACACGATAGAAAGACAAATAGCAACAGCTTAAAGGTGAATAATATCAATGCTGTGATAGCAGATATACGCATTGATAAAAACACTGGTGGAAATAAGATTCCTTTTACTTATGGCAAGACTACGCTATCCTCTGGAGCGATTACATACGATACGAAGAAATATTATGATATAAGTGTAGACTCTCTATCTATCGATAATAAAGAGCTAAAACTGGCTAACTTCAATATGAAGCCAAAGTACTCTAGAAAGAAGACAGTAAGCATGTTTAGATATGCAGATGATATCTTCACACTACATGCCAAAGAGATAGCTCTAAAGAATTATAACTATGACTTCGATACCAAAGGAACACTACTGTTTAAAACAGAACAGATCAACATCAATCAACTTGATGCTAATATCTTTAGAGATAAGGCTCCTACATTCAATATGAGTATCAAGCCCATGTTTAGTAAAAAGCTGAGAGATCTAAAATTCGGATTAGAGGTAAACAATGTTGCGATACGCAACTCTAAACTAGTCTATGAAGAGACGGACCCTAAAGCAGTAGCTCCGGGTAAGATTATGTTCCACAACTTCAATGCGACTATTAAGAATATATATAGTGGATATGGTGTCACTAAAGTACCTACTACTACGATAGCTGTCAATGCGAGGTTTATGAACGCAGCTCCACTGCGTGTGGACTGGTCTTTCAATGTACTTAACAGAAGAGATAACTTCAATATACAAGGTAAGATTACGAACTTCCCAGCTAATTCTATGCGCCCGTTCTTACAGCCTTATGTCAAGGCTAATACAGAAGGTAGTATCAGTCTAGTCACTTTTAACTTCACTGGTAATAATACTTCTGCGACAGGAACCTATGGTATGCAATATGAGGATCTCAAAGTAACTATCTATAAGAAAGATGGGCAGCAAAAGAAAAAGTTCTTATCTGCTGTGGGGAATATGTTTATCCGAAAGAACACTAAGGATGAAGTCAAGACAGTTAATATTAAAAAAGTAGATAGAGTCCAAGAGAAGTCTTTTTTCAATTATCTTTGGTTATGCATAATGCAAGGTTTAAAACAAACCGTCTTATAGTACAACACCACAAAACAAAAAGATATGAAAACAGCATTCATTACAGGAGCGACATCAGGTATAGGAAAAGCAACAGCGCAAGCCTTAGCTGCTAATCACAGACTAATCTTGTGTGGGAGAAATAAAGAGAACTTAGCTGCCATAGAGCGTGAACTAGCAGAGCAGACAGAAGTGATGACACTAACCTTCGATGTGAGTGATAAAGAAGCTACCTTTAAGGCAATAGCCTCTCTTCCGACTGCATGGCAAGATATAGATGTGCTAATCAATAACGCTGGAAATGCTCACGGATTAGCTACTTTCCAAGAAGCTTCTCTAGAGGACTTAGAAGCTATGATAGATATCAATGTAAAGGGAATAATCTATGTGACTAAAGCTATTGTTCCTCTTATGATCAAAAGACAATATGGACATATCGTCAATCTATCTTCTATCGCAGGGAAAGAGTCATACCAAAACGGTACAATCTACTGTGCTTCTAAGGCTGCTGTAGAGGCATTCTCTAAAGGACTGAGATATGATTTATTATCTGATGGAATTAAGGTAACTAATGTAGCTCCTGGGGCAGTAGAAACAGACTTCTCCCTAATCCGATTTAAAGGAGATAGCGATAGAGCAGCAAAGGTATATGAAGGGTATACTCCATTAGTAGCAGAAGATATAGCGAATGCTATAGCTTATATCGTCAACCAACCTGAACATGTACAAATAGCTGATATTACAGTATTTCCGAAGGCTCAAGCTGGTGCAACAACCATTCATAAAAAATTGTAAAAATTATCATATTAATCATCCCAAAACTAATACATTTGCAGAGGAATTACAGTATGTTAATCTTCTATTAGAATGAAACAAATCTTAGCAATAAGTCTCTTATTAGGGCTGAGTTGCACATCTAGTTGGGCTTATAAAAGTACCTACTCACACATCAATGTACAGTTAGAGGAAAGTGTAAAACTAGACACCGTCTATCTCGACTTAAAAAATGATCCAGACTTTAAGTTTCAAAACAACTTAAGATGGTATCAAGATAAGAAGTTGGAATTGTTTGGAATCAAAACCAATAAGAATGAAATCTTCATCGAGCCTCTTTTCTATCAAATAGAATCTTTTATAGAAGGAATATCTATCGTGTCTATGGACAACTTCCAAGGCGCAATAAATGATAAAGGAGAAGTGATTATTCCTTTTGCTTATGAAGAACTACAGACGAGTAGTGAGTACAAAATAGCCTTCTTAGAAGGTGGCAAGTGGGGATTCTTCAACACAGAAGGTAAAAAGATTATCTCTGCTCAATATGATTATGTAGGAAGCTACTCTGATGGATTAGCATTAGCTTCTAAAGATCAATTGTTTGGTTATATCGATCACAAAGGAAGAGTAGTCATCCCTTTTCAATATGACTACGCTAGTAACTTCGAAGATGGACAAGCACAAGTAGAACTAAAATTTGAATCTTTTACGATTGATAAAAAAGGAACTAAGGTATCTTATTAAAATAAAAAACGGTAAGCTGTACAAGGCTTACCGTTTTTGTATACTAGAATTTCATAGCAAAAAAGCGTATTCTAAGTATTTGTAGTAATTGATTCATACTATTGAAACTACCCCACGATAATCTAAATAGTATGTAGTCATCTGAAAACTCCAACTAACCAATTTATATATTAAAGTCCATTAAACTTCACTCCTAACATAAACCATCTACCAGGCATAGGTACTGCACCTGCCTCTATATAAGTCGTATCAAATATATTCTGAGCATCTAGATAGATACTATATTTCTTTAGATTATAGTTGATTCTTACATCTGTAATCCAATAGTTCTTATAACTGATGCGCTCATTAAAACGATTAGCCAGTGTAGCACTAAACTTATTATAAGTATAATTAACTGTTCCGACTAACTGATGTCTTAAACTCTCTATCGCATACTTAGAGATCTTATCTTCTCCTTTATTCTCCACTTTAGGAGATAAATAAGTATATGATAATCCTAAATCCCAATAAGACTTCTCTGATCCTACTTTATACTTTAATGCTGTATTAAATCCTTTAGTCTTATTCTTAGAAGCATTATATGGCTGATATGGCACTGTCGTATCTACTCTTATCCAATCGATAAAGTCATCAATATCTCTATAAAAAGCAAAAGCCTCTGCTCTAAATCCTTTATTGACATACTTCCCTCCTAATTCTATCTGATAAGCTTTTTCTGGTAATAGATCAGGATTACCTATATTACCAGGGCGTTGATCTAAATACAAATCTGTAAAAGAAGGTATTCTACTTGCTGTACCAGCATTAAACATCGCTTTCCAATGTTCATTAAAGGTATAACTAGCGTCTATCCCTGGGAAAACTTCCCATCCATACTTCGTATTATAATTAACATAAGCCCCTAGATTTACATCTAATCGATCAAAGAACTCACGTTGTATCTCAGCGTACAATCCATAGTTACTCTTGCTGTGATCCCCGATATTAGTAGAGTTAATCTCTTCATACCTCATCTCTCCTCCAAAAGATACCTTACCAAAATCTGCTAAGTACTCTCCTCTAATATTACTAGTAATCGCATGTGAGTAATGACGGCTACGTGCCTTACTTAACTCCTGTCTGAAGTAACGATAATCATCAAAGTTATATCTGTAAGCTACACTAGGCATTAATGTAAAACGGTCAGTTAAATAATGACGTGAACTCAGATTTACCATTGATGTAGAAACTACTTCTTTTGACTCTTTATCTCCAGGAGCAGCATAGAATCCATTTGCTCCAAAAGAACTTCTAGCATGACCTGCAAGTACCATAATAGCATTATTCTCATTAGGGGTATAATTCCCTTGATAAAAGATCTTATTGTTATTAAAAGCAGTGTTATAACGAGTACCATTACCCGAGTCATGGCTACCAAATAACATATGATTGTCTTTTTTGCGTACAAGTGTACCTCCTAATTGAATACCTCGGTTATTAAATAACTCTCCATGATCGCCTTCTTTATCTTTCTTTAAGCTACTTCCGATATACGTATTAGCAAAAAGACCATCTTTTTTAGGGTTCTTCGTTACGATATTTACAACTCCTGTCAGGCTGTTCACACCATATAGACGAGCAGAAGGTCCACGTACTATCTCTATACGTTCAATCGCTTCTAAAGGAATTGGTACGTTAAGACTATTATGCCCTGTCTGTGGATCTGAAATCTTCTGTCCATTAAGCAACAATACATTCTGCTCAAAGCTACCTCCGTCAATACTAAAGTCTGATTGTGTTCCAAATGGACCTCTCTGACGAATATCAACACCAGTAGCATAAGTCAACAACTCATTAATAGACGACACAGGTAATTGTTTTATCTGTTCTTGATTAATAAATGTAATATTTCTATTCTTCAGCGAACTTGGCAACTGTAATCGTTGATTATAGATTACTATTTCTTCTATTTTATCTTCAAGGGTATTTTCTGTCTTAGTTTGTCCTTGCACTTGTACAGTAAAAACAGTACTTAACAAGGCTAAAATGACATAATTATTCTTCATTTCAGGTAGTTTATTTACGCAAAACTATTCTTATTCCTTTCTTATATACTAGTCCACTTTTAAAATAACAACTAGTCCGGCCTACAGTACTCCAAAACGAGGTTTATAGAACATTTTAAGAATAAACAACAAATTATTCACTATATTATATTAAATTCGCAGTATAATATATAAAAACATGAAACATTTAATCTTCAGTTTTTTGAGTATACTTGTCCTTACTTCTTGTAAAAAGGCAAATACTATGGCAGAAACTTTGATTCTCAATGATACCATCAAGGTAGACCCTATGGAGGATCAAATAAAGATACACGTAGATAGTGCATCTATAGTTAGTCTTCCAAAGGATATCCAAAAGTTCTATGTAGAGAACCTATACCAAATCGGTTGGGGAAGAACAAGTAACCGAGAACAACTTCTAAAAGTACTTGACGAAGCATATTTAGATGGAATCAATAACTCAAAGTACAATACTGAAAAAGTTCATCAATTTCACAAAGATTATCAAAGGCTATCAGACCTAGATAAAATACAAGCAGATTTTCTGTTCACTAAAGCATTTTTTAATGCGAGTAAAGACTTGTATAATGGTGTACAAAATCCTAGAAGATTATACAATGACTGGGATATGTTTCCAAAAGAACTAAATACAGCTGCTACAATGCAACTCGCTTTAAGTAGAGGAACAATACAGACGACCTTTGATAGTTTAAGATCACCTCATAAAATATATGTCAATCTAAAAAATAAACTATCAAACCTATATCAACTGAATCAAGATACAATCAAAGCTGTGACAGCTAAGTATAAGTTAAATGATACAGTACCTGAGCTAGTGAATATTAAAAAACATTTAAACTTCTTGAGTTATTACCCTGATAGCCTATCAAAGGACTTTATCAATAACGAAGGAGTCGTAACTGCTTTAAAACAAGTTCAAAAAAATAGTAAACTAGTCGAGAACGGTGTTGCTGATAAGAAAACAATAGAGGCCATCCTAAAAGAAGAAGCTACTGTAAAAGAAAAGCTAGTAGTCAATCTAGAACGTTGGAGATGGTTCCCAAGAGATTTAGGTGATAACTATATCTTAATCAATATAGCTGATTATAGTTTAGTTGCGGTGAAGTCTGGTGATACTGTAAAACAACACAAGGTAATCGTAGGTACGACAGGTCGTAAAACGCCTATACTGAGCTCAGTTCTAAAGACAATTGTGATCAATCCAACATGGACAGTTCCTCCTACCATTCTAAAGAATGACTTAACACCTAAAGCTAGTGCTAACTTAAGTTACTTCTCTAATGCTAGATTTACAATCTACGATAAGAGCACAGGCAAAGTAGTAGCTCCAGAAAACTGGGATTCTAGCAAAGCTTCTTCTTATAGATATGTACAGAAAGCCGGTGTAGGTAACACATTAGGACGTATTAAGTTTATGTTTGATAACAATCACGCAGTGTATTTACATGACACTCCTAATAAAGCTAACTTTAATAGAGCTCAGAGAAGCTTAAGTTCTGGATGTATACGTGTAGAAGATCCTTTTGACCTAGCACAATTTGTATTTGATATACAACAGAATGAGATCTCTCAAGAAGAAATAAAAAAGATTCTTGATTCTCAAAATACTAAGAATATCACAACTAGTAAAGAGGCTGTACACATCCATCAGTTATACTGGACTATACAAGTAGATAACAATGGTAAGATAACTCAGTTTAGAGATGTCTATAAGTTTGATAACGATTTATACACTAAACTACAATAACAAAAAAACACCCATTAAGAATGAAATCTTAATGGGTGTTTTTCTTTATATAAAAGGTCTTACTAAACAAATTTTGACTTTAGCTCATACTGATTACTTGGATAATAAATAAACAGTAAAGATTTGTCTTTAATCATTTCTATTAAATCATCATTTACTTCTACAGGCACAGCTGGGCAACCATAACTACGTCCCAACCTCCCTTGAGCGCGTACTAAATCAGGTGAAGCATAATCCGCTCCATGGATTACAATCGCTCTTTCTCTAGCTTTATCATTAATCCCTGCTTCCAATCCATCTAATCTAAGAGAGAATCCATTTCTTCCGTTATACGTCTCTCCTGTAGTATAAAATCCTAAGCTACTCATATGTGAGTTCACACGATTAGAAAACGTAGTTGCGTATTCTTCTCCTGTCTTCTTGCCATGTGCTACAAGTGATTGTAACAGAACAGCATTCTCTTTCATATCTATCACCCATAGACGAGGCTTAGCTGACGATAAACTAAAGTCAACGATAGTCAACTTCTCATTCTTAATCTTACCTGTTTCTAGCATTTTATAATACCCTTTCAGTGCAGCAGTATATACTGCTCTAGCAGGAGCATTATAATGATTTAATTCTAAACTAGAATACAAACTCTTAGCCGTACTTTCAAAACTATATTCTTCAGAATCTACTGTGTTATCTACAGTTTTTTCAATCACATTTGTATATTCATTCGACGTTGGTAAAGTATTACTTCCTACTACATTCCCAAAAAATGCCATTGAGGCAAATAACCAATAAAAATTCTTTTGTTTCATATAACCTTCTCATTTATAGTCTTTAATTCTAATTTTAGAAACGTAAATTTAAAAAAAATATTATACGACCAAAGGAATTTTTAATAATAAAAGTATTTAATGCCGTTATTTCAAGAATCAAACATTGCCTTTTTTGAATAAGTATGCGTAAATTTGTATAACACAACTAATAATATTTAAAGTTTCACTATTATGAATAAGAAAGTAATATTAATGATTCTAGATGGCTGGGGACAGACTCAAGATCCTAAAGTATCAGCTATCGAGCACGCAAATACGCCATTTATAGACAGTCTATATACTAAATATCCTAATACATTTGTACTTACTGATGGACTAAATGTAGGTCTTCCAAAAGGGCAAATGGGTAACTCTGAAGTAGGACACATGAATCTTGGGGCAGGTAGAATCGTCTATCAAGATCTTGTAAAAATAAATATGGCAGTAGAAGATAACACTATTGCTAAAGAGCCTGCATTACAAGCAGCATTCGAATACGCAAAGACAAACAATAAAAAAGTACACTTCTTAGGACTGCTATCTGATGGTGGAGTACACTCTCATGAGCAACATTTATATGGTCTAGTAGATGCAGCATCAGCTGCAGGAGTATCAGATATCTGTATTCACGCTTTTACAGATGGACGAGATGTAGATCCTAAATCGGGTGCAAATCACGTACAACAACTACAAGACAGACTGAGCTTATCTACTGCTAAACTAGCTTCTGTAATCGGAAGATACTATGCAATGGATAGAGACCAGCGTTGGGAAAGAGTAGCAAAGGCTTACCATCTGTTAGTAAACGGTACAGGTATTCACTCTACTGATGCAGTAAAAAGCATTGAAGCAAGTTATTTAAATAATGTGACTGATGAGTTTATTGAGCCTATTGTAATGGTTGATGAAAACAATCAGCCGATAGGAAAGATTGAAAATGACGATGTAGTGATCTTCTTTAACTTTAGAACGGATAGAGGAAGAGAACTAACACGTGTATTATCTCAAGAAGATCATTCAGATCATGACATGAAGAAACTTGACTTGTACTTTGTAACGCTTACGAACTACGATGATACTTATAAGAATGTACATGTTGTCTATGACAAAGAGAACTTACACAACACATTGGGTGAAGTACTAGAAAAACATAGTAAAAAACAAATACGTATTGCAGAGACAGAAAAATATCCACACGTGACTTTCTTCTTCTCTGGAGGTAGAGAACTTCCATTCGATGGAGAACAGCGTATCTTATGTCCATCTCCTAAGGTAGCTACTTATGACCTTAAGCCTGAGATGAGTGCTTATGACCTTAAAGACGCACTTATTCCTGAATTGAAAAAAGGAGAAGCTGACTTCGTATGTCTAAACTTTGCTAACGGAGATATGGTAGGACACACAGGTGTAATGGAAGCAGCAATCAAAGCATGCGAAGCAGTAGACCAATGTGTAAAAGAAGTAATCACAACTGCTCTTGATAATGGATACACTACGATAGTGTTAGCAGATCATGGTAACTGTGAGGTAATGATCAACCCTGATGGTACTCCCAACACAGCACATACTACTAATCCTGTACCGATCATTATCGTAGACAATGATATCAAAGAGGTAAAGGATGGAGTACTGGGAGACTTAGCTCCTACTATTCTTAAACTAATAGGCATACCTCAACCAGAAGAAATGACTAGACACTCTCTAGTATAATATACAAAAAAAGCCACTCGATGAGTGGCTTTTCTATTTTATATCATAGACATTTACTTTCCTGTAAGCATCTTTTTCTTCATTTTACTAAAAAACTCAGGAGTAACCCCTAAATAAGAAGCTATCTGCTTCTGTGGCAGACAATACTTAATCTCAGGGAAACGCTCTAAAAAGCGTGTATAACGCTCTTCTGCAGGTAGTGATAAGTTGTCCATCAGTCGTTGTTGTGTAGCCACTAGTGACCTCTCTATAAGAACTCTGAAATAACGTTCTATCTTAGGCACTCTATCAAACAAAGCTAATTGATGATCTCTACTCAAAGTCATTACTATCGCATCTTCTACTACTTCTAGATAAGAGTTACCAGGTTTTTGAGATAAATAACTATACATATCAGCTATCCACCATCCAGATGCTGCAAAGCTAACAGTATGTTCTACTGCTTGATCATCTAGACAATAGTTTCGTACGATACCTGAAACGACAAAAGTAGAATTAATACATACTTCTCCTGCACTTAACAGCTTCGTTTTAGCAGGGTAACGAGTTACAGTAAATGACTCTAATATAATCTGTTGTTCCTCTTTAGTCAGAGAAACATGTTTAGCAAAACTCTGTAATAATATATCCACGATGACGAACTTTTATAAAGTATAAAAATAAACAATAATGCTCATGATAACTAAAAAAGCCTCATTACTAAGGCTTTTTTAACGATTATAACTTACGCTAATGCTTCTTTAATTCTTTTGAATGCTTCGATCAACTGGTCTTCACTAGTCGCATACGACATACGTATACAATCAGGATTCCCGAATGCCACTCCTGTTACAGTAGCTACGTGTGCTTTCTCTAACAGATACATAGATAGATCATCCGCATTATTAATCTTTACACCTTGAAGTGTCTTTCCAAAGAAAGAAGATATGTCTGGGAATACATAGAACGCTCCTTCAGGTATATTAATCTTAACTCCTGGAATCTCTTTTAATAACCCTACTACTAGATCTCTTCTATTCTTGAATGCCGCAACCATATCTTTTAATACGCTAGGGTCAGCCTCTACAGCAGTAATAGTAGCTCGTTGTGCAATACTATTAGCACCAGACGTTACTTGTCCTTGCATCTTAGTACATGCTTTAGCGATAAATTCAGGGGCACCGATATATCCGATACGGTATCCTGTCATCGCAAATGCCTTCGCAATACCGTTTACAGTAATCGTACGGTCAATTAAATTACCGATAGTTCCGATACTGCAGTAATTACCTGTAAAGTTGATATGTTCATATATCTCATCTGATAAGATAAAGATATTTGGATATTTCTCTAATACTTTAGCTATAGCTTCGAATTCCTCTTTACTATACACAGAACCACTAGGATTACATGGAGAGCAGAACCATATCATCTTCGTCTTAGGAGTGATAGCTGCTTCTAATTGTTCAGGAGTAATTTTAAAATCACTCTCTATACTAGTAGGTACTTCTACAGGAGTACCCTCAGCCATCTTCACGATTTCAGCATAACTCACCCAGTATGGAGCAGGAATTACTACCTCATCACCAGGGTTGATCATGACATGAGCTACATTGTATAACGATTGTTTAGCACCAGTAGATACAACGATCTGACTCGGTGAATAATTTAAATTATTATCTCTCTTAAACTTATTGCTTATTGCCTCTCTTAGTTCTTTATATCCTTCTACAGGAGGATACTTACTATAGTTATCTTTTACAGCCTGAATAGCAGCTTCTTTGATAAACTCAGGAGCATTAAAATCTGGCTCACCTAGACTCAAACTAATTACGTCTACGCCTTGTTCTTTTAACTCTCTTGCTTTCGCAGCCATTGCTAAGGTCTGTGAAGTAGTCAAATTGTTTATTCTATTAGATAGAAGTTGGTTGCTCATCTTGTTGTGATTTTAATGAAACTTAATCCCAAAGGTAATTATTATATCTCTATTAATCTGTGTTATCTTTTATTTATTCACGATAAAAAGCCTACTTTTGTCAAAATTTACGACATGGAAGAAATCTTAAAATATTTCCCTAATTTAACTCCTGAACAGATTGCTCAATTTGAGAAATTGGAAGAAGTATATACGGATTGGAATGCTAAAATTAACGTTATTTCACGTAAGGATATACATGAGCTATATACGAAGCATGTATTACATTCATTAGGTATCGCTAAGGTTATGGAGTTCCTTCCTGGAGCTAATATACTAGATGTAGGTACTGGTGGAGGTTTCCCTGGTATTCCTTTAGCTATATTATATCCAGAAACTAACTTTTACCTAATCGACATTATCGCGAAGAAGATACGCGTAGTTAATGAAGTAGTAAAAGCGTTAGACTTAAAGAACGTTAAAGCAGAACAAAAACGTGCCGAAACTATAGACGAGAAGTTTGACTTCATCGTAAGTAGAGCTGTTACGAATATGCCTGACTTCGTAGAGTGGATTAGACACAAAACGAAGAAAGAAAACAAGCATGAGTTTGACAATGGTATATTATACCTAAAAGGAGGTGACTTAACAGAAGAGCTTAAGGACTTCCCTAAAGCTGTTCAGTTTGACCTGACTAATATCTTCTCAGATGAATTCTTTGAAACGAAAAAAGTGGTGTACTTACCCTTAAAATATAAAGGATAAAAAGAAAGGGCCGTCTATAAGACAGCCCTTCTTCTTTTATTTACTGTGCTTAACGAATAATAAGCAAGTATTCGTATTTCTGTGTAGCAAGTGGTTTGCCACACTACCTAAGAATATCTCTTTAAATCCTGTAGTCCCCTTCACTCCCAATATCAGCATATCAGCCTTTTTACTGCGCGCATAAGCGATCAAGGATGCTGATATATTGCGCTCTCCAGCAGGCACTATATCAATATCAGAATAAGTAGCGTACTTCTTATTCCATTTCTCTTGTTTTTCTTTGATATCATCCTTCGTTACTTTCTCTAATTCTCTATTCGTCATCGTAGGATAGAACCCCATATAAGACTTAGAGATATGTACTGCAGAATGCTCTATCTTTTGCCCCTTCGAATTATTCTTAAAACGATCTGCCCACATCATAATATCACTCGTATATCGAGAGAAGTCTATCGCATCAATTACTGTTGTGATTGGTACTTTAAACGTATCTGGTACTAATAATAATGCTGAAGGGAATATACGTACCAGCTTATCAGCCAGGGCACCAGTACCCTCTAGTTCCTGTTTATTACCTAATACCATCAGGTCATACGAAGATTTCTTAGCTATATTCATAAAAGCAATCTCTGTATAACTCTCTACTGATACCAAGATTTCGAAATCATAACTCACTCCTGCTTCTGTGAAATACTGAGTAAGCTTATTCTTTATCTTCTCCTTGATAACGACAATGCTCTCTGGTTTAAGTAATTCCTTAGGTAACTCACCTACTTTAAGGTTGTGCACATAGGTTACTTTATTTATATCTAAAATCTGGTCTAGCACCTGCATATATTGCAACAGATATTGATCCATTGTAGACAAGTCTAAACCTACTATTATATCTAATTTTTTATTCTTATCCATCCTTATTTGCTTTGAGGTTCATCTAATAGTTCTGCTATAATCTCCTTATAGCTCTTCTCTTCTTTTGACTTAGCCTTCTTCGTTGTTTTCGCTAGCTCTTCTTTTAATCCTTTTTGTAGGCTATAACACATCACCAGAAGAATCACAGCAAAAGGCAGTCCTGTAATAATAACTGCTGTCTGTAAGGCATCCAATCCTCCACCCCATAGTAATACGATAGCAATAATCCCTTGTGCAAAAGACCAAAAGACTCTCTGCCACACAGGAGACTCTCCATTACTACCTGAGGTAATATTATCTACAACTAATGAACCTGAATCAGAAGAGGTAATAAAGAAAGAGAAAATCAGAATAATCGCTACAATAGAAAGGAACTTAGTAAAAGGGAAGTTCTCTAAGAATACAAATAATGCAGTAGACACATCAGCTTTAACGGCTGCTATCATCGTTACATCACCTGATAAAATAGTGTGTAAAGCACTACCCCCAAAAACGTTCATCCATAATAAGGTAATCAACCCTGGTACAATCAATACCCCTAGTATAAACTCCTTCACTGTACGTCCTTTAGAAATACGAGCAATAAAACTTCCTACAAAAGGAGACCATGCAATCCACCAAGCCCAATAGAATATAGTCCAGACATTCTGCCATCCAGAACCTAAGTAAGTATCATTCCATGTACTTATATCAATAAAATTAGCCAAGTACGCTCCAGTATTCTCTACATACCCTTTCATAATAAATAGAGTCGGCCCAAGAATAAAGATTAGCAACATAAAACTTGCCGCTATATACATATTAGCATTACTAAGTATCTTAACCCCTTTGTCTAATCCTGAGAAAACAGAAATAGTAGCAATCCCGATTACAAACAAGATAATCCCAGCTTGCATCATAGGGCTTATCTCCCATCCATATAGATACTCTAGTCCAGCTGTAATCTGTATCACCCCAAGACCTAAAGATGTCGATAATCCAAATACTGTAGCTAAAGCGGATAATATATCGATTACGTGTCCCCACCAGCCATGTATTCTCTCTCCCCAGAATGGGTAAAAAAGAGATCTAAAGGTCATAGGTAACTTCCTATTAAACCCAAAAAAAGCTAAAGCTAAACCAACCATCGCATAAATACCCCAAGCGTGTAATCCCCAGTGCAAACTGGTAAACTCCATCGCTTGTACAGCAGCTTCTATATCAGAATCTACCGGTCTAGGAGTATTAAAGAAATGAGATACAGGCTCAGCAATACTAAAGAACATAATACCAATCCCCATACCTGTACTAAATAACATAGCAAACCAAGACGCCTTAGTAAACTCTGGCTCTGCATCATCACCACCTAATCGTATCTTACCGAACTTACTAAAAGCAAGGTAGATGGCAAATATTAAAATAATATTCACTGTGACTACAAAGAACCAACCGAAGTTAGAAGTTACTGCTAATTGGGCAGCTGGAAACCATACTCCTACTTTTTCTGGAAAAAGCACACAAGTAAGGATTAATGCTACTATTAATAATATTGAAGTTATAAAGACAGGTGGATTAATAACCAATTGTCTATTATCAAGTAATTTTTTAAACATGAGTTATACTATTTAAATTAATAATGATAACCCAGTACTTTAAAGATAAAAAAGGATCATTTTTCAGTAATCGAAAAATAATAAAAGCAAAAAGATAATAGTTTTTACTCAGTCGTTTTATAAGTGTTATAGGTAAATAGTGTTCTCTTAAAAACGATCCTAATAAAAAGGGACTTTTTTCTGTATTCGAAAAAAGATAAAAGCAAAATATATAGTGTATTCTTACTTAGTAGTATAGCCTGAATGACTCTTATCATGTCATTCTTCATCGGTTATACATTCCCAATAAAAAGCACTGAATTGTATTCTAGTGTTGATTAAAAAAGGCGGTCAACTCTTTTGCAACCGCCTTTTATTATAATTTTAATTATCCTAAGAAAGGATATTTATAATCAGTTGCAGGAACGAAAGTTTCTTTAATCGTTCTTGGTGATACCCAACGAAGTAGGTTAAGGATAGAACCCGCTTTATCATTAGTACCAGAAGCTCTAGCCCCACCGAATGGTTGTTGTCCTACTACAGCACCTGTTGGTTTATCATTGATATAGAAGTTACCAGCACAGTTTACTAATGCTTCTGTAGCCTCTACGATAGCATAACGACATCCAGAGAAGATAGCTCCTGTTAATGCATAGATAGAAGTCTCATCCACTAATTTTAATGTTTCAGACCATTTAGCATCTTCGTATACATAGATAGTTAATACAGGACCGAATAGTTCTGTTTCCATCGTTGCATACTTAGGATTAGTAGTTAAGATAACTGTTGGTTCGATAAAGTAACCAATAGATTTATCATATTTACCTCCTAAGATAACTTCTGCGTCAGCATCAGCTTTTGCTTGATCGATAGCTTTCGCTAATTTGTCAAATGAAGCTTCTGTAATCACAGATGACACATAGTTACTTGGATCTTCTGGAGAACCCATTTTGATAGTAGCTAGATCAGCAGTCATATACTCTTTCACTTGATTCCATAATGAAGCTGGAATATAAGCTCTAGATGCTGCAGAACATTTTTGTCCTTGGTATTCAAAAGCACCTCTTGTAAGAGCTACTGCTACCTCTTTAGGACAAGCTGATGGATGAGCTACAACGAAATCCTTACCACCTGTCTCTCCTACGATACGTGGGTAAGTTTTGTATTTATCGATGTTTTGACCGATTTGAGCCCACATACTGTTAAATACTCCTGTAGATCCTGTGAAGTGGATACCAGCGAAGTCAGGACTTGCTAATAACGTATCAGTGATCATTCCAGAGTTACCATATACTACGTTGATAACACCATCAGGTAAACCTGCAGCTTTAAACACCTCTACGATTACTCTAGCAGAGTAGATTTGAGTTGCAGCTGGTTTCCATACCACTACATTCCCCATCATAGCAGGAGCAGAAGGTAAGTTACCAGAGATAGCTGTAAAGTTAAAAGGAGTGATCGCATAGATAAATCCTTCTAATGGACGGTGCTCTAATCTGTTCCATACTCCATCTACAGAAGCTGGTTGCTCAGAATAGATTTGAGTCATATACTCTACGTTGAAACGTAAGAAGTCGATAAACTCACATGCAGAGTCGATCTCAGCTTGGTGCAATGTTTTTGCTTGAGCGATCATCGTAGCAGCATTGATTTTAGCACGGTAAGGACCAGCTAATAATTCAGCAGCTTTTAAGAAGATAGATGCTCTGTGTTCCCATGGCATTGCAGCCCATTTTTTTCTAGCCTCTAAAGCTGTAGCAATAGCTTTCTCTACTAACGCTTTATCAGCTTCGTGGTAAACACCTAATTTATGTTTGTGATCAAATGGAGGGAACAAATCTTTTGTATTTCCTGTTCTGATTTCTTCTCCACCAATGTATAATGGAATATCAACAGTTGTGTTGTATTGCTCTTTGAACGAGTTCAAAGTCAATTCTCTTTCTTTTGTTCCTGGTGCATAAGACTTAACTGGCTCATTGAACGCAGTTGGAACTTGATAGAATCCTTTTGACATATTACGCGTATTATTTATATAATTTCTAAATGAATAAGCACAAATATAACGAAAAAAAATGAAACCACTTTTCTCTAAAGCCCTAAAAACATCTCCTTAACGATTTCAAAACATTGACTATCAATAGTATTTTTGCCTCACTACATTCTTCTAACTACCTGTTATACTTAACTCTGAATACAAACCTATGTGCGATTAATAATTAGTTTTTACAATCACATCAGAAGTAAATCAAAATATTTTAATATAAATGAATCACAACCCATTAATATTCTTTAGAAAAAATAAAAAGCAAGTACCAAATCTATTTCAATTCAGCATGTATTGATCCACCACAGATAATTTTGTACTGATTTGCTAGGGGATTGCTTGCAGGTTTCTTGCACCTTTCTTCGAGAAAAACGCCTTCTGGGCAAGGAAAGCCCAAGAAAACTCCTAGGAACCCCCTAAGAAGTGCAAGGAAAGAGTTATTATCTCATTCATAAATAGCAATCGAGATCAACACTCCTACATTAGTTTAAAAATTTCAACAGCTACTTATGCTTTAGCCCATATATGCATATTGATATCGCGTTAAAACAATACCATAAGACTCTTATAGAATAAGATATTAAAACAACTAAATCACTTCCATATCCTATTCACTACTTTTTACTGTTACCTTACCTCCTTTAACTTATAAAAAAACCACCTTTATGCAGTTGCATAAAGGTGGTCTAAGCATTTTATTTTTAGTACACTAGCACTCTATAAGAGTGTGTTCTTTATTATTTCTAATTCAATACGAAAGGGGCTACTAGCTTAAAGTTTGGGATTTCTACATTAAAATAAGTTTGGTTCGCTAGATTAAGTACCTCATAGAATCCCTGCATAGCTCCCATAGATGAATTTAAGACACATCCACTACTATATGTATATTTGGTACCAGGCTCTATGATAGGTTGCTCACCTACTACACCCTCTCCTTTTACTATCTGTACACTATTCAGCGCATCATATATCTCCCATAGTCGTCCTTTCACCTGGATATAATCAGTAGAGTTATTTTCAATTGTTATTTTATATGAAAAAGCATAGCATATCTTTTTTGATTTAAAAAAATTGCCTTCATATTCAGTATTTACAGATATTTTTATTCCCTTCGTCGTTTGTGAAATCATCTTTTCCATCTTAATAATTTACTATAAAAAACACATTGAATTCTTCGTTTTATCACAGTGTCTAATACACTATGTTCTCTGCACTTGCCTCACCTATACCAATTACTCTATCGTGTAAATCATTATTACCACGATAATAAACTAAAACTTGGTAGCGATTCGTTGTCATTGCATAGTTCCCATCTGGTGCAATGCTTGGATCAACAACACCATTTCGAACTGCTGTATAACTAAAATTAGTAAAACCTTGTTTCACTAAAATGATTTGTTCATAATATCCCTTCTCTTCGTTATACGTCATTTTGTTAGCAGGTACTAAGGCATAATCATTAAATAATCCTGTCACATAATAATCTATTCCTTTCTGTACATCCTCCTCTGGACGATAACTGAAATATACCCAACTATACTCCGCTTCTATATTCGGGTTTCTCCCATTGATATTTCTAGGATAGAAACTTCCATTAATATCAGGAAAATAGGTATATCCTTTACTTTTTCGGCTCTCGTTTGTATACAGATACGTGTTATAAATACCATTATCCGTAGTTACAGAACCGATCATATTATTCACTTGCTTAATATCACTATTGTCAAAGTTTAAGAACTGATTCCCTGCCCAGAATTGAGTCTCATTCTCGTACTTATAGATAAGGTCATTACCCATCGTGTACTGAGGCTTAATATTCGTCAGATAAGAGTCCCATCTCCCATTCTGAAAGATCGCTATCTTTATATTCTGAACTGGATTCTGGTATAACGCATCTCCTAATAACACACTAAACTCTACATTCTGTTTCGTCTCTATGACATCCAGGTTTCTAGTACGCTTAATCTGAATCGGTACATTGACCAAGCTCTCATATAAGACGAACTTCCTTCTAATTACTACTTCGTCGTCTTCATTATAAATTTCCAATACATAATTACCACTCTTCAATATTCTATAACGTTGAGCAGGAAGCGTCAATCGATAGTTCGTATAATTCTGCAAAGTATTAAACGAGTTTTCATACGTCATAATACGCTGTCTATCTAATCCATCTATATACTCGATCTGTTTTAATTTCGATGGAGTCCAGTCATAGTTATAAGCCTTAACTCGATAGAAATAATTACTATCATCTCCATATAAGTCATCAAAAGCAAGCGTAAACTGATCCCCTATTTGAAAGAACGGCGTTACAGCTCTATTATTACTCATAAACCCTACTGACTTAATATAATCAGCAGTATAGTTCTGTGGAGATTGTGCCAATACGCACCCTACCCAAAGAAAAAAAAGAATAATAGACCAAACCTTATTTCGCATAATGACCATTTTAAACTAAACCGTTACTTCGTGCAAAAAAGATACAATATTTTCGTTTAAAAATATCATACTTTTCAATTTAAAGTCAGCAATATCAAATCTTTCTTGTTCATACTGTAAATGATCAGGTATGGCTACCACAGTCATCCCTGCATTTTTACCAGCTGTAGCTCCTGTGAACGAGTCCTCTACTACTAGACACTCTCTAGGCTCACTCCCTAGGTTATGAGCTGCTCTTAAATACACATCTGGTGCAGGCTTACCGTGTTCTACATGATCTACAGAAACTATGGTTTGGAAGTAATCACGAATACCTAATCTCTTTAAAACAGTATTAATCAAAGATTCTGGAGAATTAGTAGCAAGACCTATCTTCACTTTTCTCTCTTTTAGAAAATTCAATGTCTGAATTACCCCTTCTTTTATTTCTCCTTCTGTACTAATTAATTCATCGACTCTATCAATCACCATTTGCTCCACCTCCTCAATACTCTTTCCTTCCCATGGAAACAGGCTATACCACAGCTCGGTCACTGCTCTAGTCGTTTTGCCTTGTGTTTGGATCGCAATCTCTTCATCCCAAGTAGCCCCCATAGAAGTAAACACCTCTTGTTCTGCTTGTTGCCAAAAGCCCTCTGAGTCTATTAAAACTCCATCCATATCAAAAAGTACAGTAGTAATCAATGTATTCTTCATAATCTTTCTAAATAAATACGAAGATACACAATAGGATATAGATAGGGTAGCCCTTATAAGGATACTTTAACTAATTCTCTAATCGAGCAATTAAATATTATGATTACTCTACTTAAAACAAACTGGGATAATCTCACCCTCTGCTAGACAGTATTTAGTTACTTCCTCTGAAGTAAGTTTATGAATAAAGTCTTCTTCTACTACAGTGAAGCCGATAGCTCTTAACTTATCAAAATAATCACGTCCGTATACACGTACATGATCGTATTGACCAAAGATAAGTGTGCGCTCTTTAGGATCTGTTATAGTATCATCCTGAAAAGTAGTTTCTCTAGACATATCTTGTGGGATTTGGAAGATTCCCATACCTCCAGGCTTAAGAATGCGATACAGTTCCTGCATGGCTTTCGTATCATCTGGAATATGTTCTAAGACATGATTACACAAAATCATATCAAAACTATTATCCTCAAAAGGTAAGTTACAAATATCCGCCTTCACATCTGCCAAAGGAGATTCTAGATCGGTAGTTATATAATCTAAATTAGGTTGTTTTTTAAAGCGTTTATAAAACGCCTGCTCAGGTGCGAAGTGCAATACTTTTTTAGGAGTACTAAAGAAGTCGGTCTCGCGCTGAAGATAAAGCCATAATAGGCGGTGTCTCTCTAGTGAAAGTGTACTAGGAGAAAGGACATTATTGCGTTGCTTCGCATATCCATAAGGCAAGAAAGTCTTGAAACTTTTACCATCAATAGGATCTGTATACACATCCCCTTTTAGGTACCATGCCATCATAGGTCGAACAACGTAACTCAACCGAATTAATATCGGTCGAGGCACAATGTTCAATATTGTTTTGAATAACTTCTTCATTAATAGAAATGAGTAATTACAGAACTAATGGTTTAGCTCTAAACTCATCTTCTTCATTGCTAGTGATACCTAATGCTTGATAGATATATTGGTAAGTAGATAACAATTCTGGTTTACCATTTACTAATGCTACATCGTGTTCGAAGTGAGCAGAAGGTTTTCCGTCACGAGTCACGATAGTCCATCCGTCATTCAGTTGTTTGATATTACGAGTACCTAAGTTAATCATAGGCTCGATAGCTACCACCATACCTTCTACGAACTTCTTACCTTTACCAGGCTTACCGTAGTTAGGCATTTCTGGAGATTCGTGCATCTTACGTCCTAGTCCATGACCTACTAGCTCACGTACTACCGTATACCCTTCTTTCTCACAGTAGCGTTGGATAGCACTACCTACATCTTCTACTCTATTTCCTAATTTGAATTCTCTAATACCTACGTAAAGAGATTCTTTTGTAATCTGTAATAACTTTTTAGTAGCTGGATCTACATCACCTATCTCGAATGTATAAGCGTGATCTCCATAAAATCCATTCATCACTGTTCCACAGTCCACAGATACAATATCTCCTTCTTCTAAAGGACGATCTGTAGGTAATCCGTGTACAATCTGATCATTCACACTTGTCAACAAGGTAGAAGGACAACCATAAAGGCCTTTAAATCCTGGTACTGCTCCGTGATCTCTAATAAATTCTTCAGCTTTTGCATCAAGCTCTAAAGTCGTTACTCCTGGTTTTAGCTCTGTAGCTATCATACCTAATGTTTTAGAAACAAGCAATGCGCTTTGTCTCATCAACTCGATTTCTTCAAGAGTTTTTGGAATTATCATACCTTAAAATTTTATATCCTACAAAATTACACTATTACAGTTAATGAAAAAAATGATTAGCCACACTTTTTACTTGCCTTATAAAGACTAATGCTTTACTTTTAAGGAAACATTTGTCTAAATACACAAAATTACACACAAAATGAATTACACAACAGCACAAGAAGCAGCTAAGCTGATCAAGTCAGGTGACAGAGTTTATGTACACGCAGTAGCTTGTACACCTAATCACATCATTGATGCTATTGTAGAAAGATCGTCCGAATTAAGAAATGTAGAGTTCTGTCACATACATACTTTAGGCAAAGCCCCTTATGCTGATCCAAAATATAGAGAAAGTTTCTTTGTGAATTCTTTCTTTACTGGTGGTAACGTTAGACACACTATACGAGAAGGTAATGGTACTTATACTCCCGTATTCCTAAGTGAGCTACCGATGCTGTTTGACAGTGGTCTTGTTCCCTTAGACGTGGCATTAATACAAGTTTCTCCTCCTGATGAGAACGGCTTTTGTACGTTAGGAACTTCTGTAGTTGCTGCACAAGCGGCTATTCGCACTGCCAAGATAGTTATAGCACAGGTCAATAAATTCATGCCTCGCACTTTTGGAGATGCGCTAGTACACATCTCTAAGATTAATACATTAGTACAGCATGATACACCACTTCTGACAGAATACAGTTCTGACTTTAGTGAGGTAGAAGATAAAATAGGACAATACATTGCTTCTATGATAGAAGATGGTAGTACCTTACAGATGGGGATTGGTTCTATACCTGATGCCGTTCTTCAAAAACTGAAAGGGCATAAGAACCTAGGATTACACACAGAAATGTTTGCAGATGGTGTTGTTGATTTAATTGAAGCAGGAGCCTTAAACTGTTCTCAACAAACTACTTCTAATGGCAAAGCTATCTCTACTTTCTTTATCGGAACGGAGAGGCTATATAACTATGTAGACAACAATCCATTCTTTGAACTTAGAGAATGTTCATATACGAACGATCCATTTGTGATTCGTCAGAATCCTAAGATGATAGCGATTAACTCTGCTGTAGAAATAGATGTTACAGGACAAATATGTGCAGATTCTATCGGAGCGAATATCTACTCTGGTGTAGGCGGACAAGTTGACTTTATGAGAGGTGCTACGCTAAGTAAAGGAGGAAAAGCTATCATAGCACTTTCTGCTACTACTAAAAAAGGAGGAAACAAAATAGTTCCATTCCTTAAGCAAGGAGCAGGAGTGGTAACGTCTCGTGCACATGCTCAATACATCGTTACAGAATATGGAGTAGCTGATCTAAGAGGTAAGTCTATTATAGATAGAGTACACGCTCTAGCGAATATTGCTCATCCAGATTTTAGAGAAGATATTCTAAGAGAATACTTTGACAATACTAGAAACAAATAACTGACATTTATAGATGTACGCTATTCTTAACCTACATTAAGCAATGGAAATCAGCCTATAACGTATCTTTGTAGTATTAAAATCATAAAGCTATGAACACAAAAATTATATACACAGCAGATAGTAGAGGATATGCTAACCACGGATGGCTAAAATCTCATCATACCTTTAGCTTTGCTAACTATCGAAACAACGAAAGAATACACTTCGGTGTGTTACGTGTACTTAACGATGATCACGTAGCTGCAGGTATGGGATTCGGTACGCATCCTCATGATAATATGGAGATTATATCTATTCCTTTATCAGGAAGTCTTTCACACAAAGATAGTATGGGTAATGGTACAATTATAAATGAAGGTGAAATACAAGTCATGAGTGCAGGGACAGGAGTTCAACACAGTGAGTTTAACCCTGATGAGCATAAAGAGAGTAAGTTCTTACAGATATGGGTATTCCCTGATAAACTAAATGTAAAACCACGTTATGATCAACTAAAATTAAACAAAGAAGATCGCCTGAATCAATGGGATCAAATCCTTTCTCCTAATCCTGACGATAAAGGAGTATGGATTCATCAGAATGCTTGGTTCCACATGGCTGATCTAGATCAAGGTAAAGAACTATCTTATGAATTAAAAGATAAGTCTAATGGTATCTTCTTATTTGTTCTAGAAGGAGATATTACTTTAGGTGAAGATACGCTACATAGAAGAGATGCTATTGGTTTTGATGGAGAAGATACTTTCACAATCAAAGCAAATGAGAAAAGCCAAATATTAGTTATGGAAATACCTATGGAACTACCTAGTTATTTACAATAAATATCAACAAAAAAGCTCGCTATCATCTAGCGAGCTTTTTTAATATCTATATTAACCGTTTTTAAGGTTTCTTACTTCCTCATCCGTTAAATGTCTCCATTTACCTCTTGGTAGATTCCATTTTGTCAACTGACCATACATCACACGGTCAAGTTTAATAACATTATATCCTAAAGATTCGAATATAGCACGTACTAACTTCACATTAGATGCTTTTAGCTTAATACCGATCTCTGTCTTAGGCTGATCATCTACATAAGATACTTCTTCTACGAATACACGACGCTCATCGATATAAACTCCTTTTTTAATCTTTTCTAGATCTTCATATTTAAGGTTCTTATCTAATGATACATGATATAATTTAGAAGAACGAGAATCAGTAGAGTTTAACTTCTGTAATAAGTTAGTATCATTCGTGAATAACATTAGACCAATAGTAGTCTTATCCATACGACCGACAGGAGCTAAAGGATATTTAGAAGCTCCTTTTAATAAGCTTAATACATTCTCAGCTGATACGATTGGCTCATTAATAGTAGCAAATCCTTTCGGTTTATTTAATAATACGTAAGTCAATTTTTCTGGAGTCAATACTGTTCCATCAAAATTAACGATATCCGTTTTCTTTACTTTATAACCTAACTCAGTAACTACTACTCCATTTACAGTCACATTTCCAGACACGATATAGATATCTGCCTCACGACGTGAACACACTCCAGAGTTACCGATATATTTATTCAGACGTACTTCGTCTGTTTCTTTAGGTGTGTTTTTTACTCTTGGTTTACTATCAAATTTCTTTGTAGTATTAGCACCATACGTTTTATTTCCTTCTTTATTATTGTCAAATGATCTTTTCTTGCTATCATTTCCCCCATAAGTCTTTTTAGCTCCATCCTTAGAACCAAAAGACTTCTTTCCCGCTGCATTTCTATTTCCTGAGCGATTCGATTTATTATTTCCTGAATTCGACCTACCGTTATTCATATCTAAAGATTTTTGCAAAGATAGTTTTATTCTATGCATTTATTAATATAACTCTAAAAGTTTACACAACTTTTAATACTATAAAGTTTCTTCTAGCAGTACTTTGCCACTAATTACCACATCCGGGTCTATTAGCATAATCGAGAATACTCCTAATAAAATCAACAGTTTTAAACTAACATGTAAACTGTGATACTGTTCTATTTCCTTTGATGTCCATAATCTGTATAAGAACATGATTAATACAATAATACTTAGATAGAAGTAATATACCATGTACCCAAGATTCTCTTTATTGACTAAAAAATAGATCGGTATCAGTGTCAATACTGTCACGACTGTGATTACCTCTTTCGCTACTCTATCTCCAAATCGAACAGGAATAGTCTGATAATCATTAGCGAAGTCTCCTTTAATATTCTCCATATCTTTTATCAACTCCCTGATCAGAATAACTAAATACAGAAAAGCTGCATGTATGAAGATAGAAGGATAGTAAAACCTGAAATGCATCAAGATACTAAAGAAAGGTAATATCGCTAATAAAGAAGCAGTAAGGTTACCTATAATAGGATACTTCTTAAGCTTATGAGAATAAAACCACAACAGAAATATATAAGCAGAAAAGAATGCTGACACATGCCAAGACACAGGAAATACAATCCCCACAGCCAAAAAATTCAGCGCAAAATAGACACGTAATTTTGTAGCTTGACTCACTAGTCGATCTAACATAGACTTAATCGGCCTATTGATTAAATCTTTTTCTGCATCATAAAAATTATTAATGATATACCCTCCTGCGATAGCTAAGGAAGATCCAAAGATAATTAGAAAGAGTTTCCAATCTAAAATTACGTCTAACGCCCTAAGTTCAGGTGCAAATATAAAGATAGACGCTAAGTACTGTGCTAGTACTATAATAAAAATATTATAACCTCTCACAACAGAGAACAAGCTGAATATTTTAGCTAAGAGTAGTTTATTTTTCCTAGATAACATTATCTCTTGTTTCAATTTTATATCGCTACTGCGAAAGGTTATAACATCTATTTTTTCATATCTGAATTAGAATTGATATACAACTTCTAATTTATAATCTTTTAAAGACTCTTTTGCCTTTTCGATATCAGCAGTAAATCCTAAGATATAACCACCTCCACCAGAGCCACATAATTTTAAATAGTAATCGTTAGTCTCGATTCCTTTTTGCCATACACTGTGGAATTGCTCTGGAATCATTGGCTTAAAGTGATTAAACACTACATTAGACAATAACTTCGTATTACTAAATAACGATTTCACGTCTCCTTTTAAGAAGTTCTCTACACAAGCATCTGTATATTTCACGAACTGATCTTTCAACATCTGACGGAAACCTTGATCTTTTAGGTTCTCCATAAAGATTGTAATCATCGGTGCAGTCTCTCCTACGATACCCGAATCTATTAAGAACACAGCTCCTTTTCCATCTACGCTTTGAGAAGGAATACCTGCTGGCTCGATATTATCTTTAGAATTGATTAGGATAGGCAGGCTTAAATAACTGTTTAGTGGATCTAACCCTGAACTCGTTCCATGGAAGAATGCTTCCATTTTTCCGAAGATTCCTTTTAATACTAAAAGTTTATCTTTAGTCAAGTTCTCTAGAACAGTAACTTTATCATAAGCATACTGATCATAAATAGCAGCTACTAATGCCCCACTACTTCCTACACCATATCCTTGTGGAATACTAGAATCAAAGTACAATCCTTGTTCTATCTCAGCGTTTAAACGCTCTAGATCAAACTGTACTAAAGTAGGTTCTTGCTCTTGCAAATCATGTAGATATGCTGCAAAGTTTTTTAAACTCTGATTAGACTTTAAAGATACTCCTTCTAGATTCTCTTCCATCTTTAATGCTCCCTTATAGAAATTATAAGGAATAGACAATCCTTTAGAGTCTTTAATAATCCCATATTCCCCAAAAAGAAGAATTTTTGAATAAAATAATGGTCCTTTCATAGCTGTTATTGTAAATTCACGTTGCAAAAATACACATAATATTCTCACACCGTCTTTTTTACTACTTTATTTTTATAAATATCTGTTTTTAAAGCCATAAACACAATGTCTACACCCATTTTGGCAACACTGTCCTTTCATTAAATGATACAATTCTGTGAACACAAAATACTCATTTTCCATGTAATAATGCACTCCTTCTTCCATCTCACTTCTGCGCTTAGGAAAAAGCTTCCCTTTTGAAGAAATAACCATTTCATCAAACTTAGACAAGCAATTATTACATAAACATTTATGAAAAGAGCCTGCTAAAAAGACACGTGTATCATTAGATATATTCACCTGAGTACAGTCACATTGTTTGATATCATCTGTATTACAAATTATCTCTGTCTTACAATGCGTACACACTCTATTATTTCCCATACTTCTATTACTTCATTGTTGCAAAATTATAGAACTGCATTTTTCCAGTACCTTCTATTTCTACATTATGTTCCACACGTTGACCATTTGCTCTCTCTAGTGTCATCTTGATTTGATTCTGACCTAACTGTAATGGTATTCTAGCATAGTTAACCTGTGCAGGTAATGTCTGCCAGTTACGCGTATCCGCTTTTTCAGAGAATAGATTAAACAACTGTATTCCTAAGCCGATAGCTTCTAATGCTGCATTCGGATCTCCATTTTTACCATTAGACTTCGCGACAGCTTTTACAGAATATTCAGCAGCTTTCTTCACTGCTACTCTAGTCAATATTTGCCCTAATTCTTTACCTGCGCGTTCTTTTAGTGTTAGTACGGCAAGCGCGTCTATATCTTCTGCTTTTTCGAATCTAGTATTTGAAGCTCCATTAGCCTGAATCTGAGCACTTGTATAAGGTGGTGGTTGTACGATATACTTAGGATAAGCGATATTCACACTGTGTATATCATTTAGGTTAGTCTTACCTGCAATACCAAAATCTAATGGAATCACAAAACCTAACGCATTTGTAAACACTAGACTACCACTGTCTCCTTTAGCTAATGTAAAGAACATATTCTCAGCCTCCTTAATAGGTGCACGTCCATTTTCCCAAAAGATAACTAATTCTCCTCCTGGAGCTTTAGCTTCTCTTGTGTACTTTAGATTAAACTGCTTCTCGAACTTTGTTAAGTCCCCTCCGAAGCCATTTGCATCAGCCATACGCATCACATCGTACTGCAGATTCTTAGGCATTGCTACACCATAATATGTACCATCCTTAGAACTCTGGTATACTTCTACGGCATTTCTATATGCAATAAAAGCATCGTTATAATTACCACTATACTCATAGATCAGTCCTTGCAGATTCAGAGAGAAAGCATCCTTAGAATAACGTGTTGCTTTATCCTTATACTTATCACCCTGAGAGTAGTTCTGTAAAGAAATACGTCTAGCCTCTACTATCGCATCATCTATTCTTCCCAGATGCATATAGTTAAGTGCTTTGTAGTAATGAAGCATAAAGATCTCAAACTCTTCTCCTTTATAATTTTGAGACATTGAGTTAAGGAATAATCCTACAGCGATATCCCCTGTAGTTGACAATCCGTCTTCTACTAGTAAATCTGCTTGGTTAAAATATTTATTACTAGACTCATAGTCTCCTTTTAGGTGTGCTACCCTCCCTTTCTCCATATAAAACAGCAATAGATTTCGAGGCTTTTGTAATAAAGCATTTTTATCTAATGCCTTTTCAGCTAGATCATATTCTGAGGCACCTACCTTCTGATAATAGTCTGTTATACGATCGTGATAGGTAGCACATCCAAACACGAAAAACATCACTGCAAAGAGCAATGATGTTTTTATAACAGAATATATGGCTCTACTTGAAACCATCTATTTTACTTTAAATTAGTTTTTTACGTACTTAGCGATTTTCTTTTCACCAATCCAAACCACTTCACTTGTTTGAATATTTGTCAACTCTAAGTTAACTTGGTAATAAACCACTTTTTTCTTTTTGTGAGAATCTACGATAGAATTGATAGAACCTTGTAACATAAAGTCAGCTCCTTGTTCTAAACCGAATTGTTTCATAGATGATGCTGATGCATTCGTTTGTTGATCTGCACGTTCACCACGTAATTCCTCACGTTTTTTACCACCTTGAACTAAACGTACTCTTTGAGAACGAATAAATGCTTGTTCCACATCTTTTACGAACGTCTCAGCTTCAATATGCTCATGGCTTTTATTATAAACCATACCTACAATAACCACAGGCTTCTCTCCTTTATTCTCTTCACGGAAGTTAAAGATCCATGGCTCTTCTAATATCTGCTGAGTCATTTGGTCAGCTACTTCTCTAGAGTCAGAGTTATTCCATCTTCCACTAATGTCGATAGTTTCTTCTGTACTTACTCTAGTTACTTGACGTCCACATGATGTAATAGCCAGTCCTGAAACAGCTAATATTGCAGCTAATGCTATACGTTTAATTTGCATAATCCTATTATTTGTTTTTCTTTATGTTTTTTTCCTAATTCTTAAATAGAGAACCACCAGTTACCAGTTCTAAAACCAATATTAGGTCTCCATGTATTCCAGTTATTCCATCCAGAGTAATATCTATTATAGTTACCATAATACCCATTGTCATAGCTATAGTAACTTCTACCATATTTAGCACGAGCCATGCGTTCTTCATGTCTCCATTGCTTTTTCTGAGCTTTGCGCTCCATCTTAGCCTCGTACCAATCGTACGCTTTATAAGTATCCTGTACAGTAGTACTTAAAGTCGCAGTCAGAGAATCTTTCTGTGCCATATACTTTACCATACTTACTCTATAATTCGGGTTTTGATCTGGTGCTAACTCTTGTGCATAAGTTGCTTGACTAAATAGTAAGCTACCTAGTGCTAAACCAAAAATTGTCATTAACTTTCTCATATCTTCAATATTTATATTAGTATATGCAATTAGCATACCGTAGTATAAAGTTACAAAAAATTATTTAATTATTTCTGAACCGAATCCAACTTTATCATCTATATACTGTTCATTCTGACAGAACTGCGCCAATTCTTGTCTTATAAATGTCTGTACAAAGTCTTTGTCCCCTTCTGGGTATAGAACGTGTACATTTGCCCCAGCATCAAGTGTAAAGCACACATTGATTGATGTTTTTTCTCTAAATGCCCAAATTTTCTCGATGATCTGAAGCGTATTTGGCTTCATTAAGATAAAATAAGGCATAGAAGTCATCATCATTGCGTGTAGAGTCAATGCTTCGCTTTCTACTAACGCTACAAACTCCGTTAAATTACCTTCTATTAATATTTTCTTCAATCGAGCTAGATTCTCATGAGCTTGTTCAAAGCGTTGCGCTGCATAAGGGTGATTGTGCATCAGATCATGTCCCACTGTGCTAGACACTTTCTTCTCTCCTTTATCCACTAGCAAGATAGTATCGCAATACCCCTTAAAGATAGGGTGTACCTCAAAAGGGAAATTCACTCCATATAAATCTGTACTTCCAGGTATATCGCGTTGTTCTCCCCATACTACTACACTACCTGCTATACTTCTACATGCACTACCTGAACCAAGACGAGCTAAGAAAGAAGCTTTCTGGTCAAAATAGTCTTCTGTCATATCCACATTCAACTTTCTTTCTAATGACATAATATTCACCGCCATCGCCGCCATACCAGACGCAGAAGAAGCTATCCCTGAACTATGAGGGAACGTATTTTTAGTATCTATCGTGAAGTGATAATACTCGATATAAGGACAGTATTTTAGAATTCTCTCAAAAAACTTCTGAATCTTCGGTTTAAACTCTTCTTTAGGCTGTCCTTCAAACAAAAGATTAAAGCTGATCCCTTTATCCGCTTTCGCACTATAGCTTAATGTCGTTTCTGTCTTACAATTGTTTAAAGTAAAACTCAAAGACGGGTTAGCAGGAATCTGATTCTCCTTTTTACCCCAATACTTAACTAAAGCGATATTACTAGGAGAGCTCCATGAGAATGTCCCCTCCTTTACTTGATTAACATCTATATCTTGGCTAAAAATAAAGTCTTCTATATTCATTGTTCATCGATTTCTAAACAACAAAAATAACATCTTTTATTAATAGCCCCTCTATTCTTTAAGAAACTTCTCTTTTTTTAGAACAACACTAAAATAAAAGAGCTAATGATTTACACCTATATCATTAGCTCTTTACTTATACTTAACTTCCTTTATCTATAAATCAAATTCATAATCAAAATGACCACAACGGCTATCCAATGAAACAAGATTGTATACCAGAACTTTTTCTTGCTAGGGTTTGCCATTTCTCGAATAGCCTGAATCACTCGATCTTTTATAATCTCGCGGATATTTAGCTTCGGATCGTTAAAAGGGATATCATCTACCTTCAGCTTTTTAAACCCATAAATCAACAATTTCTTCACCCATTTATTCTCACTCTGATTTTTAATATTATTGATAATCTGCATTTGTATTAAAGAGAAATCAAACCCTTTTTGCATCCAGTTTTGTTTATCAGACGTTGAGACATCACTAATGACTTTATCTAATGCTCTATCTATTAATGGATACAACAGACTCTCACCTTTGTCAGTCAATAATCTATTTGCTACTCTTTTAACAGCATGAGAACTCGCCATAGAAAAAACAAAGTAATTACTAATCGCTATAAGAGTCAATAAGATACTCTGGATAGGTGCAATCATAAAGACCACGAATATAGCCATTATACCTGCCGAACCACCCAAATTACCAGGTTGGTTATAAGGCCCATACATAAATAACAAAAGACCTATAGTAAAAGAAAACACTGCGCTTAATGATCCTACCGCATATACCTTAAAGAAACTACTCCCGCCTATAAAAGATAGTTTAGCTACATACTTTACTTTATCTAACATCGTAAAATATCGTTATCTTAAAAATGAAATAATCAAGATAACTATCCAATGGTAAGCGATTATCATCCAAAAGAATTGCTTATCAGGTGTCGCAAAATCTTTAATCACTTCGATCACTCTACTCTTTATCTCTGAACGAACATTAAACTTCGGATCGCCAAATGGAATATCATCTAACCTCAACTTAGAAAATCCTAACACAAGTAAATACCTCAACCATTTATTCGTAGTCTCTTCCTTAACAGTATTAATCGTTTGCAACTTTAACATTGAGTAATCAACTCCTCTCTGTAGCATATTCTGTCTCTCTGTCTCTCCTATTTTTCCCATCGTCTTATCCATCACTTTATCCATAATAGGGTCTAATAGCACCTCCGCTTTATCATCTAAGATACGTCTAGCCACCTTTCTGAAAGCATACTGTGTCGAAAAAGAAAAAACAAAATAAATACTAATCAACGTGATTAGTAGTAACACTGATAAATAAGGATAGTCAATAATAAAAGTTCTAAATGAACTATAACGGACTTCTCCTAATTTGTTTGTATAACTACCATTAGATAGCAAGACTATACCTATAATCAAACTCAACACTGCACTAAATACTCCAAACACAGCAATCTTTAAAAAACTAAACGCTCCATAACCAGAGATTTTTAGCCCATACTTTACATTATCTATCATATAATAGTTAATTTAATTACAAACAATAAAAATAAATAATTTTGTTAAATTAACTATTTAAACTTTTATTTTTAAACAATATAATCATACAATAAACACTCAAGTAATAATTAATCAGAAATAAAGATTATATCCTCCGAAAAACTTATTTTCAAACAGTAATCACCTCATATTCTGAATTTGGAATACTCGTCTCTAGACGATTCCCTCATCTTTTACTTAAGAAGCTACTCTAAATAAACAACATATCAACTCCTCAATCACATAGAGTTATCACACTATAGTACTTTAATTTATTATTCTACTCTCTATCACTATTCAAAGAACATAAAAAAACTCCTAAGCAATTATACTTAGGAGTTTATATTTAAACAAATAACAATAATCAATTAATATCACTTCACTCTTTAAATACTTCTTCAAATCCATCAAAATATTCTTGATAATAATATATACTACCATTTAATTTTGAAATTAGACTTAAAAACTCTGTATCCATATAATAGGATGGTATACTGTGATAATTAATATCTGCTAATATATCTATCCTTGTGGTCAAATCATTATCATAAATATAATTACCAAGTACTTTGATCTTTCTTCCAAAATATTCTTTAAACAATACTACTAACGGTTCTAATTTTAATGTCGCTATAAAATCAAATTCATACTGCCACTGAGCATTTCCATATCTTGACCCTTTATATAAACTTATCCTACTACTTTCATATATGGCTGTATTAGGTACTAATCCAATCACCTTAGACAAATAATCACAATCTATTTTATCTCCATAAAAGGTCACTCTCAACTTTAAACAAGTAGGATATTCTTCTTGTTTTAATATTAAGAAATAATTATGCTTACCATCTTCACTTCCTAATTCATAAGCTAACTTAAAATATGCTTTAGCTCTTTCTCTATTATTCTTTATAGTATCACTATTTTCTATTATACTTGCTAAATTAGTATAGGCATCAGCGCAACCTAAAAGACCAGACTTTAAATAGAAATACATTCTACGAAAATTATCAAAATAAGGATTAGGATCTCCGAACTGATTAATATCTTCGTAGCATTGTGCTAAGTAATAATACTCCTCCCCAAAGTTTAAACCAATAGCTCTCTTTCTACAATCACTTATTACTTTCTCCATAATACAACTTATAATTAGACCTTGCTAATTTGCTTTTAAGACGAATTGCCTTTAGAAACAGCTCTTTAGCTTCTTCCTCTCTTCCATTTTCATAATACATCAAGGCTAGATTATTACAAGCATCTCCTATATTTGCGTCACAGGCTTTATTATACCAATACTCACATTTAGCAGAATCATAATGAGGGTTTAAACCAAAGAAATAACGTGTATCATAATGGAGTCCTAACTCATACTGAGCCAATGGATAACCGAGATACGCAGACTTCCTAATTAAACTAATATAAACATTATACCATTTAATCATCTGACTAAAATCTAAATAATCAGTTTCGTCACTATATGTTACGTTATGAGCTTTTAATAACTCATCATACGCTTTTACTGATTGTTGATAAAATCTCTCTCCTTTCATAGTATTACTTTTTTACTCCTTCTCTCGCTTCTTCTAGTCTCCTTAAAAAGTTTGCATAATTCTCTTCTGCTATTTCACAACCTAATGCAATGGCTCTTTCATACAATATCTTTGTTAAATCAATATTTCCATCTTCTCTTTCCATAATAGCGAGATTATTACAAGCAGTGCCATCTCCTCCCTTACACGCCCTAGTATACCAGTATTTTGTCTTTTCTTTATTATAATCAGGATTTACTCCAAAACAATTCAACTCGCTATAATAATCAGCTAATTCACATTGCGCTTCTGCATGCCCTACGTACGCAGCCCTTTTAATTAAATCGTAATATTCTCTATACTGCTTTATTTTTAGTATATCATCTACCCCTTCAGATTCAAAATGTAACTTGTGAAGTATCATAGATGCTTTCTTAAATAATCTCTCGCCTTTCATATTACTTTCCTCTTTTTTTATTCCACCATTCCCAAAAACCTTCTGGTGCTTTTTTTGGTTTCCACTCACTATCTTTATTTGGTTTAAACAAAGTCTTACCAGGATTCTTAGGATCTGGTTTGTATTTCTTAAACTCATTGTTAGTTCCCGAAGCTTTTGCTGCCCATCCTTTTTCACCCTTTCCATGGCTCTTCCCTCTACTACCTCCAAAGGCAGCTCCCATTGGTTTAAAATCATAAGGGCTATCATTATTTGTAAACAGACTAGTAAATGCCTCTTTAATACCTAATAAATCAAATGCTCCTCCAATAGAAGTTGCTTGCCCAGTTGCCAATTTAACTCTACGAATACCATATTCATCTACTGGAACTGACGATGCTGCACCTACAGGCTCGAAACTATTTCTAACAGAAATACTACTCACTATATTTCCATCGTCATCATAAAGATAATCTGTTACATCACTCTACTTTTTTACATAATTACTTCCAGACCATCTAAACAAGTGATCTTAATTTTATTGTCTACTACATCCCAAGATTCAAATATTTCGGGTAAATCTATTTGATCAATGATTTTAAAATTTTGCATCTCTATTATTAAAATTTGAAGTTCTGTTATAACGAAAAGGAAATTATTGAATATTTGAGTATCATAAAAGAAATAATTAAGCTTAACGAAATCAATAACAACGTTTTCAATCATATTAATAACAATAAATTCAAGATCTATTCCTATCGTACAATATTGATTATTTATAATCTTTATTACAGGTACAACAATATCACTTCCCCATGCAAATTTGTATGCCACATTATTAATTAGAATTGTAGCAAAAACTCTATCAGTCATTTTTTCTTCAAAGAGATTTTTTACTTTAAGCTCTTGATATTTTTCTTTAGTAATCCGTTCTACACTTGATACCATAATTATTGTTTAAATATTTTTGGAATAATTGTGACAACCGATGGCTGACTCATCATATTTCCATCTTTATAAAAAAAGCCTACATCAGTGATAAAAGAGCAATAAACTTTTCACTTTCAATTAGTAAAAAAGTATTACTTGTATACACCCTAACTAAACTCCAACCGTTTCTTATTCCAAAATAGTCAGTAATATCATCTACAGACAACAATATATTGTATATAATATTATTCTGTTATAATCAGCTTACAATTAACTCCAATTCTCTCAGCTTCATTAAAAAACTCTTGTGCTAAGTCCATATCATCTACTTCTATAATTACCTTTTCTCCATCTAAAAGAGAATCAACATTGCCTTTAGCCTCAGACAATGACTTTCCAAGCATACTCATTTGAATTTTGCTTAAAGAAACTTTCTCTAATCCCTCTCTCCAACTATCTAAAACAATTTTGGCCGTAATATTTCCTACTTTAATTATCATTGCAGAAATACTAATAACTTAAGTAATTCTAACGTTAACATCATTATATTAAACAACTATACTTATAAATCTTTATTTAAGGTACATAGCATTTTTTCCTTTCTGTTACAGAGGTCTAATTTCTTCTAATTCATTTGGATTAATCTTATAAATCTCCTGACATATATCCTCTTCTTTAAGGTTTAATTTATCTCTAAGCGTTTCTTCAAAATCATGAATAAACCGAACATATTCTCTCAGATATTTCTTTATATCATTCATAACTAATTTATTGTATGTAGTCTCTTATCACTTTATCCATTCTTTATCCCCACTAACACTTCAACGATTGCCTCATTCTTAAGAACTTTATTCCCTAATAACAATCTTTAGCTATACCTCTTTATTAAAAAGGAATTCCATACTCTACCTCCAAATATAACAGGTAGTAAAAATCCTTCTTTCACTAATTCTTTTAGTTTTTCATTCAGTTTATCATCATCAATATCAACATGATAATAACTATCAATAAAATCTTTAAGCGCAAATGACGTAAAATTATAGGTTAAATCATCAATATAGTGTACGAAGTCAAAGTCACATCTTACATCTCCCTTTTGAATAAAACATCCAGCTCCATGATAATGGTATTCATATCCATCAATGTTACCATGTTTATAATTTTTAGTACCATTTGAGTTAATATTAATCTTATAAATCTCCTGATATATATCCTCTTCTTTAAGGCTTAATTTATCTCTAAGCGTTTCTTCAAAATCATGAATAAACCGAACATACTCACTCAGATATTTCTTTATATCATTCATAATTAATTTATTATACATAACCTTTTATCTTTCTTGCCTAATGCTAAGCATTACTTCTCGTTGAATAATTATTACATTATCACTAATCAGTAGTTCACTTCACTACAGTATCGTCATGCTCACTAAATATTTTATCTACATTCTCTTTACTGTTCAAATCCCAATACCACCATTTATTAGGATTATTTTTCTCTAATAAAAAACGTCTTTGGTAAGCGACTTTAAACAACTCTAGAAAAAGAATAAAAACATTTACTAATTCATAATCTGGCAAATTAATTATATTCCTGAGGCTATACTCTTTTACATCTTTGCGAAGCATCACACATGGAGTACAAGTCTCTTTAAGCCCACTATTTTTAATCACAGCATCCACATCTGTAATTAAAGGTTTAGATTGTTGTATTAAAAAAACGAGGTCCTCTAAAAAAAGCCTCTTACTATCTTCTTTATTAAACAGCTCTGTAACGACTTCTACCCCAATTATAGATTGTCCATACCTATTTACTATTACTTCCTTCTCTTTATTCATTATTTCTTCTAGCTTTTATTACTATACAACGTCGATTAATATCTCCTCCTTTCTCCGAAAACATCTATCTTTCTAAGAATTCTATCAGTTGCAATTTTTGCTCCTACAAAAAAGGATTCTTAACCTTACTAATCAACGGAAGTATTATATACCTAGTTGAAAGTAAACTGTTTTTGTATTTAAAATTACTTGTACAGCGTAATAAAGTTAACTATTATTCTCTCAACTCTCTATCACTATTCAAACACCATAAAAAAACTCCTAAGCAATTATGCTTAGGAGTTAAATTTCACATCCCTAAATAAAAACCACACCACCTCCCTAGCCTTAATCACAACTTGACAGGATACTGCTCTCATAGTGATCGCATTAAAAATAGCCTTTATTATGTGAGCACTATCCCATAACTATGCGACCACTATGCGATAGTTCAAAATAAACCAATGAAAAAGGCAGTAAAACCGTGGTTTTACTGCCTTCTCTGATATTTTATATTTTTCTTTAAAATGATTGTTTCTATTTTCGATATTGTGCTATTGCCTTCTGTATAGCAGGTCTAAACTGTACGCTGATATAATCTTCACTAGTAGGTGCACTAAACATAAACATTGGATTCTCAGGAAACCCCTCTGTCGTTCTAAATAAGACGAAATAACTCTTACCTGCTTTACCCGCATTCATCCATTCGTCAAATTTATAATAATCAGCTACAGAGCGCCTCTCTCTCACCACGATCAGCACATCGTTTATCTCATTCCACTTGAGTTGCTTCTCTTTGAGCAGACTTTTATACGTCACTCCTTCTGCGTCTATACTTACTTTGATAAAAAAACATTTATAGACAAAAACGACGAATAGGAGTAACATAACAGCACTAAGAGACTTGGCTAATCCATTGCCTACTTGTAGAAAGAAAATAGACATCCCTAAAAAAGGAAGTAAACAAAATACGAATAGCAATATCTTACTCGTCAAATTATAATAACTAAACCTCATCTTATTTATGCTCTATTTTAGTTGTTATCGCTAATGCAGCAAGGTATCCGTTCGTCCATGCATTCTGAAAATTAAATCCTCCTGTGATGGCATCAATATTTAAAATCTCCCCTGCAAAGTACAAATTATTGTGCAATTTACTTTCCATGGTTTTAAAGTTAACCTCTTTTAGGTCTACCCCTCCAGCAGTAACAAACTCGTCTTTAAACGTGCTTTTACCATTGACTTGATATTCTCCTTGAGTCAACTCCCCACATAGTATATCTAACTGCTTATTAGTCACATCTGCCCATTTGGTATCTTCTGCTATTCCTGATATCACGACCATGCGCTCCCATAGTCTATTAGGCAGGTCTAATTCTATACGTTTAATCACATTCTTTTTTGCATGATCTTTACGGATGCGTTGCAATTCTTCTTTTAAAGATTCGAAGCTGTGCTGTGGCATCCAATTTACTGTGATATGAAACTGATATTTCTTGTCTGCTAATATTCTAGCACCCCAAGCAGAAAGACGCAATATACCAGGTCCACTCATCCCCCAGTGGGTAATTAATAAAGGTCCTGATGCTTCTAGCTTAGTCCCCTTAACACTTACCTCAGCAGGTGTGGCTACTCCCATCAAATCTTTTATGCGCTTATCATTGATATTAAATGTAAATAATGAAGGTACTGGCTCAACGATCTTATGTCCTAATTCGGCTACTGTATTCCACATCTTAGGATTACTCCCCGTAGTCATGATTAGATAAGTCGCTTCATAGTTACCTGTTGTGGTATCTAGCTTCCAACTATTCTCTTTCTTAAAGATGCCCTGTACACTACTACTCGTGATGACTTCTATCTTCAGCTTCTGTACTGCCTTCATAAAACAGTCTATAATAGTCTGAGAAGAGTCTGTATCTGGGAACATTCTACCGTCTTCTTCTATCTTTAATGTCACGCCATGTCTATCAAACCACTCAATAGTGTCACCTGAACAAAATTGATGAAAAGGCCCTAATAACTCTTTTGCACCACGAGGGTAGAACTGTGTTAATTCTTTCGGATCAAAACAAGCATGAGTCACATTGCATCTTCCTCCTCCTGATATTCTTACTTTAGAAAGCACTTCTTTTCCTCTCTCGATAATCGCTATTTTTAGTCCTTTATTTTGTTCTGCAAGATTAATTGCAGTAAAAAAACCTGCTGCTCCACCTCCGACTAATATGACATCATAATTCATTGAAAAACCTATTTTAACGTTTAAGACTCTCTTCTAGAGTTTTTTTATTGAGTGTAAAAAATTATCTTTACGCCAACAAAGATACTTACTTACGATCGCACCACTATCATTGTTAAATTAAGAATATGAAAAAATTACCTTTCTTAGCTTTAATTGTCTTGTTCTCTATGTGTAAATCTGCTTCTCACGTAGCAACGAAACCACCTAAAGAACTGACAGTAGATGAGCGTATCGAAAAAATCAAAGAGGAAGACAGACTTCCTGAAGAAGATGATGTAATGGATCTACCTGATTATGCTCAGGTGAGAGATGACTTTAGATCCGTTACTGACAAAACGAAAGCAAACTACCTTAGAGGAATGAATGCTTCTGCTGATAACTACTCTGTAGTCATCTTAACTAAAGGCTTTAAAGGAGAAAATATCTCTATCAAAGGAAATAGCAAGACCTACTACTACGCCATGACCATGAGTGATCTACGCTCTGGTATAGCGAAGTCTATCCGTGTAGACAACACGCAGAATATAGTATTAAAAGACAGTTATACAGGTGGTTCACTGACGATAGAAAGTGACCATGCTAAAATGTTTAAATTCATCTATGTGATGAAAAACAACGCAAATAAGGAGACTCCTTTTAAAGTGACCTTTAGCAATACGCTACGTCCTGTTCGATAATCTTCAATAATGGAAAAAAGAGACCTTGTCCTTAGAATGATACAACAAACGGCTCACTTACTTAGAGCCGTTTTTAATTCGCTTCCTATCGATGACTTCGAAACTGAACAGCAAGTACAAGACTTCTCCTCGTCTCTTAAGGAGAACTTACACCTAGATCTAGACAGATTTATCCTGCTTAGAGATGAAGAAGCTCTGACTTACTTATTAACCATAGAGGGAATGGATATCGAAAATATAGAATCACTGGCTGACATCCTAAGACTACTAGCTCTCAAAACTCAAGATGCTTTAAACGAAAAAAGTGCTCTCCTGAATAGCAAAGCACTTCTGTTATTTCAATATGTATCAGATACATCTAAGACCTACGACTGGGGAAGAGAGAATAAAATTATCACCCTAAAAAGTCGTCTAACTTAGTTCTTAGAAGCTCTCTTTTCTTTAGCTCCGATCACTAAGGCAAACAACAATACTACTACTGCTGATATAAGCAGAAATAGCCCTATCCCAAAGTTTTGCATTGCTACTAGACTTGTACCTATAGATATCATTAATAATCCTACTATTAATAACCCTTTACTTCTCTTCATTTATTTTTATTTTTTTAATATCCAATTACAATTGCACCTCCCAAAGCTTCACCACTCGATTCTAAATGGAAGTCAACATTATCTTTTGTTTTACCTACTCGTACCTTCACATCATTCATCCCAACAAAACTTGCAACTATTGTTAGTCGTTTAGTATTATACTTTTCAGGAATAACTAATTCATATTCTCCTGCTAGATTACTCTGCGTACCTATATAAGTCCCTTTTATTATAATACTTACACCTGGTAATTCTAATCCACCTTCATAAGCCTTTCCTCTAATTACTCTTGTATTCTCATTCTTAGTTTCATTCTGAACTAACGTTGGTAAAGGAGTACTTGTCTTAGTATCTTGACATACAGATTCCACCTTAGGTTTCTCTTGAGCTACAGCTGTACTTATAGTTGTTAGTGCTAACAAATTTACCATGGTAGCCACCATACCATTCAGTCCAAAAGACTTTCTGATTTTCTCTTCTTCTAAGTCTGTACCTATATACTGACGTGGAATACGTCCGCATATTTTTCCCTCTTTCTTAATATAATTGATGATATCTCGCTTACTTGCTTTAGAGAAGTCAACGACTACCTTATCACATACAGCACAGTGTCTCCCTTTATCTTGAGGAGCCATTTTATCCCAATCTTCATGACAGGGTTCTGGTATTTCGATTCTGTATTTCATAGTTACTAATATAGCGAATGATAACACAAACATAAATAATAAAAAACGCATAGTGGTATCTATGCGTTTTTTATTATTTAAAACTATTAGCTATTTTCTTCCAGCCTTCTTCTACCGACTTAGAGAATACTTTCTTTGTCTTATCTGCCTTTTCTACCACAGGTTTATCTACTTTGCCCTCGCTAGGTATAAATGCTCCTTTGGCGAGAAGATTCTCTTCACCATTAAACAACATGACTTTTAAATCATATTCTCCTTTCTCCCCATCATTACAGCTCGTCACATAAGACACGATCACTTCTGTCACTCCATCATTATCTAAATCAGTCACCACCGTCCCCATAGGTACATATCCTATATATGGAGCAGGACTTCCTTCACCACAGGGTACGACATCATACATCTTCATCGTCATCACATAACCGTTATCATCGTCTTTATTCGTGAACATATACATATAGATTTCACCTTTCGTTCCAGAAGAATACTGACCAAACCCTTTCTGAGACAAGTCTCTATAAGGGAAATACCCCGTAGTCGTTAGGATCAATATTTTCTCTCCTTCTTTATCTTTCCAACTAATAGATTCCATTACAGTTCCTCTAAAGTCGAAGGTCTTCGGAATATCGTTATACAATAGCGTCTTTGCCTTAACAGGAGACTCCTTATCGTATATCTGCATCTTCCATTTAGGTTGTAAGGTACGTTCTAAGTTTCTTGTATTTTGTCCCATCACAACAGAAGAGATAAACAAAAAACTACAGCACAAAAAAAGTAATCTTGTCATTATATACATTATTAGAGTTTGATTTTTTCTTTATCCCATGATATCACCACAACACCTTTAGAATAATGTTGTGCAATCACATCAGCTTCTGTCAAGTGCAGATCGCCTATACTATAATCAAACTCCATTGTATCAAATTTTATTGTTCTAATAGGCCATTCTTTATGGTGTATCTGATATCGAAACAGCTCCTCATGTACATATACATACAGACAATAACGCTCTGTCAACCACAAATCTAATGTAGACTTATCCTTAACTTTCTCCCCTTTTTGATATTCAAGTTTTAGAAAGAAGCGTTTCTTTTCGTTTAAAGATAGATAAGCATTTTTCTCACGAATTATATCTGACTTTTCATAAGGTAACCCAGATATCGTACGAGATACAAATGCAGATAGGCTCTTCCCTACTTCTATATTGATAAAATAAACTCCTGGTTTTCCATCTATCACAACATAAGTACGCACGTTAATCTCATCAAAATCAGATACCATACTCACCGCAGGTAGACGACGTGGACGAATATTCTCCATCGTGAATGGCACGATAGATACATAGTACTTCCCATCTAGACTATCTAGTTCTAAATCTTCTGGCACTAAGGGTCTCAGTACCTCTAGAGGCACTTCAAAATGTAAAAAGATAGCTCTATTCCACTCTTGATAGAACTTCCAAGGTCCTTCAGGCAATGCCCAAGGGCGATGGGACACTGAACTTAACACATCATCTATTTGGCTCATATTGTATTTTTTTACTAAGCAATTTACATAAATAAACACAACCTTCTTACTATTTAAAGACAATTAATCTCAATCAAATATCCTCAAACCGTCAAAAGCTGAATAGAAGCTACCTTATCACTATATTCATTAATTCACTTCAGCTGTCCACTCAATCCCACTGATATCTATCAGTCGAAGAACAACACTCTGTTTAGGATGCTCAACACTTGGCTCAAAAGTAAGATCAGCCTTCGCTCCTAAAGGAATAATCAAACTGTGTTTGCCAGGAGCTATTTTAGCTACATAGCGATTACTGATTTGTTCTTTACTCAGTTTTGACAGTGCTTCACCATCCCACTTCTGAATAACCTCTCCCTCTATTGTCTCTAATTGTACACCTATAAGGAATGATCCATATACATCTGCACCTTCTACACGGTATACTTCAAACTTCAATTGTCCTTCTCTCCAAGTCACATCTGCCAACTCTAGCTTAGGCTTAACAGACTTATTGTGTAGAGTACCAAACACTCCTCCGTGAAAAACTTGATTCGTATATAACGTCAATAATAACACTGCAAAAGATCCTACGAATACTACAGGCTTAAGATTCTTAATAGGTAATTCTCCTGAGCCTAAGAAACCAAACCACTTCTTAGTCGTAAATGCCTTGCCTTTCTTTGCAAAATAATAGTCTAGAGAACCATATCCACCTCCTGTCAAGAATAACATAAACCCTGTAGCTACACCTAGCACTCCTATCTGCCATTCGTCTAGACATGTAGTCCCTATCCAGCCAGAACCTAGTAAGATTCCCATCGCCAGAAAGAATACCCCTACAGACATTAGTCTAGTGAATAGACCTAACATAATAAACAATCCTACAATAGCCTCTACTATTGTAAAAATAACCATCGCCCACCATAGCATATCAGGATTACTCACTAGATATTCTATAAGCGGTTTTATCCCTAAAGCATTTGGCAAAAAGTGATTAAACTTCGCGCCAATATATCCCGCTTCTTCTTCTATTAATTTGTTCTCTAATATTAACCTACGCCAAAAAGCAGAGAAATAAGTCCATCCAACTACTAAGCGAATTCCAAGTGTAAAAAATCCAGCCGTTGTATACGACTGCTTATTAAAAATTTGCATGATTTTAAATTAAAATAGTGTAATCAATTTGTTTTAACTCATTAAAATACAAACCCATATATCGTTATTCCTTCGTTCATTCTAGAGAATAACAAGGCTTAGGTACGTATATAAATCCTTACGCTATAGCTAATTTAAACTGCTGATATAATATATATTTAGGAGGGTCGGTTCCTGCTATATTAAGAATATAGTCTAATTGTACTCCCTTACTGTGGTGAAATAAAGCCAAGTCTACTCCCGTTGTATAAGCCAACGAACTCAACGATATTCCTTTTACTTTTTGTTTTAACTGCTTTGAAGAAACAGTTACAGATGAAGTCTCTACATCACAAGAAATCTGATTAACGCCTAATGCTTTATTTGCATTCAAGGAACGTTCTACCTGAAGTCCTGATACCTCAAAAAAAGCCTTCTTAGCAGAACACCCAACTGTAGTAAACATCAAGAGTGCTATCCATAGATAACACTGTATTTGTACCGCTACTTTCTTTTTTAAGGTTAACATTTAATATATACTCTCATCATTAAAGGCTCAAAAATAGCCCTTTAAGTTTAATTTTAACAATTACAATTGACAAAGTATTGTTAAACTAAACTTGTTAGATGTACAAGAAAGTTCTCTTCATCTACTCCTTCAACCTTAAAGCAAGCTACTGTACCAGGGTACATCTTCTCTCTAGACAATACAGACAGGCACTGATGATAATCTGCTAATCCATAAAAAGCACTTCCTATATCCACCATGACACCTTGTGGGTAAAAACAGACTATCTCTCCTTCTACCTGATCACCTAGCTCCTTTTTAAATACAGCCCAATGCTCTTCATAAAGCATTTTACTCTGTGACCATTGATCGAGAAACTCCTCATGACTTATTTCATTTAGAAACTCTTTATCCTCGTCTTCTAACAACGTTTCGGGCAAAAAGAACTCTTGATCTCTTATCTCAATATAACTATTCGTCCAACAGCCATTATGATTAGTCACACTGCGCAGATAATAGCCTTCTTCAGACACCTCATAATAACTGATACAGCCTTCCACTCCCTCGAGTTCTAAATGGTCATAACTATAATATGCATTCATATTTATTACTATTTATGAGGTATAAACTCATAAGGCATACACAATACCCTTTCTAATTTTCGCATTAGCTCTTCTTCTGTATCTGCATACGTAATATGATGTTCTAACATATTGTTCAAGTCCACATTGGTTGTTCCTTTAGAAACAGGGTGTTTAACCTTAACCAACGATACTTTAAACTGATTATCTATCCAGATCACCTCTATAAACAGTTTGTCATTACTAGCGAAGTACAGTAGCTCATTGGATTGATAACTCTTCTTTCCTCTTATCAGCTTATGAACGACAACATACCAATACCCGTACTGAACAAACGGTAGCAAATCCTGATCTGTCTGATTTAATAACTTTTGTACAACCTCTTTTACACTTCCCAGATCATGACTTTGACAGAGGACTTCATACTTCCTAAACTCACCTTCATAATCCCAACTACCGAGCACACGATTATACTCCATATATTCTACTTCATACCCTACCTTATCATTACTATACATCACATATATACCTCTACCATCCTTTATATTCTCAGCCGTAAATAATAAAGTATCTTCTAGATATCCCTCTCCTATTGGATTATTAATACCTACAGACCAATGTTCTGATACCGCTAATGTCCATGACCACTGCGTGGACTTTTCTATTTTCTCTATAATTTCTTTCTGACACTTATAAAGTTGAGCCAAGTACTTACCATCACTTCCCTTCTTCTCTTCTCCTTCTATATACGATAACCAATCTTTTAAGATATCCATGAACACCAACTTTCCCTCCTCAGTTAGATCATCTTCATATAGAACTACTTCACGCTTCAGCACTCCATATTCATCAAAATTACTTGAAGAAACAAGACGCTTATTCTCAGCAAAACTCAACAAGGTCACAATCCCTTCTTCGGGAACTTCCTTGTGATTTGCTAAGTACTCGTTTATATTGAATATGTCTCTTCTCATATTATTCTTTTTATTATGCTAAGCGATACTATCTCTTACCATTCTTATACGGTGTCAAAAGTACGAAAGACTATAATAATACTTTCTACCTATGACGATATTGCCTACTTATGCCTACTAATAAACACTTATGGTCGCATAAACTGGGACACTATACAATAAAAAAAGAGGCTATCTTGCAACAGATAACCTCTCCAGATTGTCATTCTCTCCAACTTGCTCATAAAGATTCAGACTTTCTTTACTTAAAACCTACATTAAGCATTAGTAAAGCCTTATGGTCAACATCTCTATTTAATTAAATCAGTACTCAAAACATAGCACTTATGCTTCTTCTTTAATTAATGATAGTCTCTTTGCGATATCAACCTAAGCATCACTAATGAATCCAATAGATTTTGTTTTAAAAAATACTATATTATGAAAGGATAAATATAAAGCATTAAAATCAAAAATAGTAGTTAAACTTCTAAAAAAGAATCATATTCTCAAAGTTTACTATTACTTCATATCCTTTAGAACTAAAATACTCCAAAGGGTCATTTTTAGAAGCAACCATCACAAAGTCTCCTCCCCAGCCTCCTAGACTTTTGATTGATCCGTCGAAGTCCGCAAATAAACTTTGCTTCACAGTAGTGACTCCTAATACCTCACTCATAATCTGCTCATGCTCATCCATTAGTTGACTAAACTCTTCTAATGTAGTGCTAACAGACATCGCCTTACTAATCTCTGATATACGCTCTACCTGATGGTGAATACCATGGCGTTTCGCTTTAAAATTAGCAATAGCCTCTTTACTGCTCTTCTTCTGATTTAGGTATACGAAGTATAAATGCTCTTTAAAAGACGGATTAAAGGACACCTGCTCTACCTCAGGATGGTTTACATCAGTTAAGGTATAAAAGATTCCTTGATCATGACGCGCACAGGCAATATCATATCCACTACCCCCAAATGACTCCTGCAATAGTTGATATGGATTAATATTAAACCACTGTGCTACATTATTAATCCAAGTAGAAGAAGTCCCTAATCCCCATAAACGAGGAAAAGTTAGCTCAGATACCACCTCATATCCAGTTCCCTCTACTAGAATAGAAGGATTCTGTCTATGTGCAGCACGCAGTACATCTACTAGCGTTTTATAATACTCTGATTGATGTTCGATTTCATGCGTACCTAGTACATCTTGAAGAGGCACTACCTCACTCATCCAGATACTACCGTCCACATCATAGCTCGTCCAATGAATACAGTCACCTTCCTTCTCCTTTACCTTCAGTGATTGTCCATACTTAGTAGGCAAGGCAAAAGCCTTAGCTCCTTCTAGCACGACATACTCTCCTGAGATAAGCAGTTTTCCGTTACTATAATATTCTTTCACCATTATTTGCGAAGGCTTTCTAGCAGTTCTACTACTGCACTATGGGATACTACATTCTTTTCGAAATGAGCTACTACTTTTACTCTTTCTGCATCTGTTGCCTTGAACTGGTTTAGGATATTCATTAAGTGCATCTTCATATGTCCTTGTTGAATACCTGTCGTTGTCAATGATTTTACAGCAGCGAAGTTCTGTGCTAATCCAGCTACTGCTATGATTTGCATTAACTCAGTAGCAGAAGGACTCTGAAGCATCTTTAAAGCCACCTTTACCATAGGGTGTAATGAAGTTAATCCTCCCACAGTACCTAATGCTAGTGGCAAATCAATCCAGAACTTAAAGATACCATTCTCTATACTAGCATGAGATAAACTGCTATACTGACCACTGCGAGCAGCATAAGCATGTACTCCTGCCTCGATAGCTCTGAAGTCATTCCCTGTAGCTAGTACCACAGCATCTACCCCATTCATCACTCCCTTATTATGCGTTACTGCTCTAAAAGGCTCTACCTCTGCGATACGCACAGCTTGTACAAATTTCTCTGCGAATAACTGCGGTTCTTTAATATCCTTCCCTTTTAGGTCTTCGATCGGACAGCTAACTTCAGCTCTTACCACACAGTTAGGTACATAGTTAGACAGAATGCTCATCACTACATCTACTGCTTTCTCCTCTTCTGTAAACGCTGTACAGTTCATCGCCTCCGTTTTTAGCGTTTTAGCGATTTGCTCTAGACAAGAGTTAATGAAGTTTGCCCCCATACTATCTTTTGTCTCGAATGTCACATGCAGTTGATAATAATTATCCACATCAGCAGTCTTATCTCTTAGCTCGATCGCTGAGATACCTCCACCGCGCTTCTGCATATTCTGTGTGATAGAGTTCGTATCTTCATAGAACTTACTATCTATATCTTTAATAAACTGAACTAGTTTACTCTTGTCTCCTTTATATATAAAGTGTACTTGTCCTATCTTCTCTGTCCCTAGTATAGTAGTCTTAAATCCGCCTCGTTCTGACCAGAACTTAGCAGCCTTAGAAGCTGCAGCTACTACAGAACTCTCTTCTATCACCATCGGAATAGTGTACCATCTATCGTTAATTCTAAAGTTAGGAGCTACACCAAAAGGCAAATAGAAATTCGTAATCGTATTCTCTATAAACTCATCGTGAAGCTTCTGTAATTCCTCATCTGAATTCCAATATTGTTCTATCAATTCTACTGTATCAGCAGAATTAGAAAAATAGGTTTGTGCTATCCAATTGATTTTGTCTTGTTTACTCAACTTAGAGAATCCATTAATATTACCTTCCATCTTTATTTTTGTTTATGCCACAAAGATAACTCATTCTTACAAGGTTAAAAAAACTAAAAAAACAGCTATTAGTACTTTTTGTTTATGATATTATGATTTTTATTACCAAAATAGCTTCAACAGAATTAGACTTTTTTTGGTTTATTCGAAAAATAAATTGGTGTAAATCATATTTTTTCATTAAAATTGGAAGTTTTTTCGATTAAATAGATAATGAAACACCTTAACCTAACCCTACTATTTTGTATCATAGCTACCCAAATTGGGTTGGCTCAGAAACAAATTGCACAAGAAGAAATTTGGAACGGCACATTTAGAACGAAAGTAATGCAATCCGTTAATTCGATGGAAAAATCGAATCAATACTCACGCATTGAGCGCGTTGCTAAAGACCACCAAGAAATAAACCTTTATAACTTCGAAACACTAGAAAAAGCAAAAACAATCTTTTCTACTAGTGCGTTTAAAGATATTAAATCGATAGATACTTATATCTTCGATCATAAAGAAGAACAATTATTAATAGGAACTAACACCACTCCTATTTACCGTCGTTCTGCTTTAACTGATTTTTATTTGTTCAACCCAACTAAAAATTCACTAGTTAAAATAGCAGATCACAAAATATCTGAACCAACATTCTCTAATGATGGTTCTAAAATAGCTTATGCGTATCAGAATAACTTATATATCTATGATATCGCTTCTCAAAAAACACAACAGATAACGAATGATGGTAAGAAAAATCATATCATCAATGGTATCTCTGATTGGGTATACGAAGAAGAGTTTGGTATCGTACGCATGTTTGATTGGAATAAGAATGGAGACAAGATAGCTTATATTAAGTTTGATGAGACTGACGTTCCAGAATATTCAATGGATGTATATGGAACAGGACTTTATCCTACTCAAGATAAGTTTAAATATCCTAAAGCAGGAGAAAAGAACTCTCTAGTATCTATCCATATCTACGATGTGAAGTCTAACCAGACAAGTAAAGTAGACTTAAGCGAGTTCAACGATTTCTATATCCCTAGAATCAAATGGACAAATGACAATCAATACTTAAGTGCTCAAATCATCAATAGACATCAGAATGACTTAAAAGTATTCTTCATCGATGGAAATACATTAAGCAAAAAACTGATTCTAAATGAGACAGATAAGGCTTATGTAGATGTAGCTACGCTTAGCTTCTTAGACAACAACGATTTCGTATGGCTAAGTGAGAGAGATGGTCATAACCACCTATACTACTATAACAAAGAAGGTAAATTAGTAAACCAAATCACAAAAGGGAATTGGGAAGTAACGGATTACTACGGTATCGATACTAAATCTAAGAAACTTTACTTCCAGTCTGTAGAAGAAGGTTCTATCTATAGAGGAGTGTATTCTATAGACCTTAATGGAAAAAATAAAAAGAAACTATCTGAGAAACTAGGAACGAATAGAGCGATATTCAGCCCTAACTTCGAACAGTTTATCAATGTGTACTCTTCTAGTACAGTAGCTCCTACTTACACTTTACAACAGTCTAAAACAGGTAAAGTGGTAAAAGAAATTCTAAACAACAAAGAATTAGAGAGCAAATTAGTAGACTATAACTTACCTACTAAAGAATTCATACAGATTCCTACTGTTAACGGATTACAGCTTAACGCTTGGGTAATGAAACCTAAAGACTTTGATCCTGCTAAGAAATATCCTGTGTTTATGTATCAGTACAGTGGTCCTGGATCACAACAAGTAGCTGATAAATGGCTAGACTCTAACGACTATTGGCATGCTATGCTTACTCAGAAAGGGTATATCGTAGTGACTGTAGATGGTAGAGGAACAGGATTCAGAGGAGCTGAGTTTAAAAAAATGACACAAAACCAATTGGGTAGATATGAAGTAGATGACCAGATCATCGCTGCTAAATACCTAGGTCAACAATCTTATGTAGATGCTAGCAGAATAGGTATCTGGGGATGGAGCTACGGAGGGTTTATGTCTTCTAATGCTATCCTACAAGGAAACGACGTATTCAAACTAGCTATCGCTGTAGCACCAGTGATTAACTGGAGATACTATGACAGTATCTATACTGAGCGCTATATGACTACTCCACAGGAGAACCAAGCTGGATATGATGATAACTCACCTATCACACATGCTTCTAAACTAAAAGGTCGTTACCTACTAGTACACGGTACTGCTGACGACAACGTACACGTACAGAATGCTATGGCTATGATAGAAGCGCTAGTACAAGAGAACAAAGACTTCGACTGGCTAATCTATCCAGATAAGAATCACGGTATCTCAGGAGGAAATACAAGATTACAATTATATACGAAGATGACTAATTTCATCTTAAACAATTTATAAGCCAAAATAACCTTACACCTAAAACCAACCAAAGTACTATATCACCAATAAGTACGAACTAAAACAAACTAATATTTACTTAAATGTCAGCAGAAACAGCTACAAACTCAAACCTGTTTAAATCTAATGTGCTTGGGCACCCAGCAGGGTTATTCGTTCTTTTCTTTACAGAGATGTGGGAGCGATTCTCTTTCTACGGAATGAGAGTATTGTTAATTCAATTCTTAACAGCTAAAGTTATCTTTGGCGATGCATTCTCAGGATGGGGATGGTCAGCAGAACAAGCAGGTGCACTATACGGTACTTATGCCATGCTATTATACTTAACACCTATCTTGGGTGGAGTTATTGCAGATAAATATATCGGTTCTAGATGGGCTGTAATTATCGGAGCTATCATCATGACTTTAGGTCACGCATCGATGGCTGCAGAAGGAATTTCTAAACTATGGTTCTTCGTAGGACTTGCATGTCTTGTGATCGGTACAGGTTTCTTTAAACCAAATATGCCTTCTATCTTAGGAGAAATGTACAAATCATTACCAGACAAAAAAGATGCTGCGTATACCATCTTCTATATGGGTGTAAACTCAGGTGCTTTCTTCGGAATGATGCTATGTGGATACTTAGCAGAGACTAAAGGATGGCACTACGGATTCGGATTAGCAGGTATCTTCATGCTATTAGGTACAATCCAATTCTGGTTAGCTAAACCATTAATGGGAGACTTAGGTGAGCTTAAAAAAGTAGACACTACAGTAGAGAAAACACCAGAGCAAATCAAAGAAGATCAAGATACTAAAAACCCTTACACACTAGTAGATTATATCTTAATCGCTATCGTATCTGTAATCGGTTTATTATATGCTTTCAATGATCCATTATCTAAAAACGGAGTACTAGATCTATTTGCATTCTTAGACACAGAAGCATTAAGAGGACAGAACATCATGGCTATTCTAGCCCTTATCACGTTCTTATACTTAGTGATCTCACGTATCTTGCGTTATGGAAAAGTGATTAGAGACAGAATGTTCGCTGTAATCTTATTAGCGTTCTTCTTAATGTTCTTCTTCATGAGTTTCGAACAAGGGGCTACATCATTAGTACTTGTAGCGAGAGATTATGTAGACAGATCGTTAGAAGGAACTGCATTAATGGCTTTCAACATTATCAATACATGTCTTACAGTGATTCCATTGTTAATCATCTCATGGGTACTTATATTATTAGCAAAAGCTACTTGGTCAAAAATCGCGATGTCTAATATTATTTTATTCATCTGTTTTGCTGGTATCTGGGCTATGGCTATCTATATGTTGAACGCAGAGTTTAATAAAGAAGTATCTGAGATCACTGTATCTTGGTTCTCTATCTTGAACTCATTCTTCATTATTTCGTTAGCATCTACAGTGTCTAAACTGTGGGATTCTAAGTATAATCCATCGGCTGCATTTAAGTACGGTATCGGATTAATCTTCGTAGCTATCGGATTCTTAATCTTAGGTTTAGGATCTATGGGAGCTACTGACGGAGTAAAAATGTCGATTATATTCCTAATATTAACGTACTTATTCCATACCTTAGGGGAATTATTTATCTCACCTGTAGGACTGTCTTATGTTTCTAAACTAGTACCTGGCAAGATGCTTGCATTCATGTTCGGTATGTGGTATTTAGCCTTAGCTATTGCTCAGAAATTTGCAGCCATCTTAGGGGGACAAATCGAAAATATTAAAGAAGAGTACTCACTTAGTCACTTCTTCTTCCTATTCACATTAATACCTTTTGCAGCAGCAATCATGGTAATGCTAGTGAACCCATTATTGAAAAAACTAATGCACGGTGTTCGATAAGAACACAGTGCATTGCACAATAATAAATAACTAAAAAAAATGAGTCAACAACAGACATTAGAAGAGATTCAGAATTTCTCAGGTAAATACCCTAAGCAAATCTGGAGCTTATTCTTCTCAGAGATGTGGGAGCGTTTTAGCTTCTATGGAATGAGAGGAATGTTGGTTTTCTTTATGATCGACCAACTACACTTTGAAGAAGCACAAGCTAACTTACAGTATGGAGCTACACAAGCATTCGTTTACGCATTCACATTCTTAGGAGGTATTTTCGCTGATAAAATCTTAGGTTTCCGTAAATCTCTTTTCTGGGGAGGCTCGATGATGATCTTAGGTAGTATTATTCTAGCTATAGATCCACACGCTTACTTTTTCGTAGGTATTGCATTTACTGTAATTGGTACAGGTTTCTTTAAACCGAATATCTCTACTATGGTAGGATATTTATACAAAAAAGGGGACGAACGTACTGATGCTGGTTTCTCATTATTCTATGCAGGGATTAACTTAGGAGCACTTATCGGAGGATACTTATGTATCGCTATCGGTAAAGGACACTTATTCCAAGACTCTATCGCTGTAGAGAACCGTTGGAGTGTAGCTTTTGGTTTAGCTGCTTTCGTGATGTTAGTGAGTTTAATCAACTTCATCTTTACAAAACGTCATTTAGGACCTATCGGACTACAGCCTATGCAAGTAGCTAAAGATGGTAGTGAGACTAAAATGCCTTTATGGAAAGAAGTAGGGACATACATCCTTACGTTTGCGATGGTACCTGTTATCGTATTCATGATTGATAACACAGACTATACTGCATACTTTATGTACACAGTAGGACCATTAGCATTAATCTACTTATTCTATGAAATGACGAAGCTGACTAGTGCGGAGCGTAAAAAGATTATCGCTGCCCTAGTATTTATCTTCTTCTCTATTCTATTCTTCGGTATCTATGAGCAAGCAGGAGGATCATTAAGCATCTTCGCAGCGAAGAACTTAAACTCTGATTTACTAGGTATGCACTTAGATCCTAACGGAGTGAATAACTCAGGAGGAGCTTTCTTCATCATCTTCATCGCACCTATCTTAGGTCTATTATGGATCTGGATGGCTAAGAAGAAAATAGAGCCAAATACAGTAATGAAGTTCGGTTTAGGATTTATCCTATTAGGAGCTGGATACTATGCATTATTTGCTACACGTCTATTCGCTGACGCAGCAGGTATGACATCATTAGACTTCTTTACTTTTGCCTTATTGATTATTACTTTAGGGGAGCTGTGTTTATCACCGATTGGTCTATCAATCATGACTAAACTTTCTACAGCTAATCTACAAGGGATGATGATGGGTATGTGGTTCTTAGCTAGTGCTTACGGACAGTATGTAGCAGGTATCTTAGGAGCTGCTATGTCTAAGAGTCGTTCTGAAGTAGCTACTGGTAACCATCCTAACTATGATGCTCTATTAGCGTATACTGATGGGTATAAAGATTTAGGATTATATGCAGTAATCGCAGGGGTAGTGTTAATCGCACTTTCTCCACTTATGAAAAAACTTATGCAAGAAGTTAGATAGTTCACTATCTATTCTAATCTAATATACAAAAGCGTCTTAGGCAACTAAGGCGCTTTTTTTATGCAATACTTTCAATAAACAAATAAAAACAATAAAACGAACCAGCTTTCCTTCCTTAGTTTTTAAGATTTAATTAATAATATTTACAATATCTGATCTATACACAACGTTCTAACAAGAACTAAAACTTAGATATGTATAAATCAACCTATTACTTATTTATTATTCTATTCTTATGTGTTATTGGATATGCCCAAGATACCAATTACGGCATCACTTATCTAAAGACAACAACTTCTGATGCTCATATCATCTCAGCAGAAGACAAACTATACATTAGCCCTAAAGAAGATAAAAGTCTATACATTAATGGCAAATACAAATTCACTAAAGAGCCTCCCAGAGAGCCAAATGAAATAGTGATTTACGATAAACAAGAATTTGAAGAGTTCTTCTACTTTGACTTTAAGAAGAACCTGCTCTATTCAAGAATAAAGCCTTGGGAAGCGCGATACTTTATCAAGGAAGATATTCCTCAAATGGATTGGCAACTACACGATGAGACCAAAACCAATGCAGAACAAATCGCACTTCACAAGGCTACATTAAGCTTTAGAGGGAGAAACTATACGGCATGGTACTCTACTGACTATCCTGTACAAGTAGGCCCTTGGAAGTTCAATAACTTACCTGGTTTAGTATTTGAGCTCTATGATGATGAACACAGATACCATTGGAGCATACAGAATATAGAAGTCAACAAATTCAAGATATTACCTTTTAGATATGACGTTAGTCGTGCCAACGAGTCTATCCAATCATTTCAAGAGAAATACTACAAAGAGCTTGATAGACTAGTCAATGGCCCTCATCGCAATCCTTTTGGCAATATACCTGGCGTAGAGATACTCGAGGTCATGACAGATCCTAATCAATTTGAACGTTTAAAAAACAGTGAACTCGAACGCAAATATGAGTGGGAAGAATAACATAACTTTTATATTACTTGTTCTGTTTACTTTAACTACGCAAGCACAGCATATCTCTACACGACTACTAGATAGTCAGGGTGTAGAGATAATCCGTGCAACAGTATTTCTACAAGATCAAAACAATAAAACCTTAGCGTATACCTCCTCTAACAATGAAGGACTAGTAGAGTTTAAGAATGTAGTGAACCACCCTACTGCCTCTCAACTTACGATACAAAAAATAGGAATAGAGAAAACAACTATCACCCTAGATGCTACTAAAAACAACTATGGTCTAGACACACCCCTATACCTGCTCTCTTCTGCGGAAGTACTCAACGAGATCACCATTAAGGCTACTTCACCTATCACGGTGAAGAAGGATACCGTAGTCTATAATGTCAAACAGTTCTCTAAAGGAGATGAACGCGTCATAGAAGACCTACTCAAGAACCTACCAGGGCTAGAGATTAGCACTGATGGCAAAATCAGTGTGAACAATCAAGAAGTAGAGAAAGTCATGGTAGATGGCACAGACCTCTTTGATAGAGGATACAGAGTACTGACTAAGAATATGCCTGTCAATCCGGTAGAAGAAGTAGAACTACTACAAAACTACTCTGAGAACAAACACCTGACAGATCTAAACCCTGCTAAGAAAATAGCACTTAACCTTAAACTCAGTGAAGAGGCTAAGCGTGTATGGTTTGGCAATGTAGAGGTGGGAGCTGGTATACGTGATAAGGAGATACATAGTGCAAGATCAAACATCATGAACTTTGGCAAAAAGACGAAGTTCTACTCTATCTTACAGTCTAACAATATTAGCTATGACGCTACGGGTGACCTTAGCTCGTTTCTAAATAGCAATAAAGGGGAAATAACAACTCCTACTGCTCTATCTAATCCTATCAATATTGACAATATCTCGCTAAGCCTCCGAAACCATCGATATAAGGATAACAATAACCAGTTTGCTTCTATCAACACGGCTGTAACTCTATCTCCTAAAGTAGAAGTGAAGATATCAGGGCTGTTTAATAAAGAGACTCTGCTAGGCAAAAGGGCAATGGATCAGACCTTATATACTCCAGGTCATTCCTATCACAATATAGAAATGATGAGCAATAGGAACAGAAGTAACTTCTCGTTTCTAAAAGGAGATATGGTCTACGATATCAATAAAACCTCTACACTGAAATATGATCTAAAAGGCAATATCTCAAACAGTAAAATCAATAGCGATGTACGCTACAACGTTATTCCAAATAATCAAGCTCTAGATAATCAGAACAAAAGAGTAGAACAGAACTTAGAGTACACCACTAAACTATCTGATAGAGAAGCTTTAGTGCTTAGCTATAAGAATATCTATGAGCAGAACACTCAGGATTATATCAATACACCTAATATCTATATACAGGATGCGACAGCCCCATTCTGTCAACTCGTTCAGAATAAAATGAACTATCACACTATACAGGCTAGTTATAAAGGAATGATGAAAGGTAACCACCTACTTCACATCACGCTAGGGAATACGAACACGAACACACATCTCTACAGTCTAAACAACTTAGCAGATGATGACACCTATACTAACAAGAATAACTCAACCTTAAAAGTAAACGAACTCTATGCAAAAGCATTGACGAAGATGACATGGGGTACGTGGAGTATGGGGACAAGTATCTCGGCTTCCTTATTTGACAATAGACTGAAATCAATAACTACGAATAACAGCCTTCAGAAGTTAGTCATAAGCCCACACTTCTCTATCGAGAAAAGAATTAATGACAAGAACAAAATAGACATCTATTATAAATACGGTTATACCAATATCAATGCTGCCAAAACCTATGATGGGTATATACAGACATCGTATAGAAGCTTCTTAAGAGGAGCTACGAACCTTGATCCTTTCACAAATAATGCAGTAGGTCTAACCTATACATTAGGGAACTACCATGATAGGTCATTCTCTACGGTGACGATATCGTATAATAAGTACAACGACTTTTATACACAGAATAACTATATCTATCCTAATCATACGAAGAGCCATATATCTACTATAAAGAACAATGAGAGCTACTTCATACTAGCCTCTACAGAATATTACTTCCAAAAGCTAAAACACAACCTAAAACTGAGTCTAAACACCAATCAAGCTGACTTCTATAACACACTAAATGATTCTGACACGAGACGGGTCAGAAGTACATCACTTACCTATGGAATAGAACTGAAGTCTAACCTTAGATCAAGGCTTAACTATGCCATAAGTACGAATTGGTTTACTACATATATGAACATCATTAGCACTGAGCGCTTTATAGACACAGAAACTAAACTGACTGCTAAATATAAACTGAAAGATACCTTCTTCTTAAACCTTATCAGTGAGTTATATTCTTTCGATAAGGTGGCACCTACACGTAAGTATTATACCTTTTTAGACTTTAATATTGCGTATATCCCTAATAAGTCGAAGTGGAACGCTCGTCTAGAGTTAACGAACCTCTTTAATACTAAGACGTATGCAAACTACGCCTTAACAGACTACAGCAGTACCTCTACGACCTATAAGCTATTAGGAAGACAACTACTACTCAGTGTAAATTATTCTTTTTAAACCAAAATTTGCACTAGACATATCAACGAAAAGTAATTATACAAAATAGGTCTGAATTAGCGAGACAAGCATACTATAGTATGGTTTTAGAGCTAATGAAAGAGCTATGAAGTAGAATGGCTTTGTAGTATTTGACTAATGTAGATTTTGGTTTAATATAATAAAAGCGCCTTAGTTGCCTAAAGCGCTTTTTCATTTCACTATATCAAAGAACGAATGAGAATAATCTCAGGACAAACTTATCACATCCTCCTACGTTGATTTTAAATACTGATTATTTTGACTCTTGATGACTACTATTGCCCTTATATGGTAGTAGAAAGTGGGACACTGTGCTAACTGTATACAGTTCCTTTACATTCCATATTTAACAGAGATACACTGTATTCTACCCCTAACCTATAACCTAAGACATGGACATAAATACAGCTCAAAACCACAGCCAAACAAAACACAAAAAAACATTGGCTAACTAAAATTTACCCTTTAACTTACACTCCTCAATTAAACTACCCTAACAATTATGTCTGAGAATAATAAATCATTCGTTCAAACACTACTGTCATTCAAAAAGAATTTCTGGATAGCCAGCTTTATGGAGTTGATGGAACGCTGGGCATGGTATGGGATATACACCCTATTAGGGTTATATCTAGTAGGTTCTACTGATACAGGAGGACTGGGCTTTGACCACGTACAGAAAGGAAATATCATGGGGAATGTAGTAGGTATATTATACTTCCTACCGCTCCTATTCGGTGTGATAGCAGATCGTATAGGATATAAACTATCTCTAATGATCTCCTTCATCATCATGATCACTGGATACTATCTACTAGGAGAAGTAAGTAGCTACTGGAGTGTATACCTAGTATTCCTACTAGTAGCAGTAGGTGCAGCCTTCTTTAAGCCTGTAGCCTCAGCTATCATCGCTAGAGATACAGATAAGTCTACGGGTACACTAGGTTTCGGTATATTCTACATGATGGTTAATATCGGAGGGTTTATCGGACCTGCGATGTCATCAGGCTTACGTACTACATATGGATGGAGAATCATCTTTATCCAAGCTGCTATCGTGATCGCGATCAACCTAGTAATCCTATTACTATTCTATAAGGATCCTAAAGTAGAGAAGCCTAAAGATTCTATCGGTAAAGCGATTAAAGATTCTGTATTAGGGATCTTCGAAGCGCTAAAAGATGTACGTCTAGGAATACTATTATTATTAATGATTGGGTTCTGGACGATGTTTAACCAACTGTTCAACACACTGCCTAACTTCATCGAAGACTGGGTGAACTCATCATCTATCAGTGATTGGCTAAACGAAAACATTCCGTTCTTAGGTACTCTTATGACTCAAGATGGACAGGTAAAACCTGAGTGGTTCACTAATGTTGACTCATTCATGATTATCATTTGTCAGGTGACGATCTCATTCTTCGTGACGAAGATGCGCCATATCAACGCAGTAATCAGAGGTGCTATAATCGCGAGTATAGGAGTAGGACTTACGTTCTATACGCACAATCCACTGTTTACTATATTAGGTACGATGATCTTCTCTATCGGAGAGATGATGTCTAGTCCTACTGTATCATCATTCATCGCGTTAATTACTCCTAAAGGAAAAGACGGATTATATCAAGGGACTTACTTCTTACCTGTGGCAGCTAGTTACTTCGTGACAAGTTTTATCTCAGGAAGTCTATACCAATCATGGTCAGATAAACTATCACTACTAAAACGTGAGATGGCTACTAGAAGCATCGAAATGCCGGAAGTGGTAACACATGAACAATTTATAGAACAAGGATCAAAGACTCTAAATATGTCCCTATCTGCCTTCGAAAAACAGTTTAACCTTAAAGCGGACAGCGTAGATTGGTCACAAGTGGCTACCTCTTTTAAAGAATACGCTATCAATAAAGGTATTGACATTAGCCAAGTACACTTCCCATTCTCTAAGAATGAATACTTCGCTTTAGCAGAACAGAAGTTAAGCATGTCTCACTGGGAGATGGTAGATATGCTATGGAGCACTTATAATCCAAACAAGATATGGTATGTGGTATTCGGTATCGGGATGTTCTCTGTGGTCACACTAGTCATCTACGACAGACTAGTCATCAGACCTCTAGAACAGAAAAAAGCAAATCAATAAATACTCATATAAACGCCTTAGTAATCTAAGGCGTTTTTTTATGTTTATACATTATCTAGTTCTCTATACTAGCGTGTGCTAAAGAGGCTCCATATCAACTTCTATAAACACAACTAACAACAAATCGTCTACTAATGCCCTCATTTGGAGTTAATGACTCCATAATCTCTTATTGCCCTATTCTGAACGTTCAATAAAACATTAACAACCTCATATTCAACCACTATCATTAAACAAAATGAAGTAACTTCGGAAATCATTCGGTAATAACTAATAACTACAAGGGATAAAAGGTACTTTACCGAATGATACTCTATCTCTACCCGAATAATCTATATAGAAGTATATCATCATGATCTCAATATAGTTATATGCTGACGAAGTTAGGATCAACTCTTCATTACAGATTAGTATGCTAAATTTAGCATAACCGCAAATTACTTTATTTTACAACAATTACTATTTTATATAAAAACACTTAATCTGATTATACTTTATTCTATCATATCGCAATATGAACCAGTAGATTTAAGAATAGTGAATAAAAACGAACTATAAATACTAATCTCTCACTAAAAACTATTTATATTTTTTAGTAAAACAATTAATCTTAAGTTTATTTTACTATTTTTAGCCTTTATGACATGAGTTTATGTCTTAAACACAATCTTATAACTAACCACAAACTAGACTTTTAAAATTACATTATGGAAAACTCTACTACTGACCGGCCGAACTTCTTCGACAGTAAAGTTCTGGGACATCCTTCAGGATTATTCGTTCTCTTCTTTACAGAGATGTGGGAGCGATTCTCATTCTACGGAATGCGCGTATTATTGATTCAATTCTTAACCATGTCTGTCATAGGCCTCAACCCTGGATGGGAAATGAGTGTAGTAGATGCAGGAGCTATATTCGCTACTTATGCCATGTTATTATACATCACCCCTATCTTCGGAGGTATCCTAGCAGATAAATATCTAGGTTATAGATGGGCTGTAGTAATTGGTTCACTAATTATGACGCTAGGGCATGCCTCTATGACTTTTGAGACAGAGTTCTTTATGTATCTAGGATTAGTACTATTAGTAGTAGGTACAGGGTTCTTTAAACCAAATATGACTTCTATCCTATCAGAGATGTATAAATCATTCCCTGAGAAAAAAGATGGAGCTTATACAATCTTCTACATGGGAGTTAATGCAGGAGCATTCTTTGGTATGATGCTATGTGGATATATCGGAGAGCGTATCGGATGGCACTATGGATTTGGTTTAGCAGGTATCTTCATGTTACTAGGTACACTACAATTTTGGTTTGCTAAACCTATCTTCGGAGCTATCGGTGATGTTCCTAATACATCTACAGAAATAAAAGAAGACACACCTCTAGATACGAAAGACTTAACACCTGCTCAACAGGATGAACTGAAACGCAATCCATTTACTACATTAGACTATATACTTATAGCTATTACTACTATCATTGGATTCTTATATGCATTTAGTGATGTATTCTATATCGTAGGTAAGATTAGATTATTCCCTGCCGAAATATTCGGTATGGATGGTCAGGCAGTAGTTGTTGTCACAGGACTATTAATATTGATGTGGTTAATTATATCACGTATAATGAGATATGCTAAAGTAGTTAGAGATCGTATGATAGCTGTTATCATCTTTGCTTTCTTTACGATATTCTTCTGGATGTCGTTTGAACAAGGAGCTACATCGCTAATCATCTTCGCACGTGATAATACACAGAGAATTCTATCTGGAGACAAAGCATTATTATTTAATATCTTCAACTCATTACTGACGATAGTGCCCTTACTAATTATCTCTTGGGTACTTATTTTATTAGCAAAACAGACAATTAAGAAAGCGTTACTATCTAACATTATATTAGCGATTACTTTTGTGGGAGTATGGGCATCAGCTATCTGGATGCTTAACAGAGACTGGTCATTACATGCATACGAAGTTACTTATGATGCAATCCAAGTTCAAAAAGTAGATAGAGAAGGTAAGCCTATTCTAGACAAGCACAATGAGCCTATCTATGACTATAAAGCGATACATGCTGCTAACCAACCTAAAGAAGGAGATAATGTGGTCAAACATACTGCTGTAGTATCACAGTTAGCAACATTAACTAAAGGGGATAAAGTAGAAATCTTTCAAGAGTTAGGTAACTTTAATATCCTTGATAGTAAACAAAAAGAACATCTAACTAAACAGTTTACTGAAGCAAATAAAGAAACTGAAATAGTACAAGCAGAGATAACAGAAATAAAAGATAATCAAGTAGAAATAACAGCTTCATGGTTCTCTATTCTTAATTCATTCTTTATTATTGCATTAGCGTCTCTAGTATCTAAGTTATGGGATTCTAGATTTAACCCTCCTGCATCTATTAAGTATGGACTTGGATTAATTATTATGGCTATCGGATTCGGAGTATTAGCATACGGTTCACATGGTATTACAGAAGGTACGAGAGTATCTATGATGTGGTTAGTTTTTGCTTACTTCTTCCATACATTAGGAGAATTATTCTCATCACCTGTAGGATTATCGTATGTTTCTAAATTAGTTCCTGCAAGAATGATTGCACTAATGTTCGGAATGTGGTATCTTGCAATCGCAATTGGAAACAATTTAGCTGCCACATTAGGTGGACAAATAGAAACTATTACAGAGCAATACTCATTATCAGTATTCTTCTTAATCTTCACTATAGTGCCTATTGTAGCAGGATTGTTAGTTATTGCTCTTAACCCAGTGTTGAAGAAATTAATGCACGGGGTCAAATAATAACAATATTAAAAGAAATATGAAAAAACTGTTTTTATTACTTACCATTACTTTCTTAGGATTAACAGCTAATGCTCAAGAAATAAAATGGATGTCGTTTAACGAAGCTATCGCAGCACAAAAGAAAGAAGCTAAGCCTATCTTTATGGATGCTTTTACTGACTGGTGTGGACCTTGTAAAATGCTGGACAAAAATACTTTTAGCGATGCTAAAGTAATCGAGTATATCAACAAGAATTACTATGCTGTGAAATTTGATGCAGAAGGTAATGAAGAAATAAACTACAAAGGAACAAAGTACACAAACCCTGGATACAACAGTGAAAGAAAAGGTAGAAATGCTACACATGACTTCACGATGTTCTTAAGAATACCTGGATACCCTTCTATGGTTATCTTCGGTACAAAAGGTGATGTGACTAAAGTAATCGTTGGGTACCAAACCCCTCAACAACTATTACAACAGATTTAAGATCATTATAATAAAGAAGACCAATATCCCTTTTCATACATATCATGGAAAGGGATATTCTTTTTTACACATATATCAATACACTTTCTCTTAAACCAAAAAGGGACTGAATTATGAAAGATCACTAATTTAGGTAACCTCACTTCTAGCATTCGCTCAAAGTTAATCTTAGGTTGCCCAGAGAATAATACAACAGAAGCATCTAATACTCCATTATACGCTATCCTATCAGTATCTATAATTAGCAATTTGTCTTGAGTACTCGGTACAATTCCCTCTAATGGATGGTACATGACTTTATCTAAACCATACTCTTGTACATATTTATCTAAATCACGTAAATATCTCTGATCAGTACTATCAATAAGATTCATTAATACATGTACCGTATCATAGTCTCTAATCCATACTGATCTATTATTCTTATTAGACATGAATGGAACCACAATTTCAGTATCCAAAGTATCTTCTTTACTGGATCCTAAAGTAGTACCTAACTGTAGAGCACTACATAGCAGCACCCCTACTACTATATATCTCAATTTCTTCTGATAATAAGTAAGTAATACTCCTCCTATAAGAATCAAGATTAAAGACATTTGTGTAAAGCTTATCTGTACATTCTGATAAGAGAAATAATCCAAACGATACACTAGTTCTATTAAGCGGTACATTAGATCCGTTAACACATTAAGGCAAAAACCAACTGCTATAGATATACTTTCAATCCACATCACAATCAAATAGACCATCCCTAAAATAATAAGTACTGTTATTAACGGTATGACAATTAGATTAGCTAATAAAAACAGAAAATAAAACTGCTGAAAATAATATAACTGAATAGGTATCAAACCAATCTGTACACTTATGGAGATATAAATAATTCCTTGAATATACTGGATTATTTTATGCTTAGAATAATGCTTCTTAAATAGAGGGTGAATATAGACTATACTAATAACAGCTAAATAACTTAACTGAAAACCGAGGTCATATACCCAATAAGGATATATACATAGACTACAAAATAAGGCTAAACCGATACTGTGCTCTAAATTCTGATTTCTTCTTAGGAGTTGACTAACAAGATAAATCGTAAACATGAGGACCGCTCTAAATACTGAAGCTGAGAAACCTGATAAAAAGACAAAGAACCACAGCAATACAAGTATCACAATACTCCTTATCTTCTTAGGTAAAAAGAATAAACTTCGGGCAAGAACTAAGTAGATAAGTCCTACATGCAATCCTGAAATAGCTAATACATGCATAACACCTACTTCCTTAAACTGATTAAGAACCGTAGTGTCTATAAATGACTTCTCCCCTAGTAATAGCGCCATGATTAGACCTTTAGTATTCTCTTGAAGAACAGTAGAGTCGCTATATATCTTATCTATTAAATACCTTCTTATCCTCAATATTTCATAACGCCAATGTACTTCATGTCCTACTACAAAGTAATCTCCTACGTAACTTTGAATAAAGATTCCCTTACCTTGCATATACTTTCGATAATCAAACTGACCAAGGTTCTTCGGTTGTTGTATACTCCCTACCCTGCCATAATAACTAATGACATCTCCTACTACAAGTGAATCTTGACGCTCATTAAAATAAAGAGCAATCTTATTACTGCACACTGTATCACCTACTCTAATCAATTCTCCTATAAATCGTTTGTTCGTTTTATTACTAAGAGTCTCTGTTATTTTTATATCTATTCTACTTTTTTTAGGCTTGTTTAGATATGTCTCTATTTTTAGTAACTCAGAATCATATTGATTCTTAACCAAACCTTTTAACCCAACACCTAAAAAGAAAAAGAGACTGACAAATAATACAATATCCTTACTCCCCGTAAACCAAGACGGAAAATGTACATATCTATTCATTAATGACATTGTCAATACAAATAGAAGAATACATAAAGTGGCTATCACCCAAAAAGTACTTATAGGTAAGTCTAAGTATATTCCCAAAAAAAGGAATAGAGAATAAAATAAAAAAGAGAATTTAATAGGCTTCATACTTACAATAAGTATCAAAACCCTTTCCAAAATAACTGATTCTTTGATTAGTATCAGCAATTCTAAAAATATAGTGAATACCATAAAAAAAGCCCTATCCTGATGGATAGAGCTTAATATTATTTTTTGAATCCTTGTAATCTTAATTCATACTTTCTAGAACAACACGGTTAATCTGTGCGAAAGTTCTACTATAGTAATTTTCTTTTGTTGAAGACACAATTACTCCTTTACTAGTTGAAGAATGAATGAACTTAATTTCGTCATCTAATACTTCAGTGATTATTCCTACATGACTAATTCTATTGCCACGAGTTTTAAAGAAGATTAGGTCACCTGTCTGTGCTTCTGCTTTTCTCACACGTTCACCTACTTGAGCCATTTCACTTGAGGTACGTGGCAGATTCACACTAGTATCTCCGAAAGCAGTCATCACTAGACCAGAGCAGTCCATACCTTTTCTACTCATTCCACCATATCTATAACGCACTCCTTCATAATCAAAAGCGGTATTCAACACTTGACTAGTCAAGTTATCAAAGTACTCCCCCTTTGCTTCTTTTGCCTCCTCCATAAAGTCACCTAACAAAGCGTCTAATTCTGCTTGTATTTTATCATCTACATTTTTACTCTCAGCGATAACGGCTGTAGGTTTCTTTTTAACAGGGCTACTATAAACAGCTTTACTTGTTGTCTTCGCTTCTATTGTATGGAAACCAGAAAGGCCCAAAACACTGATTAATAATAATGTAAACTTTTTCATATTGGTTATTTTGTGGTGGTTAACTAACTTCTTTTTGTCATATGATTTTTTATTATTTCATCCGCAACATAATCACTCGCTCCTTGACCGCCTAAATTACGAATTAATTCTTTATATTTTAACAATATTTCATTTCTTTTTTCACCTTGTATGATTTTTGCGAATTCTTGCTCTATTCTCACAGCATTACAATCCCCTTGAATAAGCTCTACCACCACATCATCATCCATAATTAAATTAACTAAAGAAATATACTTTAATTTAATGATGCGCTTCGCTATTTCATAAGACATCTGGTTTCCCTTATACAGGACAACCTGTGGCACACTAAACAAGGCTGTTTCCAACGTTGCTGTACCTGAAGTCACTAATGCAGCATGGGCAATATTCAATAAAGCATACGTTTCATTAAATACAAACGAAATATTTTGATCTTTTATAAAAGTCTCATAGAATGAAGCTTCTTGTCCTGGAGCACCAGCTATTACAAATTGATATTGTGGGTAATGATGTATTACAGAAAGCATTTCATTTAATAATCTACTGATCTCCTGCTTTCTACTACCAGGTAATAACGCAATCACTGGTCTATCATCTAAATTGTGCTTTTTTCTAAAGTCCTCATGCTCCTGTGCACGGTAATTTGCAATAGCATCAATTAATGGGTGTCCTACAAAGGTTACAGGGTAATTATGTTTCTTCTCATAAAAATCCTTTTCGAAAGGCAGAATTACATACATAAAATCAAAATCTCTTTTGATATCATTGATTCGATTCTCCTTCCAAGCCCATATTTGAGGTGAGATATAATAATGTGTTTCTATACCTATTTTCTTTGCCCATTTAGCTATTCGCATATTAAAGCCGGGGTAATCAATAAACACTAATACATCTGGATTAAAAGATGCGATATCTTTTTTACAGAACTTAATATTGCGCAATATTGTTCCTAGATTTTGTACCACTTCAACAAATCCCATAAAAGCAAGATCTTTATAATGCTTCACGAGCTTACCGCCTACCTGTTGCATTAAATCTCCTCCCCAAAAGCGTATCTCTGCCTCAGGGTCTTTCTTGTATATAGATCGCATAAGATTAGATCCATGTAGATCCCCTGATGCCTCTCCTGCTATTATATAATACTTCATCTACACTAACTGTGTTATTATGGTTAAAATAATTACGGCTAAAATACAACCTCTAGCCATAAAATCTAATCTGCGATTAATAAAAAACGTAAACAATAGCAAATTAAGTAAGCTCCCTATCGCTGTTATTCTTCCTACCAACCCTATGTTATTAATGAAACTAAAATCACTAAACAACTCATAGTTAGTAAACAACAACAAATAAAGTTCTATACCCACTACAGTAGCCACTACACCTCCAACAAAACCGATTAGAATATGAACAATCTTATCTTTCATCTACAGATCCCATCTATTAATACGTTCTAATACTTGATGTGCTGTTAAGTCAAATTGCACTGGTACGATAGAGATATAGTCATTTCGCAATGCCCACTCATCTGTATCTTCTCCCTTATCTTGGTTCACGAATTCTCCTACTAACCAGTAGTACTCTTTTCCATGAGGACTAACTCGTTTATCGAAGTTCTCCACCCATGTAGCCTTAGCTTGTCTACACACTTTTATTCCTTTAATATCTTCAGTAGCCAACTTTGGGAAGTTTACATTCAACACCACGTCTTTTGGAATCCCATGTTTAAGTGCCTCTGTTGTAATCTTTTTTATAAAAGGTTTTATTTGTTCAAAATCTGCGCTCCAGCTAAAATCTAATAAAGAGAAACCTATTGCAGGTATACCGCTCATTCCTGCTTCTAGTGCAGCACTCATCGTACCAGAATAGATTACATTAATAGAAGAGTTAGAACCATGATTTACTCCAGACACGCACAGATCAGGTGTTCTGTCTAGTATTTGTCCTAGCGCTATCTTTACACAGTCTACAGGTGTACCTGAACAAGCGTATTCTAATTCTATCTCTGGGTCGATATTTACTTTTTCTAACGTAAGCGTATTATTGATCGTTACAGCATGCCCCATTCCAGATTGAGCACTATCTGGGGCAACTACCACTACTTCTCCTATCTCTTTCATCACACTTATCAAGGCTCTCATTCCTGGTGCTATGATACCATCATCATTTGTAACAAGTATTAAAGGTCTTTGCATCATATATTTATTTTAATTACATTCGCTAATGTAAGGATTATATGTTATTTTGTTTGTGAAATTACTTAGTTTTAACCGAAAATACGTGATAGACATATAGACGAAAAGTAATTATACAAAATAGGTCAGAATTAGTGATACAAGCATACACTAGTATGGTTTTAGAGCTAATGAAGGAGCTATAAAGTAGAATTACTTTGCAGTATTTGACTGATGCGGATTTTGGGTTTAAGCATATAACAACTACGGATTTTTATACGATTATGTGTTTTAACAAATAATTATCGACCATATCGTATAAATATTTACTTTTTTAACTACTTTAGTTCAAAACTAATTAATGAATACTTTTAAGCTATTTATGAAAAGAAATTATAAGGTTATACTTCTACTTATCGGAGTGTCTGCTCTTCTGTGGAGTTTTATGCCTAAACAGCAAAAAGATACGCCTGAAAAAGATCAGCTTCTTTTAGAATTAGTAACGTATATATTAGAAAACACACATTATAATCCAGCAAAGATTGATGATAAATTCTCTGCTACTGTATATAAAGAATATC